>JAKAUB010000092.1 GCA_021827845.1 Acidobacteriota bacterium | reverse complement strand
GTCGACCCGCAGGTTGAATTCGACTGGGATGCGGCCAGCCCCGTGGCCCCACTGCCGAGAACAGGATTCAGCGTCCGCTGGACGGGAGTTTTTGTGCCGCCGGCGGCGGGAAAGTATTCTCTGCGGCTGCGCACAGGATGCGGCGATTGCGGCGGCAAGGCAACCGCGCGACTTTGGTTGGACGGGAAAGAGATTGCTGCAAGCGCTGGAAAGCGCGGCGGCCCACAGGCGGAGATGGCCCTGGACAACACGCGTCCGCACGCGATCCGGATCGAGTACAGTTTTGCGGCGCCGCTGTTCGGTGCTGGCATCACGCTGGAGTGGCAGGCGCCGGCCGATGTCCTGCGCGAGCAGGCTGTGCAGGCGGCGAAACAGGCGGACGTGATCGTCGCGTTTGTGGGCCTGTCGCCGCGCCTCGAAGGCGAAGAGATGCCGCTGCACGTTCAGGGCTTCAGCGGCGGCGACCGCACGAGTATCGATCTGCCGGCGGTGCAGCAGGATCTATTGCACGCGCTGGGCGCCACCGGAAAGCCGCTGGTGGTGGTGCTGATGAGCGGCAGCGCTGTAGCGGTGAACTGGTCAAGCCAGCATGCGGGTGCACTGCTGGAGGCGTGGTATCCCGGCGAAGCTGGGGGCGAGGGAATCGCCGATGTGCTGACGGGTGCAGTGAATCCTTCCGGGCGGCTGCCGCTGACGTTTTACAAGTCGGACGCACAACTGCCGCCGTTTACCGACTACAGCATGAAGAACCGTACCTACCGCTACTTCACCGGCACGCCGCTCTATCCATTTGGCTATGGGCTGAGCTATTCGAAGTTTGCGTACTCGAACCTGAAACTGGATTCGTCCGCAATTCCGGCCGGTCAGCCTTTAAGTGCGCACGTTACGGTGACCAACGACAGCAAGACTGCGGGTGATGAGGTAGCACAGCTTTATCTGATTTCGCCCAGCGGCCAGGGCTACCCACTGCGGCAACTGATCGGCTTTCAGCGCGTCCATGTGGCAGCGCACGGCAGCCGCACGGTGAGCTTTACTGTGCCGCCGCGAATGCTGAGCGAAGTGGACGCGGACGGACGGCGCGTCATTCGCGCCGGCACATATCGGCTGTTTGCCGGCGGCCAGTCACCGGCTAACAGCGGAGCCACACCCGGGGAGACGGCCCGCTTTACGATCAGCGGGATGGAGCCTGTCAGCAAGTAATCAGTGCGACCGTTCGTTGCGCAGTGTCATCCTGACAATTTTCAGGTTGATCACGGCGAAACGAATAAGCTGCCATGGCAAAAACTCGCGCAAAAATAACGTGAATCGTGTGGGCCGCGTAGCGTACGCGGATATTGCCATCGGAGCCGGAAGGTGCGAAGAAGGATTCGGCTTGTTCATGATGTCACTCCGGTATGGCGGCCCAGCCGGGACGCAGTCGAGCCTTGTATAGAAACATGTAGTGGAGCAAATGTTTGATCCAGTGGCCGGCTAATCCGATCTCCCCAGCCGTCAAGCTCAGATCACGTCCATATTCACGGTATCTTTCGAAATCAGGAACGATCGGGAAGACCGTCATCGATGCGGCTGATCCGCGCAGCAGACCGGTACCGGTCGATGCAATACATGCCGCTCCCATTTCAGCCATGGACGCTGCGTGTAAGGGAGCCGGTTTTCCCTCGATCGAATCCCGAATGCTGCGCGCGACAGCTTTTCCGATGCTGGCTGAAGGCATTCCGGTGCGTGGGGGTGCTGGGAAAATGGGCGTGCCATCTTTCGTAGTGCGAGGAGTTGAAATGGCATGCGGCGGAGCAAATGCAATGCCGGCGGCAAAGATGTTGCTGAACTCCGGCGACTGATATACCCGCGGCCAATCCTGTGCACTCCATTGCTGGAAAGGCTTCGGGCTGTAGTCGGCGTCTACTCGCATGAAACCGTTCGGGGCAAAGAGCCGATGAGTGATGTCGGCTCCGCTTCGGTCGTACGCCTTCAGTCCTACGCCGGAGAATGGGGGCAGGAGCATTGCCATATCAAACGGCAACTCATGTTCCTCGCCGTCCAGGTTCTTGTACCAGAGCCTGGAAGCTTCAACTTTTTGCACATGAGAGCGCAATATCCAATCAATCCCGCGCTCGGCGAACAGAGATTCCGTAAAGATGTTGATTGGCGTGTTGTAACCGTTGCGGCGGATATAGGCGCCGCCCATGCCGAAGTCACCCAGGACGTACTCGTTCGATAGATAGATAACTTCCGCTTTATCGCGGACGCCATGCCGACGCAATTCGAATTCCAGATTGACGGCGTATTCGAAAGCTGCTCCCTCGCACGTACAGGTTCCGTGGCCGGTTCCTATGACAAAACGCCGGCGCGCGCCCGCTTTCATCGCCTGTATGTGGGAGAAAAATACCTTGGCTGTGTGTTCCGCATGATCCGCCGTGCAAACCGAGAGGGAATGCCCGGCAGGCCCAAGCCCTTCTGTGGCTTCAAACTGCAGTTTGGGCCCTGTCGCATTGATCAGAAAGTCATATGCAACCAACTCCCTGGTGCCCGGCTGCTTGTCACCGGTAGATTCGATCTCAACATGTGGCTTGTCGAGTGCAGCGCTACCGTGGGGGAAAATACCCAGGGCACGCGCCTGCTTAAACTCAATGCCGACGCGCTCATAAATCGGCGCCAGAGGGACCAGCACATCTTTCGGTGCCATGCGGCCCAGGCCCACCCATATGTTCGAAGGTAGCCAGTTGTAATCAGGATTCGGCGAAATGACGGTGACCGCCGCATCCTTTCCAAGCCACCTGTTCAGGAATGCGGCTGCTGTATGCCCGGAAACGCCTGCGCCCAATACGACGATCCTTGTCATAGCTGCCAATCCCCCCTTTTGTGTACTCGACTAGCTGGCCGCTGGCGTTGCTTCCAGACGGATGTCAATCTGTGGTGATGAAAGCAACGTGTTATGCACAAGACATTGATGAACAGCACGCAGCAGAGCACTCTCATGGGCTGCATCCAGTGGTACCGGACAGACAACTTTCACAATGAAATTCCCGAGGCGAGCCGGTTCCTTGAGTTTTTCGGCGGTCACGCTCACAGAAACGCCAGTGTTTGCCAGCTTTCGCGTATGGAGGTAGGCGGCGGCGTAGTACGCCGCGCACGACCCCAGCGACGCCAGTAAAAGCTCGGATGGCGTCATTCCGCGATCGCTGCCGCCACCCTCTTCCGGCTGGTCTGCGATGATTTCGTGGGAGCGGCTGCGGATATTGAAGCGAAACCCTTCGAGTTGCTGAATATTGACCTGCATACTTACATCCCTTCTTTCCCGTTCTGCGCGGGGCTTGTTGCGCGGTCAGTTGCGGTAGGTTGCGCCATAATCAGCCACGAGTATCGTCCGACGTTGCGGCTGGTCTGCAGTTGCCATCCATGGGCGCGCAACGTCTCCTCTGCAGCAGAACGCGCCACGCGATGCGCGAGTGGTGGCCCGGGTTCGCGCTCCACGTCGGGTCGCCAGTCCAGAATGGCCACGCGGCCGGACGGCCGCAGCAGCCGTTGTGCCTCATGGAGCACTGCGGCCTGATCGTCAAACTCGTGCCAGACGTTTGCCAGAAACACCAGATCGACGCTGGCGTCGGGCAGCCCGGTGGCAGCGGCTTCCGCCTCCACGCACTGCACGTTCGTCCGGTTCGCAGCCGTCAGCTTGCGGCGAAGATGATCGAGCATCTCCGGGGAAACATCGACCGCGTAGAGCACGCCGCCTCCGCCCACAGCAGCGGCCATCGGCAGCGTGAAGTAGCCGGTTCCAGCGCCGATGTCGGCGACAGACTGACCGGGATGAAGATGCAGCGCCGCCAGTACTTCGCCGATCGGAAGCCATTCCATGCGCTGCGGATCATCCAGCAGTGCAGCGCGGGACGGATCGAATCTACGTTCATGCTTTGTCATTGTTTCGAGTCCTTTCGAGAGACTTCCTGGTCGCTTGGGTTGCCGTTCGCTGCGGCGAAGACGTGGCGGAAAAGTTCCCCGCGCAGCCCGGCGCGATCATGCCGATACAGACCGGCGATATACGGCGCAGCCACCGCCGGCACTCACATTCGAACGGCTGCGTTTCAAAAGCACTCCACGCCTGCAGCAGCGCGACGCATAGCAGCGGGGCTGCAGCAGCGTATCCAGCCTCCAACCGCAGCATCTGACGATAGACCTCATTCTTGAGCCTGTCGATCGTCCGAATTGAGATTCCACCCGCTGCCATACTGCCTCGCCGCAACTACACAGGACGGCAGACGGCGTCGCCCTGTGGGAGCCCCAGCCACTTGAAGATGGTCATAGCGGGGCACCAGTTGGTAAGGGCCGACTGCGACAGGTTGAGGCCAACAAAAGCGGTGAGCCACAGCCAGTTGGGCGAGACCCAATGCGCCAGCGCAACGGAAGCCAGCACGATGATTCCTGCAAGCAGACGAACAGCACGTTCTACGGTCATACAGTTACCTCCGGATGCTCCGATGGAGCCGATAGTGTGGCCTTTTCGTGCCGCGCGTTGAGCATGTAATACAGCACGGGCACGGCCGGCCACGAGAGAAAGGTTGAGGCGACGCCGCCAGCGATCAGCGAGAGGCCGAGGCCTTGGAAGATGGGATCGGCAAGAATTACACTGGCGCCCACGATGACGCCCGCCGCAGTCAGCAGCACAGGCCGCAGGCGCACTGCGCCCGCATCGATCACCGCTTCTGCCAGCGGCATGCCCTGGCGCCGTCGCAATTCGATAAAGTCCACCACGATGATGGAGTTGCGGACGATGATGCCAGCGCCGGCAATGAAGCCGATCATCGAAGTGGCGGTAAAGAACGCGCCCAGAATTGCGTGCGCGGGCAGGATGCCGACCAGCGTTAGAGGAATTGGCAACATAATGGCCAGCGGCACCGTGAAGGACTTGAACCAGCCGACCACCAGCACGTAGATGAGGATGAGCACGGCGGCGAAGGCCAGACCGAGGTCACGGAAGACTTCAATCGTGATCTGCCACTCGCCATCCCACTTCATCGAGTAGTGGTCGGTCGACTTTGGCTGGACAGAGTTGTAGCGGGCCAGCGGCAGATGATCGGGAAGCTGCAACCGGTCGAGCGCATGATTCATGGCGAGTATGGCGTAGACCGGGCTTTCTTCCGCGCCCGCCACGTCGCCGGTCACATAGACCACACGCTTCAGGTTCTTGTGATAGATGTCGGGCTGCAGCGTAGTGCGCTGCACATCCACCAGTTCGCGCAGCGAGATCAGGCTGCCGTCAGCGGCGCGGAGGCGGATATTTTCAAGACCCTGCTCCGAGGAGCGCTCACTGCGTTCAAACTGCACGATGGTTGGCACCGCTTCGCGGGCATCCGGCACATGCAGCAGGCCGGCCTGTGCGCCGGAGGTGGCAAGAGCCAGCGCCTGCGCGACTTCTGAGACAGGAATGCCGTGCAGCGCAGCCTTGGTCTCATCCACGTGGAAGTTGAGTTGCGTCTGCGGATCCTGCATGTACCAGTCGGTGTCCACAACGCCCGGCGTGTGTTGAAAGATGTGTTTGATCTGCCGGGCGATGCTGGTCTGCTCCTTCAGACTGGGGCCGTAGACCTCGGCGACGAGGGTCTGCAGCACCGGCGGACCCGGCGGAACTTCCGAGACCTGCAGACGCGCACCGTATTTTGCTCCGATGCGGTCCAGCGCCGGCCGCATGCGGCGGGCAATGGCGTGGCTCTGCGCGCTGCGCTTGTCGGCAGGCAGCAGGTTGACCTGGATATCTGCCTGGTTGGGCTGCTGCCGCAGATAGTAGTGGCGCACGAGGCCATTGAAGTTGAACGGGCCAGAGGTGCCGGCGTAGATCTGGTAATTCTCAACCTCCGGTTGCGTGGCGAGATACGCGCCCAGCGCCTGTGCGACGCTCGTGGTCTGTTCGAGCGGCGTGCCGTCCGGCATATTGATGATGACCTGAAACTCGCTCTTGTTATCGAACGGCAGCATCTTGACCAGCACCAGCTTCATGGGCACCAGCGCGCAGGCCAGCAGGAGCAGCAGCACGACAACGCCGAGAAACATCCACCGGATGCGTGCGCTGCGAATCAGCGGATTCATAACGCGGCGATAGAAGCGCGTCAGCCAGCCTTCGGATTCCGGCTCAAGAGTGTGCGCACCTGCCAGATGTTTGCGGCCCAGCAGACGCAGCGCCGCCCACGGGGACACCACGAAGGCGACCACCAGGGAGAACAGCATGGCCACGGAGGCGCCAACCGGGATGGGCCGCATGTACGGCCCCATCAGCCCGCGCACGAAGGCCATGGGAAGAATGGCCGCGATGACGGTAAAGGTGGCGAGGATGGTCGGATTGCCGACTTCGGCGACTGCTTCAACGGCAACATCGCTGAGCGGGCGGCGCGCGTTGACCGGCATGCGGAAGTGCCGGACCATGTTCTCGACTACCACGATCGCGTCATCGACAAGGATGCCGATGCTGAAGATGAGCGCAAACAGCGTGACGCGGTTGAGCGTATAGCCCAGCAGATAAAAGATGACCATGGTGAGCGCCAGCGTGACGGGAATCGCCAGCAGCACTACACCTGACTCCCGCCAGCCGAGGAACAGCGCGATCAGCAGTGTGACCGAGAGCGTGGCCAGCACCAGATGCTTGAGCAGCGTGTTGGATTTTTCCTCCGCCGTGGCGCCATAGTTGCGCGTGGTGCTGATGGTGAGGTCGGCCGGCAGCTTGACGCCGCGCATCTGCTGCACGCGTGCCAGGATGGCGTTGGCCAGGTCGGTGGCGTTGGTCCCCTTGCGTTTGGCCACGGTCAGGGTGACAGCGGGATAGTCTTTGACAGGCGCGCCGTGCGCGCCGGCCTGGGCGGTGCCATACAGGACATAATCCTGCGGCTCGGCCGGGCCATCCGTAATGTGGTCCGCAACCGCGCGGAGCGTGATGGGCGCGCCGTGGTCCACACCGACGACAGTGTTCGCCAGATCCTGCGAGTCGCGGAAGAGATTGCCCGCATCCACGCGAATCTCCTGATTGCCTTCGGCAAACTCGCCCGCCTGCAGACGCGCATTGGCAGCCTGTAGCCGCTGTACGACATCGGACGGCGAGAGGCCGAACGCTGCCAGCCGGGCGCTGTCGAGCACCACGCGCATGGCGCGCGGCTGACCACCAATCACCATCGTCTCCGACACGTCAGGAATCTGGCGGATGGTGTGCTGCACCTCGTCCGCCATCTGGCGGAGCTGGAAGGCGTTGTAATGCGCGCCCCACAACGTCAGCGCCAGGATCGGGACATCGTTGATCGAGCGCGCCTTGACCAGCGGCTGCGAGGTGCCCGGCGGCAGGTGGCCGTTGTTCTCATAGAGCTTGCTGTAGACCTTCACCAGCGCATCATTCGCCGGAGTGCCAACGCGGAAGCGCACGATGACCAGGCTCTGGCCGGGGCTGGAGATGGAGTAAACATAGTCCACGCCCGGAATCTGGTAGAGCAGGCTCTCGATGGGATTGGTGACGCGCTGCTCCACCTCCTGCGGCGAGGCGCCGGGCATGGCCGTCATCACGTCGAGCATGGGCACGACGATCTGCGGCTCCTCTTCGCGCGGGATGGCGAGCACAGCGAACATGCCCATCACCAGCGACGCCACCACAAGCAATGGCGTGAGCTTGGAATTGATGAAGTCCTGCGCCAGACGGCCGGCGATGCCATGGGCTTCGTGTTTCATGGCTGCGCCTCGGTGCTGGCGACGATCCGCTTGCCCGCCAGATCACGGTCGCCGGGCTGGTCGACCAGCGTCTCTCCGGGTGTGACGCCGGAGAGAATCTCCACCTGATTGCCGACGCGGCGGCCGGCAGTAACGTAATGAAGTTGCGCGACGCCGTTGGCGTCGAGCGCATAGACGCAGGTGAGCGCGCCGCGCGTCATCAGGGCGGATTGCGGAATGAGAATCATTGGCTGGCTGCCAGCGGGAATGCCGACAGTAACGTACATGCCCGCGCGCAGGTGAGAGGTCGCGGGCAGGTTCAGCTTGACCAGAAAACTGTGACTGGCGTCGTTGGCGGCGGGCGTAATCTCTGCCACGGTGCCATCCAGGGCGCTCATCGTGTCCTCGCCTGTCGTCACGGGCAGTCGCATGCCGGGGTGCAGGCTGCCGATCAGCGATTCGTCCACATTGGTGTAGACCTGCAGCGGGCCATCGCGGTCGATCTGCAGCAGGGGCACGCCCGGCGCGGCCAGTGTTCCGGGGTCTGCCATGCGCGCTGTCACGATGCCGGCAAAGGGTGCGCGCAGCGTGGTGTACCCCAGCTGCGTGCGCGCCGCAGCCACGGCCGCGGCGGCCTGCTGGCGCTGCGCCGCGTAGGCGGCCACCTGCCGCTGCGCCGCCTGCGCGTGCTGCTGCACCTCGTCAAACTCCTGCGGGCTCACGCTGTTCTGTGCCTTCAACTGCTGATAGCGCGCCAGCGTTTGCGCAGCCAGTGAGGCCTGCGTCTGCGCAGCCAGCATCTGCTGCTCGGCGGCCGTCTCCGCGGCTTGCGCCTGTTGCACCCCGGCGTGCATGGCGGCGCTGTTCAGCGTTACCAGTGTCTGCCCGGCGCGAACGCGCGCGCCCGGCTGCACCAGCACCTGTTCGATGGTTGCGGGCACCTGCGCGGAAATGATGGCCGTTTCTTTGGCGTGAACGGTTCCGGGGGTCTGCAGCAGGCGCGGCTGGTTGGAGGCGGCGCTGGTGACCACCGCAGCCTGCACAGACGGCGGTTGTGACGGCGCTGGCTGACTGGCACGGGAACAACCCGCCACCAGCAGAGGCAGACAGATGAGCGAAAGAGAAAGAACGTGCTTCATTGCAGGGTCTCCGCGGAGTCCGGCGTGAGCCGGCCGGTGGCGTACAGCAGGCTGGCGTAAGCGACGGTGTTGCCGTAGACGGCCTGCCAGTAATTGGTTTCGCTTTGCCGCAGCGCATCTTCGCCGCGCAGCAGATCGGTCATGGTCGCCAGGCCCGCGTTATAGCGGTTGCGCAGGATGCGAAGACTTTCTGTGGCCTGACGCATAGCGGCCTGGCTGGTGGCGAGCGACTGCTGCGCCGACTGCTGCGCGGCATAGGCACGGCTGACGGCCAGCCGAATCGCCAGCTCCTGCGCGCGCTGCTCGGCTGCAGCTTTTTCCTGCGCGGCCCGCGCCTGCGCAAGATGCGCGCGCTTGCCCAGCGGCAGAATGTCCAGGCTGAGCTGTGCGCCCGCGACCCAGTTGTTGCCGCCTGCTCCGGCAAAGCTTGGCCGGTCGGTCTCAAGATTTCCGTAGGCGCTCAGCGTCGGGAAGAAGTCTCCGCGCGCGGCCTTTACCGCCTGCTGCGCGGCGGCATTCTGCCGGGCCAGCGCCTTCAGGTCCGGCCGGGTCTTGAGCGCTGCCGCAATGTCGGCGGCAAGATCTTCCGCAGGATAGCTGCGCGCCTTTAGCGGCTCGAGCGATGGCTGCGTTGCGTGCAGCGCACCCATGGCGGCTGCCAGCTCCGCCCATGCGGTCTGCAGATTCCCCTCGGCGTTGATCGCCTCCTGCTTCCGGGCGGAGTCATTCACCTGCGCGGCGAGCAGGTCCGAGTCCACCGCAAGCCCGGCGTGTACGCGCGTCTGGGCATCCTGCAGCAGCGCATCGGCCGTCTTCTGCTGATGCTGCGCGACTGCGGCCTGCCGCTGCGCATACAGAACCGCCTGGTACGCCTGCACCACCTGAAACATCACCGCCTGGCTGGCAGCATCTTTGGCGTAGGTTGCGCTCGAAACGCCCAGCTTCGCCGCGCGTGTCTGCCGCTGCGTGGAGAATCCGTTAAACAGCATCCACTGCCCGGTGAGGCGGCTGGCATAGTTCCCAAGCGGCGTGGGGCGATTGAGCGAGTTGAGCGAAAAGTTACTTTGCGTAAAGCGCTGCTGGCGCAGCCGGCTGCCAAAAACATACACCGGGTCGTCCCCGCGGGAGATGTCCTCAACGGCGTGCAACTGCGGCAGCCATGCGCTGTGGGCCAGAGAGAGCCCGGCGCGCGCTGCGTCCATGTCGGCATCGGCCAGGGTGATCTGCGGATTCTGCCCCAGCGCCTGGTCAATGGCCTGCCGCAGCGTCAGCGTGGACTGCTGCGGCAGCGCCGTCAATGGAAGAAGAGATGGCAGCGCGAACGCCAGCCATCGAAAGATCAAAGCGCGTTTCATGGTTCAGGAGCCTCGGACGGCGGCCTCTGCTGGGGGAAGAATGGTTTGCAAAGAAGCCGTCACTGCCTGAAACGAGGGCAGGCGCGGAAGTGTTACAGGTTTGCGGAAGAATTTTTCAGGCGCAGGTATTCCTGGGTCAGCAGGCGGCGGAGCATGGGCTGCGTCTCACGGTCCGGGCAGACATCGAGGGCGCGGCAGCGGTCGATGGCCCGCTTCAGATCCTGAATGAATGCAACGCAGGAAGGGCAGCCCTCGATGTGCTGGCGCATGCGGTCACAACCTTCAGCGGGCATACGGCCGTCAAGATATTCCGAGAGGTTGCCGAAGATCTCCAGGCAATCCTTCGGGCGGCTCTGCGCCTTCGTCTGCCGCGTCTTCGTCTGCCGCGCCTTCGGCTGTGGCCGGCCTTCGAGCAGGCGGCTCATCGCCTGCCGCAGCAGCAGGCGGGCGCGATGCAGCCGTACTCGAACCGTGCCGGGCTGCAGCCCAAGAATCTTCGCGACCGTCTCTGTGTCCAGCTCTTCCATGTCATGCAGCACCAGGACCAGCCGGTACATGGGCGGCAATGCCAGCACAGCGCGATGCACCATGCCTTGATCTTCGCGGCGCAGCAGCTGCTGTTCTGGATTGGCACCCGGGTCGGTGAGCAGTAGAGCCTGCAGTTCCGCGCGGTCAGGCAGCAGATCCTCAAGCGCGACGGCGTTGCGGTACGTGGCGCGGCGGCGGCCCTCCCAGCAGCGATTTTTCGCCGCGGTGTAGAGCCAGGTGGAAAGCGCCTGCGGGTCTTTCAGATTTTCGAGATGCGGCAGCACCTTCATCAGCACATCCTGCGCTGTGTCCTCGGCGTCTTCCCGCTGGCCGCAGAGCTTGATGCCGAACGAGACGAGCGTCCCCTGCAACAGCGCGAGAGCGCGCTCCGCATCAGCGCTCTCACCGGTGCGTAACAGCCGGATTGCTGCTTCAAAGTCTTTGCGCATCGCTCAGTTCTCATTATCGTCGAATGCAGGACCGAGCATCTGTCTGCCGGATGTGTGCGCTACACTACGTTGTCGAAGCGACGCACATCCGCGCCGCTTCGTGCAGGGGAGAAGCTGGCATGGATACTCTGCTTCTGGACCGCATTCACTTCGCCTTCACCATCACGTTTCACTATCTGTTTCCACAGCTGACGATGGGGCTTGCGCTGCTGATCGTCATTATGAAGGTACTGAGCCTCCGGCCTGGCGGCGAGGCGTGGAACCAGGCCGCACGCTTCTGGGCGAAGATCTTCGCGATCAATTTTCTGCTCGGCGTTGTGACGGGCATTCCCATGGAGTTTCAGTTCGGCACCAACTGGTCAGAGTTTTCGCGCCTGACCGGCGGCGTGATCGGACAGCCGCTGGCCATGGAGGGTGTGTTCTCGTTCTTTCTGGAATCGACATTCCTCGGCCTGTTTCTGTTCGGCGAAAAGCGGCTTTCCCGCGTGGCGCATGTGGGTGCCGCGGCCATGGTGTGGCTGGGCTCATGGATCTCAGGTTTTTTCATCATCGTCACGAACGCATGGATGCAGCATCCCGTGGCGTACCGCATCTTGCCCAACGGTACATATGACGTAACCAGCTTCACCGGTTTGCTGTTCAATCCGTGGGCGTGGCGTGAGTATGCGCACAATATGTGTGCAGCCGTAGTCACAGCGTCGTTTGTTGTGGCCGCAACCGGCGCCTACTATTTGCTGGCGCGGAAACATGAGGCCTCCGGCCGGCTCTTCGTAAAGATGGGCGTTGTCGCGGGTCTCATTTCCTGTGCCCTGCAGATATTCCCGACCGGCGACCTGCAGGGCAAGTTCGCCGCGCAGCATCAGCCGGCGGCCATCGCTGGAATGGAAGGGCTGTTTCACTCCGAAGCGGGTGCGCCCATCGTGCTGATTGGCCAACCGGATGAGACGACGCAGCACATCGACAATCCAATCGTTGTGAACAAGGTGCTGAGCTTTTTGATCTATGGCACCACCGCGGCAGAGGTGAAGGGTCTGGACCAGTTTCCGCGCGACCAGTGGCCCTCCGCGCTGCCGCTGCTGTTTTACAGCTACCACATCATGGCCGGGCTGGGGACGTGGTTTCTGCTGCTGATGGCGGCCGCTGCTTTTGCCCTATGGCGCAGCCGGCTTTACCAGACGCGATGGCTTTTGTGGCCGATTCTGCTGAGCTTCCCGCTGCCCTACATTGCCACTACCGCGGGGTGGATGACGACGGAGATCGGCCGCCAGCCCTGGCTGGTGTACGGCCTGCTTCGCACCTCGCAGGGATACTCAACGCATGTATCGGCGGGGAATACGTTATTCACGTTGCTGGGGTTCTTGGGAATGTATTCCGTGCTTTCGATTCTCTGGATCATTCTGGTTTACCGGCTGATTGAAGCCGGGCCTGAGATGGAAGATGCGAAACTTGCGCCACTAACGCTGACCGCATAAAGGGGGCCTGCCATGGGATTTGTCTGGTTCTGGATCGTGGCCGTGATGCTGACGGCGTATGTCGTCCTGGATGGGTTCGATCTCGGCGTAGGCATCTTGTTTCCGCTTCTCGCAAACACTGAAGAGCAGCGGCGTCTCATGATCCGCTCCATCGGGCCGGTGTGGGACGGCAATGAAGTGTGGCTGCTGGCGGCTGGAGGGACGCTGTATTTTGCGTTTCCACTCCTCTATGCGTCCTCGTTCAGCGGGTTCTATCTCCCGTTAATGATCGTGCTGTGGCTGCTGATTCTGCGCGGCGTAGGGCTGGAGCTGCGCATGCACATTGATGACGAGGTGTGGCGCACGTTTTTTGATGGCTGCTTTTTTGTGGCGAGCGCCCTGCTGGCAGTCTTTTTCGGAGCGGCGCTGGCCAATGTGATTCGTGGTGTCCCGCTGGGCGCAGACCACTACTTCTTTTTGCCGCTGTGGACGGACTGGCTGCCAGGGGCAAAGCCGGGCATTCTGGACTGGTACACCGTTATTGGCGGACTGGTGGCGCTGGTGGCACTGGCGGTGCACGGGGCTCTCTGGCTGGCCGTCAAGGTGTCGGGAGATTTGGAGGCAAAAGCCGTGCGAGCCGTGCGCCGGCTGTGGCCCGCGCTGCTGGTGATTACAGGTATCAGCGTTCCGGCGACGATGATTGTGCGTCCCGCGGTACTCAACAACTACGAGCACTACCCCATACTGTTCATCATTCCTGTCGCCGTGGTTGGGGCTTTGGCAGCGATGCGCTATCTAGTCGGGCGCAACGCATTAGGCGCTTTTCTGGCCTCATGCGGTTACCTGATTTTCATGCTCGTAGGCGCTGCCGCTGGTTTGTATCCGCGACTGTTACCTTCTTCAACCGACGCCACGCGCGACATCACAATCCAAGAGGCGATGGCTGGTCCATATGCTCTTCATGTAGGACTGTTGTGGTGGACGTTCGGCATCCTGCTCGCGCTGCTCTACTTCATCACGTCCTATTCCATGTTCCGCGGTAAAGTGAGCGAGCAGGATTCAGGATACGGACACTGACGGATTTTAGGTGCGAATCACGCGAGTTTTCCCTGCGCACGCAGCGCCGCCAACTCCCGCAGAAACGTTCGCTGTTCGTCGCGGATATAGGTGTACGCCTCCTCCATGGAGAACCAGCGGCCCCGATCGACCTCTGGAATAGCGATGCGGCGGCCGCCGCAGGGCGGCCACTCAACGTTGCTCTGCCGGTAGCTGGGGCGTGCCGGGATGGAGTTCTTCCGTCGCCTGACGATAGGGCACCAGCAGCACCGGAATGGCACTGTGCCGCATGATGCGCAGAGAAGTTCTGCCGAGAATCGACGTGGCCAGGAACGGGTGGTGCGTGGCGGCAACGACAATGAGAGAAATGCCGTGCCGGCTGGCGAAGAGCAGCACCTGCTCGGCTGGATCGCCATGCACGGCGATCTCCGAGGCCTGGCATGTATCGCCGGCATCCGAGGCGCCGATCCACTGGCACCATGACGTCGCACCTTCCATCGCGGCGGGGACCTCTGGCTCCAGCACGTGAACCAGGGTGAGCCGGGCGCCCATGGCTGACGACAACTCACGCGCCAGCGACGCGGCATTGCGCGCCCCCTGGGTCCGGTTCACCGGACAAAGAACCTGCGCTCCCTGTGCGACCGGCTGAGCAGGGCCATGCTCTTTCACGATCAGCACGGGACAGGTGGCCGTCCGCACGACATGCTCGGCCACGGAGCCAAGCAGCAGCCGGGCAACTCCCCTGTGCCCATGACTACCCATGACGATCAGGTCGGCCGGGTGATTGCGGAGAAAATCGCTGATGACATCGACCGGCCGTCCCTGACGAACGCTGACTGTAAAAGGCACATCCGGTCCTAGATTCGAGCCTCCCAGGGCGTGAAGCTCATGTTTGAAGTCGCGCCGCTGCCGGACGACCTCCGCCTGCAGCAAAGCCATTTGCGCATCGGTGAAGTAGGATGGCACCTCCAACCAGTCTGCATAAAGGATGGTCACAGCCGCACCGAATTGGGTGGCGATGCGCCGCGCCCATTGCAACACGGCGGGGGAGTCGGGACCGGCATCGATCGGACAAAGGATTTGCTTCGGTGTAAATGCTGCCATGGTGGGCTCCTTCCTGGCCTGCGCCAGGAGGCGCGCAAGCACCGGAAACCTTCAAATTCAAAAACGCCGTTCTCTGCCCCCCGCTGCGAGATCATCCGGCGGGATAGGGCATTCCTCGCGCGAGCACTGCGTTCAGCTTGCGGTCAAAGCCATAAATATCGTCGAAGAAATGCACGGAACCATCCGTTTGCACAACGGCTGTCACGTACAGAATCAACACTGGTACCGGGGGCCGCACAGCGACCGGGGAGTCATCGGGTCCCGCTTGCATGCTGTCCCGGACCTTTGTCAGGTCCCAAGGCGGCTGCTTGCGTAAAAGAAACGCGGCTAATGCCGCCGGGTGTTGCACGCGGATACATCCGTGGCTGAAGTCGCGGCGGGGATGTGAAAACAGACGCGTGGCCGGGGTTCCGTGCAGGTAGACGCTGTGCGAGTTGGGGAAGATAAACTTCACCAGTCCCAGCGCGTTATCCGGTCCAGGCTGCTGCCGGACCATGAGGCTTCCGCGTCGCAAATCTTCCAGCATCTGGTTGTTCACCATTGCACCCGCGACCGGTGCGCCCTGCCGGGTGATGATCTCAAAGCGCTTCTCGGTTAGATAGTTGCGATTCTTCAGGAGCTCCGGGACGATTTCACCGCGGGTGATACTCACAGGGACATCCCAATACGGGCGGAAGACGATCCGTTCGATCGAGGAGGTAAAGATGGGCGTCTGCGTTTCGAGCGCCCGCCCGACCACCACATTCATTTTGAGTGCGCGCTGATACCCGGTGCGGTAGGCGCGCAGGACAAACTCCGGAATATTGACGACGATCGGCGGGGTCGAGAAATCGGCCGGCATCCAGCGCCAGCGCTCAAGAGCGTCCTGCAATTGCTGCACGCGCCGGGCGATGGGGAGGTTCAGGGCATGCAGCGTCCGTCGGCCAAGAATCCCGTCGGCGTCCAATCCGTGGCGCGCCTGGAATCGTTCAACGCCGTGGGCCAATGCTTCATCGTAAATATCGTTCGCCGGTAGAGCTACGGGCTCGGGGAGATCCCCCAGCAGGAGGAGCCGCTGTTCGAGAGCGGCCGTGCCTGGATACACCTCGCCCGGATGGACGGAGTGGGTCACCGGCGGTAGCCGTGGTCCGTCGCCAGCCTGCTCCAGCTGCAGGTAATGCTGCAACGCATGTTCCGTGCGCAGGTAGCCCGGATACCCAGGTTCGACGGACTGCAGGACGGCCGGCAGGTCGGAGGCGTGCACCACCTGCTGCTCAAGAAACTTGGGAAGGTCATACTCTTTACTGGCAACGCTGATGCCGAAGTGAAATTGCCTGGGATTGATGCGCCCGATGTGCAGGTTGGAGATGTACCGCATTGCGTTGATGGTGAGGGCAGCATCGAAACGGGCAACCACCGCAGAGTCCCCGGGGGTCGCTGCCACTTGCTGCAGACGCCCTGGCCAGAGAGCAGCATCGTAGTCGTCAGGATCCAGACCCTTCTGCCCGGCCTGTTCCAGAGCACCTATCATCGCCAGAGCCTGCGGCGTCGGCTTTTCCTGCGCGATCCACAACGGCTGATACCCCGACTCCCGATAGGTTCGCTCGACCAGCCCGCGATAGTCCGAGAAGTCCGGCCAACGCATTCCCGGCAGACGGCCGCTCGCCGCAATTGCCCGCAGGCGCGCCGCGACGCCATCGCACGCCGCCCGGCCAGAAGGACCAACGGCACCCCATGTCAGCGTCAGCGCAATTGCAAAGATCAGACATTTCCGCCACCCCCGCGGCCGCTGGCAGTGTGGCTGCTTTTGAAGTTGCCAGGACGTGAGATGACTTGTTGCGGGCACGTTCGACACCCCGAGGACTCGATCCTTCTGACTCGAAATCTACGCTTGGCAAAGCCGCATGCTTGTGACGAGGATCACCCAGGGTGATGCCAGCAACGGCGTGGATGGCTGGCGACTTTTTCAGCGAGCGGCCTGGCATAACGCCCGTTCTGCTGCACACAGTTCCGCTGGCGGCCGGCGTGCATGCGATTGCTCGCTTCGGCGCCTGCCGCGCGGGTCCGCACTGGGCGCGCGGACGCTTTACCTGGTGCCGTTTGGTCTGGCGTGGGAGTTTTGCGCGCGATCTTCGGCGATCCTTCTGTCGCACTGGCCGTACTGGACTCTGGGTGACGCGCTGCACCATGAGTGGCAGTTTGTCGGTTTGCTATAGCTGCTTACTCTGGTGACACTCTCGCTGGCGGCAATCGCCGTAAACCACGCGCTTGCATACCGCTGGCCGGGTGTCTCAGCGTGACAGGGGCGAATCAGGCGTCTCGAGCAAGCGCAATGCATCCAGAAAGGGTTGCTGTTCCGCTCGAATGGAATCGCGCGCAGCTTCCAGGCGAAACCAGCGGCCCCGGTCGACCTCTGGAATGGTGATGCGGCGGCCGCTGCGGGGCGGCCACTCAACCTTGCAGGTATTGCTTACCAGCTGGCTGGGGTCGGCGTCGCCGGCAAACGCCCAGGCCCGTACCCGCTTGCCGCTCTTCTGCCGGATCTCGCCCAGGTCGGCAAACGGACCCGCAGCGCTGAAGCCAGTCTCCTCTGTGAATTCCCGCTGAGCTGCGGCCAGCGGCGTTTCATCCGGGCCGTATTCGCCTTTTGGAATGGTCCACGAACCCTGGTCGCGGGCCGCCCAGAACGGTCCGCCCGGATGCACGAGGAACACCTCGAGGCCATCGGCTTGGCGGCGAAACATCAGAAGTCCTGCACTTTGCTTAGCCATCGCGGAATCAGCGCTTCATTGGCAGGGTAGCGCACATCGCGGGAACGCAGAATGCCCGCCCTGGATGGACAGCAAAACCTAAGGAAGCAGATGAGGAATTGGTGCGGAAACGGCATGGCGGAGAGAGAGGGATTCGAACCCTCGATAGAGCTTTTGGCCCTATAACGGTTTAGCAAACCGCCGCCTTCAGCCTCTCGGCCATCTCTCCGTGGACTTCAGTATACCCGCAGGGGGCGGCGCATCGTGGCGTGGATTTCCGGTCCGGCCCAGCGGGGCCACGATTTTTGCAGAAAGTGGCAGGCGGCCTGTAAGCCGAATTCTGTCGAGGACGATCATTCCTCTAGGCGGCGCATTGCTGCGCGCGCTCCAGCGACCTACCCGCAGGTTCTGGCGCGCCGGGCCGGCACGCGTCTGGTGGCTTGCGCCAGCAGACTCCCTGCCTATTTGGTCTTGCTCCGTGTGGGGTTTACCATGCCTCCGGCTTTGCAGCCAGGAGCGGTGCGCTCTTACCGCACCTTTTCACCCTTACCGCAACGTTGCCGCTGCGGCGGTATCGTCTCTGTGGCACTTGCCGTCCCGGAGCCTTGACGCTCCGGTCCCGGACGTTATCCGGCACACTGCCCTGCGGAGTTCGGACTTTCCTCTCCCGGTGAGCCTTGCGGCTCCCCGGCAGCGATCGCCCAGCCGCCTGCCAGATCCAATGATATCCGTTTGGACCGTCGCATCCGTCGGAACCGTGCCCTATATATATGTTCGGCCGATGGGCTGCCTTTTTCTTGTTTGCAATCCATGGCCTGTCAAGATACCTTTGTGCTGCTTTGTATCGTTGCCTTCAGGATTAATTTCAGCTATGTCTGCTTTGGTCAAACGGACTTTCGTGTTCGGAGTGTCTGCCGCGCTGACCCTGCTTGTGGGGTGTGGCGGCGGGGCAAGCAATGCTGGCGCCGGAACGAGTGGGCCCACCGGGGGAGGTCAGTCCTCGTCAAATCCCGTTCCAATTCTGACCTCTGTCAGCCCGGCATCGGCTTCAGCCGGAAGTCCAGGATTGAGCGTCACTCTTACCGGATCCAACTTCATCCCCACGTCAACCGCGGAATGGAACGGCGCTCCTTTGCAAACGAGTTATACCAGCGCCGCGTCGCTTACCGCGCAGATTCCCGCATCCGATCTTGGCCTGCCGGGCACCAATGCCATCACAGTGGCCAACCCGTCGCCCGGCGGGGGAGTCTCTGCAGCGATGAGTTTCGTAATCAGTCCGCCTCCGACACAAGGGACCACGGCGGTGAATATTCAGGCCAACGATCTCGCCTGGGATCCGGTGAACCAGGTGATTTATTTGTCGCTGCCCAGCGTGGACGGCTCGAATGGCAACACAGTGCAGATATTAGACCCCGGCACCGGACGCCTGGGAGCCTCTGCCTTTGCGGGCAGCGAGCCGAATCTTCTTTCTGTCTCTTCTACGAGTAAGTACCTTTACGTCAGTCTCAATGGCGCTTCCAACGTGCAGCGGATGGTTCTGCCCGGTCTGCAACCCGACGTCGTTATTGCTCTGGGGGCGGACCAAATCGACGGGCCGTTCTATGCAATGGATCTGCAGGCCGATCCAGCTTCCGACCAAACGGTGGCGGTCGTGCGAGGCACTCCGCAGTTTAGTCCGCAAGAGGAGGGCGGAGTCCTGATTTATGACAACGCCACAGCCCGCCCGAATGTGTTGTGTGGCTGGATTGAGTCGGGATGCCGGAACACCAATACGGGCCTGTACGACTCTATCCAGTGGAGCAAAGATGGAACCGAAATGTTTGCCGCAAACAACGAGACCACTTCGTTCGATTTCTACACCGTGCCTGTCACTTCGACAGGCTTCGGAACTCCGATAGATTATGGCAATCTGGTTCCTGGCTTCGGTTCTGACATTCACTACGACGCCACGACCGGGGATGTCTACGATGATGACGGAGAGGTGATCGATCCTTTGAGTGGGGCCGTAATTGGGACCTTTGCGGCCTCCGGTCTGATGGTGCCGGACGGTACTGCTGGAAAAGCGTTTTTTATTGGTCAGACCACAGCGCAATTCGGCAGCCAGAATTTCACGATCGAATCGTTCGATATCAGTAAATTTACCCCGATCGCGAGCTTGACCCTGACGAATGTGGCTGGAGTTCCAACCCATCTAATTCGATGGGGGACCAATGGGCTGGCGTTTACAACCACGAGCGGAGGCAATTCAACGGTGTCGGGCAAGGTCTATCTCGTCAGCGGCTCAATTGTAGATGGAAGCGCGTTGGCGAAAGAACGGCCCGCAGAAAACGTGCGTCGCACCTGGAAAGCTCAACTCCCCGTGGGCCAAAGGACGGCGGCCAAGTAGGGGCAGGAAGGCGCCGCAATCCATTCTTCGGACTTTATCCGGCACACTGCCCTGCGAAGATCGGCCTTTCCTCTCCCGGTGAGCCTTGCGGCTCCCCGGCAGCGATCGCCCAGCCGCCTGCCGCTTTCACGATAGACGGTATCGGCCGGAGTACCATCGTTTGCGAATTTGCCATTTCTTTTCATGGATCCTCGACGATCCGTTGTTAAGATGAAGGCACCCAAAACAGGCCATGTCAGTGCATCGGCTGTCCTGACTGCCCTGTCCCGCTGCGTCTGTGCAGGTCGCGGGATCCCCCACAGGAGTTGGCAATGGCTGTTTATCTTGTAACCGGCGCGGCTGGCTTCATCGGCTCGTGGCTGACGCAGGCACTGGTTGAACGCGGCGAGACGGTCCGCGCGCTGGACAACTTCTCCACCGGCAAGCGGGAAAACCTCGCCCCGTTGATGGATTGCATCGACCTGCATGAAACGGACCTGCGCGATGCGGCCGCCGTAGCGCGGGCCTGCAAAGGCGTCGATGTCATCTTTCACGAAGGCGCGATTCCTTCGGTGCCCTTATCCGTAAAAGACCCCCGCACCAGCCACACCGCCAACATTGACGGCACCTTCAATCTGCTGGAGGGAGCACGCAGCGCTGGCGTAAAGCGCGTCGTCTACGCCGCGTCGTCCTCGGCGTATGGCAACAAAAACCCGCTGCCCCAGAAGGAAACGATGCTGCCCGGTCCGCTGTCCCCGTACGCCGTGCAGAAGCTGACGGGCGAGCTGTACCTGCGCAGCTTCTGGGAAGTGTACGGTCTGGAGACGGTGGCGCTGCGCTACTTTAATATCTTCGGTCCGCGTCAGGCACCGGACTCGCCCTATAGCGGCGTGATGGCCAAGTTTGCGCGGCAGATGCTGCGCCGCGAGCAGCCGACGATCAATGGCGATGGCGAGCAGAGCCGCGACTTTACTTATATTGAGAACGTTGTCCAGGCCAACATGAAGGCGGCCAGCGCGCCGGCGGAAAAGGTGGCGGGCCGCGTCTTCAACTGCGCCTGCGGCAAGCCCTTCACGCTGAACCAGACGTACAAGATGCTGGCCGAACTAACGGGATATAAGAATCCACCGCGCTACGGCCCGCCGCGCGAGGGCGACATCAAGCACTCCTACGCCGATATCTCCGCCGCGCGGGAGGCGTTCGGCTATGAGCCGGCTGTGGACTTCGCCGAAGGCCTGCGGCGCACCGTGGACTGGTACCGGGAGCAGCACGAGGCGGAGATATCCCGCGAATTGCTGGCCGGCGCGCGCAGCTGACGGGTGCCTGACGGGCACCCCAAGGCAATTCCCGTAACGAAAGTGTTGACGCGCACCCCGGCGGATTCGATGATGGGGGAAACGATCCGCCAATCCTCCGGGTGCTTCGATGTTGCGTTCCCCCCTGCGCGCGGCGTGCTGCCTCGCGTTGTTTCTGCCAGCCGTTCTGTGCGCACAGGCGCCGCAGACGCCGGCCCATTGGCGGAATACGCAGAAAGCCGGGATAAGCGCCAGCCGAATGCGGGCGCGGTCGTTTCTGCTGTCGCGCATGGCGCAAAATAAAACCGCCGCCGCGTTGCGTCTGCGCGGCATGCGGCAGGCGCTGGCCGTGCCGCTGCTGCAGTCCGCCAACAACCCCTGGCAGCCGGTCGGGCCCTCGAGCATTACAACGAGCGCATTTGGCGCGGTCTCCGGCCGGGTTACAGCGCTGGCCATCGCCCCGTGGGATGCCTCCGGCAACACCGTGTACGTCGGCTCGACGGGCGGTGGCGTCTGGAAGTCAACCAACGCCGCAGCCAGCGATCCCACCACCATTGCCTGGCAGCCGCTCACCGATGACCCCGCCGCGTTTTCCGGCGTAAACATCACATCCCTCAGCATCGGCGCGCTGGGCATCCAGCCGGGCAGCGCGGTGAACGGCGTCGTTCTCGCCGGCACAGGCGATCCCAACGATGTGGCGGACTCCTATTATGGTGCGGGCATTTTGCGCTCGGCCGATGGCGGCGCCACCTGGACGCTGATTACGCAGAGCAGTGACGCCTTCGCGGGCGGCCTGACCAACTACAGCTTTGTCGGCGATGCCTTCTCCGGGTTTGCGTGGAGCACGACCAACCCGCAACTGGCGGTAGCCGCGGTGACCGATTCTTACGACGGCTTCGTCAACGACATTAATAACAGTGGCAACGTGAATGTTGCTGAGGCCGGCCTGTACTACTCACCGGATGGCGGACAGACCTGGTACCTGTCGACGATCGAAGACGGTCCGAACCAGATCATCCAGTCCTCCCAGACCACCATCCCCAGCGCATTTCCGGGGGTGCCGGTCAGCTCGGTCGTCTGGAACGCGCAGCGGCAGATGTTCTTTGCCGCCGTGCAATACCACGGCTACTACCAGTCGGCGGACGGCGTCACGTGGACGCGAATGATCAACCAGCCCGGACCCGCGCTAAGCAGCGTCAACTGTCCATCGAACCCGGGCACGCTGGGCAGCAACTCCTGCCCGC
>JAKAUB010000251.1 GCA_021827845.1 Acidobacteriota bacterium | reverse complement strand
ATTACAACCGACTTCCGTCAGGTGCTGGCGGAGGCAGCGTTCAAAACCCTTGGGGCGAGCGATCTGCACCGCGTTTTTCCAGGGTCAGAGGTAACGCAGCAATCCTTCCTCAACGTGCTTGCGTGAGAGCGAAAAGAAAGGATCCGACGGCTCGCTGCCACGCCAGGGAGTCGTAGATCTTCGCGCCGGACGCATCCAGAGTGACCATCTGCCGGGGCCGGGCGGCGTTCCGATACACGGCGGCGGCGCCGCGGGGAAACTCAGGCTGATCGTGATCCGTGAGGATCAGCTTCGGCATCTGCAGCTTGGCCAGCGCATCCCCCAGGGCGAAGCGATCCCGGAAGACGAGAAACAGAGGAAGCATGTGGATGTGCTGTTCCCGCTGAACCTGCGCCTTGAGCGAGGGTTGGGGATTTTCGAGAATCAGACCCGCGACATCGGAGCTTGCAGTGGCGGTGTGCACAGCGACTGCTGCGCCAGCTTCTGCGCCATAAAGGACAATATTCTGCGCCGGGATGCCGCGCGTATTTTTCAAATAAGTAAGTGCAGCGATGCCGTCGGCGTACGCCTTCTTCTGCGAGGGATGGCCGGCATCTCCCGCGTTGAAGCCGCGATAGTCAAAGAGGAAGACTCCGACGCCCAGACGGTGGAGCGCCTGTGCCAGCGGAGCATTTTGCACCGGGGTTGAACGCGCGCTGGGGCACACCAGGACGACCGTTGTTCGCTGCGGCTCCCGGCCGGGCGCGGGCGGTATCCACCATCCCTCCAGTTGCGCATGGCCGGTTTCGCTGTAGTCGAAGGAGACGCGCTCTGCCAGCACGCCGGCGGCGGTCAGCAGGGGCAGCAACTGCGAAGCGGCGGGCTGCGGCGCGCGGCGCGCAAAAACAAACTGCCACTGGCCCTGATAAAACAGCAGCCCGATGGTGCAATAAAGCGCGATGGCTGCGAGGACGACCGTGCCCAGGATGGCGCGGACCAGCCAGCGTCCGCTGACTTCTTCCACCGGCTCAGGACGTTGCTTCACGCAACGACTGTAGCACGCGCGGCACGCCGCCCGTTCGCCATCGAAAATCGGCACCTCAGCCGCAAATGCGCTCCGTTCGATTCGGGCGATGCCGGGGTTCCGGGGCCGTGAAACCTATAATGAAAATTGGGAAATTTCCGCGTGATGCCGCACTGCCGCGCGCTTTTTCTCTGGAAGGGATCGGTTCGAAAGCATGTCGGAAAACGTTGCAGAGGGCCTTCCGGCCACGCAGCAAGCCGGGGCAGCGCCGCGAAAACCAGTAGTCAACGACTTCAGCATTCAGGCCGCCACGGTAAACGGATCCGGTTCGCAGTCTGCCAACAGTGTTCTGCTGCGCACCATCTTCCGCATGGGTATCCCGGTGAGCGGAAAAAATCTCTTTCCGTCGAACATCGCCGGGCTGCCTACCTGGTACACAATCCGCGCCAGCCGCCGCGGTTACGTGGCCCGCAAAAAAGAGCTCGACATCCTGATCGCCATGAATCCCGAGACGGCGAAGGAAGATGTGCTCTCGTTGCCGCCGGGCGCGGTCGCCATTCACGATCAGTCCGTCGACCTGCAACAGTACCGGGCAGATGTCATCTGTTATCCGGTCCCGTTCGACAAGCTGACGGCCGCTGTTTGCCCAGAGGCGAAGCTGCGTAAGCTGGTGCGCAACATGGTTTACGTCGGCGTTGCCGCGCAGCTTTTTGCCATGGACATGGCATGCCTTGAAAAAGAGCTGCGGCGGCAGTTTGCGAAGAAGGTAAAGGCGGCCGAACTGAACTGGGCTGCGGTGCAGGCAGGCTACCAGTACGCGAAGGAGTCGCTGACCAAGCGCGATCCATTTGTGCTGGAGCGGATGCACGCGACCGACGGAAAGATCATCATCGACGGCAACGCCGCGGCTGCACTGGGCGCCATGTTTGCCGGCGTCACCGTTGTCACGTGGTATCCCATCACGCCCAGCTCGTCTGTGGTCGAGCAGTTGATCGACTACATGCGCAAGTACCGCATTGAGCCGGACGGCAAAGCGACGTTTGCCGTCGTGCAGGCGGAAGATGAGCTGGCGGCGATTGGGGGCGTATTCGGCGCCGGCTGGGCCGGTGCGCGTGCCATGACCGCGACCTCGGGCCCCGGGATTTCGCTGATGGCCGAGTTTGCTGGGCTGGGATATTTTGCCGAGATTCCCGGTGTGATCTTTGACATCCAGCGCGTGGGCCCTTCGACGGGCATGCCCACGCGCACCATGCAGGGCGACATTCTCAGCATCGCGTATCTCTCCCATGGCGACACCAAGCATGTCATGCTGCTGCCGGGCAGCGTTCGCGAGTGCTTCGATTTCGGAATGGCGGCGTTCGATCTTGCCGAGCGGCTGCAGACGCCGGTGTTTGTGCTTAGCGATCTCGATCTGGGCATGAACAACTGGATGTCCGAACCGTTCGAGTACCCTGATAAGCCGCTGGACCGCGGCAAGGTTCTGACCGCGGAGCAACTGCGCGCAGCCGGCGGGTTTGCGCGATATCGCGATGTGGACGGCGACGCGATCCCGTATCGTACGCTTCCGGGTACGGATCATCCAATGGCGGCCTACTTTACGCGCGGGAGCGGCCACAACGATCGCGCGCAATACAGCGAGCGGCCGGACGATTACGAAGGCATTATGGAGCGGCTGGCACGCAAGTTTGAGACCGCGCGCACCCTGGTGCCGCAGCCGGTGACGGTGCAGAATGGCCGGTCAAAGATCGGCATCATCGCCTATGGCACCTCGGACTTTGCGGTGCTCGAGTCGCGTGACCAGTTGCTCAAGGAGTACGGCGTGGACACCGACTACCTGCGGCTGCGGGCGTTTCCATTTTCGGCGGCGGTGCATCGCTTCATCGAAAGCCACGAGCGCGTCTACGTTGTGGAACAAAATCGCGACGCCCAGATGCTAAGCCTGCTTAAGCTGGATCTACCGGCGGAGCAAACCACAAAGTTGCGCAGCATCCGCCACTTTAACGGACTGCCAATTGACGCCCGCTCCGTCACCGACGCGTTTGTTTTCCAGGAGGAAATCTAATGGCCGCCCCCGCAACTTCGCCCGTCGCGCCCGCACCGAAGACCAATCGCATCGGCCTGCAGGTGCTGGACTATCGTGGCGGTAAGACGACGCTGTGCGCCGGTTGTGGCCACAACGCGATCTCTGAGCGCATTATCGACGCGTTTTATGAGATGGGCGTCGCGCCGGAACGCGTGATGAAGCTCTCCGGCATCGGCTGCTCCTCGAAGAGCCCCGCATACTTTCTGAATCGCTCGCACAGCTTTAACAGCGTGCACGGCCGCATGCCGTCGGTGGCGACGGGTGCTGTGCTGGCAAACCGTACCATGAATGCGCTGGCGGTGAGTGGCGACGGTGATACGGCATCGATTGGTTTTGGACAGTTTGCCCACCTGATGCGGCGCAATCTGCCGCTGATCTACGTGATCGAAAACAACGGTGTCTACGGGCTGACCAAGGGACAGTTCTCGGCGACGGCGGATGTCGGCTCCAAACTGAAGACCGGCGTTGTCAACGATCTGCCGCCGATTGACATGTGCATCATGGCGGTTGAGCTGGGCGCCACCTTCGTCGCGCGCTCTTTCTCTGGCGATAAGAAGCAACTGCTGGCGATGCTGAAGGCCGCGATTGCGCACAAGGGCACTGTGATCCTGGATGTGATCTCGCCCTGCGTCACCTTCAACGATCACGAAGGATCGACGAAGAGCTATAAGCATATGCAGGCGCATGAAGAGGCCATCGCTGAGGTGGGCTTTGTGCCGCACTTTGAAGACATCGCCGTCGATTACGACCCTGGCACAACCTACGATGTGACCATGCACGATGGGTCCCACCTGCGGCTGCGCAAGCTGCATGAAAACTACAATCCCAGCGATCGCATCTCCGCTGTTAACGCGCTGATGGAAGCCAATCAGCGCGGCGAGGTGTTGACCGGGATGTTCTACATCGACACGAAGAAGCCGGACTTTACGCAACTATTGAACATGGTTGACGAGCCCCTGGCCACACTGCCCGAGAGCTGCGTGCGGCCCTCACGGGAGACGCTCGAGCAGATTATGGAGTCGTTGCGTTAGGTTTTCTTGCTGCGCGCTCGCCTAGTCGCGCGCAGGGGAGTGAAGGGAACGGCCTCCGGATGGTTTCGAGCATCCGGAATGGGTTCGCCCGCCGACAGTTTCAGAGGAACCACTCCCGCCCAGACCGGCAGCGCATAGTCTTCGTCGTCATCTAGCGGGGGCCCGCTCCGCACCTTCGCGGAAACTTCCTTCAGCTCTACCGCCAGAACGCTCGTCGCTTTCAGCTCCTGCGCCGTGGGCTGCCGCGCCTCTTCCCAGCGATCTTCAATGATGTGATTGGTAAAGGCGCGCAGCGCCGCCAGCTTCTCCGCCGGTTCGCTCACCAGCCGCGCGCGGCCGAGCACAACAACGGAGCGGTAATTCATCGAGTGGTGAAAGACCGAACGCGCCAGAACCAGCCCGTCGAGCAGGGTCACTGTCACGCAGACATCGATACCCGCTGCCAACGACCGGAGCATGCGGCTGGCCGCTGAGCCATGGAGATAAAGCTGCTCCCCGACGCGCGCATAGCTTGTAGGGATGACATAGGGCTGGCCGTCCACAACAAATCCCACGTGGCAGAGGAAGCCTTCATCCAGGATTGCGTGGATTACGGTGCGGTCATAGGCCGCACGCTTTGGCAGGCGTCCAACTGCCGTGCGCGCGGTGGGCGAGTAGCCGTCGCTCATACCTGCTGCCGGGCGATCAGACGGTCAATGGATGCGGCGCCTGCACCCTTCACAAAAAGCACAAGGCAAAGCGCAAGCACGAGCAGGTGATATTCATACCCCTCACCCTTCTGCGTGCCAGACCAGTTCATAAACAGGCCGTTGCGTCCGTGAAACATGAAGATGGCCACCAGCATCTCGATGCCGATACCGAGCGCGGCGATACGCGTCAGCAGGCCAACAATCAACCCCAGACCGCCAAGAAACTCCGCCATTATCGCCAGGAAGGCAAAGGGCGCCGGAATGTGCATCATGTGGGTGAACGCATGCATGGTGCCGGTATAGCCGTAGCCGCCGAACCAGCCCAGCACCTTTTGTGCGCCGTGCATGAAGAAGACAATACCCAGAATGAGGCGGGCGATGGTCAGCACAAAGTCTTTAGGCGTTGCAAATAGTCTCATGGGTCGGGACACCTCGAATGAAAGATTCGGGAGAGGCATCCAGCGTATCGAAGTTCCGTGAGGCAGGGAAGTAGTTTGTGCGGTAGCGGGCGGCCAGTGCGTGGCCGCTGCTAGCTGTGCTGCCCGCTGTGCTCGGGGCTCGAGCCGGGTTCAGGATAATCGGTATCCTCACCCTCTTCGAGCGGGTTGCTTTCGCGGTGACCAATCTGCCCGCTTAGGGAACCGTGCGGTTCCGGGCGTTCTCCTCGAAGGTGCGGCAGATCGTCTTCTACCGCACCCTTGTGCTCGTCAGAATCGGGGTGGTTCTGCGGAACCGGGTCTGCCATTACATCCGTCCTGCGGTTGGCTTGGCGTAGATACGCACGCCCATACCGTTCAGTTTGCTGCGCGCCTGCATCGCCTCCGGCGTCTGCGGGTGACGCACGATCAGCGCGCGCAGATCGCGGATTCCGGCTTCCTTCTGGCCCAGGGACAGCTCGGATTCGCCCTTGCGGAGCTGCGCGGTGGGCGCTTTGGCGCTGCCGGGATAGTTGCTCAGCACTTGCGAATAGTTGTCGATTGCGCCCTTGTAGTTGCCGGAGCGGTAATCGATTTCGCCGAGATAGAACTGGGCGTTTCCAGCCTGATCGCTCTGCGGGTAGAACTTGATGACGTCGCCAAACTCCTGGCTGGCCAGGTTGTACTTGGCAGAGTTGTAGTCGCTGACCGCAGACTGATAGAGCTGATCGAGCGGAGGCGCCTGGGGAGCGGCGGGCTGGCCTGGAGCAGCGGCAGCGCCCGGCGCACCCGGGGCAGATCCCGGCATGCCAGACTGGCCGGCAGCCAGCGATTGCTGCTGCTGCTGAATGTTCGTCAGGCTCTGGCTGATCTTATCCAGGCGGGCGCGCAGCTCATCCAGCGAATCGTTCATGGACTGCATCTGCCCGGAAAGCTGTTGCAACGAGTTGCCCTGCGCTCCCTGCTCGGTCTGCGCGGCCTTCTGCAGTGCGTCCACCTGTGATGCCATCTTGCCGACGTTGTCGGAGGTCTGCTGCATCAACTGGTGCAGGGTGGCGTACCGCTCGTCGTTCGCCTGCTGCATCGTCATCAACATTTCCTGCAACTGCTGTACCTGCGCCTGCAGCGCAATAATGTCTTTGTTGGCCGCAACCGCGCGGGTCGCCGGAAACAACAGGAGAACGCAGAGACACACCAGAGGAATTCGCAGCCAGTTCCGCATACCACACCTAAGGGTGAGCGCACGCACGCTCACAAAATTCGGTTCCAACTAAAGTGTACGGCAGCGCGACTCCGTTTCGCACCCGGGATTGCAGCCGGTCGGAGCAGAAGTGTTACCCGCAAAAGCAATGGCGCCGGCAGAAGCCAGCGCCATTGAACACAAGAAAGAGTTGTTTACTGGTCCAGGCTGAACTGCGCACGGCGGTTCTGCTGCCAGCACTGTTCATTCTGTTCCGTGCAGAACTGCTTTTCCTTGCCATAGCTGATGGTGCGAATGCGGCTGGCATCGACGCCGGCCTGCGTCAGGGCCGTCTTGGCGGCGTTGGCGCGGTTCTGTCCGAGCGCCAGGTTGTACTCCGCCGATCCGCGATCATCGCAGTACCCGGCGATCACGATCTTCGCCGAGGGGTGCGACTGCAGGAACTGCGCATCCTGCTGGATCGTCTGCTGGGCATCCGGCCGGATGCTGTAGCTGTCGTAGTCAAAGAAGACGGGATGCACGTTCTGCTCAAACTCTGACTCCGTCAGTGTGGCCGGAGCCGCGGGAGCTGGCGGGGCGCTCACTGTGACCGTTGCGGTAGCGTCGGTCGAGCCGCCATCGCCGCGAGCCACCAGGTGATAGGTGGTCGTCTCGCTGGGGTTGACGGTCTTGGTGCCGGCCGTGGGAACGCTGCCGATACCGTCAATCGAAACGTCGGTGGCATCGGTGGTCGTCCAGTTCAGAACGGCGCTGCCGCCGGGAGCGATGCTCGACGGTGTGGCCGTGATATTCGCGGTCGGGGCCGGCGCGGTTTCAGCAGGTGGTGGCGGAGGCGCCGGAGCGGCGGCTTCTTTGTGATGACAGCCAGCCATGAGAACAAAGGCAGCGAGCGCGGCAGAGGCCAGCCCGGAATTCTTCATACGGCGATTCATTGTGTGCGTCTCCTGAAGCGAAGCAAGTGTCGGTTTTTAGTGTAAAGCGGAGATTTCCGCTGGAAAACAAAATTCGCAGACTACTTCCAGCTCCAGTTAGGCATCTGGTTCCCGCCTGCTTTGGTGAGTGCGTGCTGTTGCGTGCCGTCGGCCAGCATGGTCCAAATCTGCGTGCGACCGTGCGAACCGACTTGAAAGACGATGTGCCGTCCGTCCGGTGACCAGGAGGGGAAGTCTGTGCGGCCGATGTCATGCGTCAACTGGATCCAGCGATGGCTGGCGATATCCATCACATAGATGTCCTGGCCGCCAGGCGCCCCGGGGCCGTAGTGGCGCGACCAGGCAAAGGCGAGGAACTGCCCGTTCGGCGACCAGGAGGGCGACGTGGCATACCCGCCGTCGGTCATGCGCTGCACGTTGGTTCCGTCGGAATCCATGATGTAGACCTGCGGCAGCCCGGTGCGGCCGCTGATCCACGCAATCTGGTTTCCGGTCTTGGGGTTATAAACCGGCGAGACGTCGGGCCCGCGGTAGGCGGTGATGCGGCGCAGATTAAAGCCGCTGACAGATGCTGTCCAGATTTCAGGATCGCCCGTACGCGAGGAGGAAAAGGCGATGGTATTTCCGTCGGGAGCCCAGGCCGGGGAGTAGTCGGTGCCGTCATTCACCGGAAAGCGAACCAGGCGGTGCAGCGACATGGAATAAATCCGGATGAAGGCGCCGTGGTTCGTGAGCTCGTCGAATGCCAGGCGGCCGTTATCTGGAGAGATGCGGGGCGACAGGGCAATCTGTCCGAGGTGCGTGATCTGATGCTGGTTGGCGCCGTCGTAGTCCATGCCCCAGATTTCTTTGGCGCCAGAGCGGTTGGAGACAAAGTAGATCTGGCTTTCAGCGATGCCGTTGATGCCGCCGCCGAGGCGGGAGATGATGGCGTCGGCAAATTCATGCGCGATATGCCGGGCGGTGTCGGGGCCAGCGGCCTCGTTGTACTGCTGGCCCAGAACCTGCGGCGACTGCGTGTTTTTGGTATCGAACAGCCAGCCGTAGACGATGTCCCGGCCGTTCTGGATGGAGATGGCGCCGAAGGCGACCATGGCGGCGTTGGCCGGCGGCTGGCTCCAGCTTGCAAGGTTAATCTCCTGCGGCGAACCGGGGGTTACGGGCGGCGCCATGCTTTTCGAAACGACGTCAAAGATGCCGGCGTTATTCAGATCGGAGTAGAGCACCTGGTCGAAGGTCTGCTTGGCGGCTGCCAGCCCCGGGTCGCTGCCGACGGGCTTGAAGTCGGCGGCGGCAATGCGAATCTTCTGCGCGCCCAGGTTGGTGCCGGTGCGCACCCAATCCTGCGCATGCGCAGCCAACGGCGTTGCCAATGCCATCCACATTGCCGCAACGGTTACTCCGGAACGCCATCTGTTCATTGCCGAGCTCCTTCAGTTGGGGAAATGACCGCTCAATGGCGGGTCGCTTCGTTGTAGGTAAAGGTATATGCCACGGTGACGGAGCTGCCCGCATAGCCCGCAGGCAGCGGCCCGAAGGCGCCTACGCGCTGGACCGCCTGGGTTGCCGACATATCGAGCGACGGCACGCCGCTGGGCTGCGCAATCCGGATGTCACTCACCGAGCCATCCCGATGGACTGTAAATGTGACGGTGACGGAGTGACCCATCGATGCGTTGGGATCGGCGAGCTGGCTGTACCAATTCTGCGCTACCGTCCGCTGGATCACATCGACATACCAGCCGAACCGCGAGCCGAAGTCACCGTTCTGCACCACGACGCTCTTGTTGGCGGAAGCGGCAGTCGCCATGGGAATGCTGGAGGGCGCCGATTGTCCGTAGGCCGCGCGATGCTGCTGCTTCTGCGGCTGTACGTATTTGGGCGGCTTGGGATGGGCCACCGGGGCCACCTTCTTCACCACCTTCTGCTTGACCGGAATGGGGATTGCTTTTTCCTCCGGTACGGGCGCGGCCTGCGGCGCAGGCGGCAGCGGTGCGGGACTCGGCGTCTGCGTCGCCAGCACGCTGTCAGTGTCCATCTGGGTGCTGGGCAGCGGTAGTGTCGGTGCGGCAGAGACCAAGGTCGCGTTGATGGCTGAGCCCGAGCTCATCTGGCCCCATCGGTCGGTGTGGAACAGGTGCAAGTAAAGCGAGGAGGTAAGAATGAGGCCAACCAGCGCTCCATGCAGCAGGAACGAGCCGGCCCAGGAGCCGGCGACCGGCTCCGGATGGTCCCATGTCTCGCGGAGGTGTGGCATCGGGGCGTCTATTGTCCGGTATGACCGGAGATCGGTTGCGTCACAATGCTGATGTTCGTGATGCCTGCCTGCTTGACCGCGTCCATAACGGAGGCGAAAGCGCCGAAAGGCACGCGCTGGTCCGCCCGAACATAGATCGTGCGGTTGGCCTGCTTCATTGCGGTACGCTGCAGCATGGCGGGCAGGTCGTTCACGTTTACCGGATGGTCATCGAGATAGACGCGCTGCTGGCTGTCGATGGTGACCACCGTCCGCTGTTCGGTAATCTGCTGCACCGTCCGTGTTTTGGGTACGGCCACTTCAATGCCAGATTGCAGCACCGGCGCCGTGATCATAAAGATCACCAGCAGCACCAGCACCACGTCGACCAGCGGCGTAATGTTGATGTCGGAAAGCGCCGTCTGCGTGCGCCCGTTGCTAGCGGTGAAGGCCACGCGGTATCTCCCTTTCGCGGGTGCGCGCGTACTCATCCGCTGGCGCGGCGGGCGAAATGTGAATATCTTCGATGGCGTTCAGCAGCTCACGGCTGAAGTCGTCCATGCGCGCGCCCATCTCCCGCAGGCGGGCGGTCATCTGGTTGTAGCCCATCACGGCAGGCACGGCGACCAGCAGGCCGGCTGCGGTGGTGATCAACGCCTCAGAGATACCGGGGGCCACCGCGCGCAGCGTTGCGCCGCCGGAGGTCCCCAGGCCGTGAAAGGCATCCACAATGCCCATAATGGTGCCAAACAGTCCGACAAAGGGAGCCACGGCGCCGATCGTGGCGAGCCACGTCATGCGTGTTTCCAGCGCGGATAGAGCCTCGCTCGATGCCGTCTGTGCGGTGCGCTCCAGCGCTTTAAAGCTGCGTACCTCACCGGTGGCATCGGTCTGGTGGCGATATTCGTCGTAGGTCTCTTCAAACACCTGCACCAGCGGGCTGGGCTTGAACTGTTCGCTGACGGCGGCAATATCCTGCAGCCGTTCTGCCTTCTGGAAGGCGCGCAGAAACCGCCGGCTTTGTGTGCCGGCGCGGCGCAGAGACGACCACTTGCCCAGAATGATGGCCCAGGATTGCAGGCTGCCAATCAGCAGCAGTAGCAGTACGGCGATGGCGACCGGGCCCAGATTGTGCGCCATGTCGGTCAGTGCGCTGCCGCTGACGGGAGCGGCGCCCGATGCGCCTGTAGTCTGCGTGGCATCCTGCGCCTGCAGAAGAAAGAGGTTCAACATCGCCAATGCGCTCATAGCTGTCTTGAGTGTACCGGGCGCGGGGCGCGACTCCAAGCGCCTTTCGGGATACCTCCGTGGTATGCTGCGCTCGTCACCCCTTGGAAAGCCGGGCGTCCTCCATCCATGCTGCTTGAACTGCGCGCCGAAAACTACATCGTCGTTGATCGCGCGGAGGTTACCTTCGGCCCCGGCCTCAACGTCCTGACCGGCGAGACCGGCGCGGGCAAATCCATTTTGATTGATGCACTTTCGCTGCTGCTGGGCGAAAAGGCCTCACCGGACCTCATTCGCCGCGGGGCGGAGCGTGCGGTGGTTTCCTGTGTCTTTGAGACCACGCCCGGAGCACTGGCGATTCTGGACGAAAACGGCATCGATGCGGCCGAGCAGGAAATCATCCTGCGGCGCGAAATTGCCGCTGGCGGCAAGGCGCGCGTCTTTATCAACAACCAGCCGGCAACGGTGGCTGCATTGCGTGCTCTGGCCCCGGAGCTGGCCCTGATCCACGCGCAGAGCGACACACTCAGTGCCTTCGATCCGACACAGCAGCGCCTGCTGCTTGACCGCAGCGCCGGCATCTCCACAGAGGCCGTGGAGCTGGCATTTCGGCAGTGGCAGCAGGTGCGTGAGCGGCTGGGTGCCCTGCAGGCGGGGGAGCAGGATCGCCTGCGGATGGTGGATCTGTGGCGCTTTCAGGCCCGTGAGATCGAGCAGGCCCAGCTTGAGCCGGACGAAGAAGAAAAGCTGGTCGCTGAGAAGAGTGTGCTGGCCAACGCCGAAAAGGTTTATGCGGCGGCGATGAGCGCGCACGATCTGCTCTATGAGTCGGCGAACTCCGCGGAAGCCGCGCTGCGCGCCGGTATCCGGCAGTTTGAAGACCTGCTGCGTTACGACGCCCGCTGGCGCGAGGCCGTGGACCAGCTGGCGGCAGCGCGTGCGACGGTCAGCGAATATGCGCAGCAGGCCCGGGATTTTGCGGAGAACATTCAGGCTTCGCCCGAGCGTCTGGATGCGATTGAGGAACGGCTGGCGCTGCTCGACAAGCTGAAGCGCAAGTACGGAGCCAGCGTTGCCGAAGTGCTGGCCTACGGGCAGGAGGTGGCCCGGAAGTTGGCCGAGGTGGACAATCGCGACGATCTGTTGCGCGCGCTACGGCAGGAGCTGGAGATTTCAGCGGCGGCCTACCGTGCGGCTGCGGACGCCTTGACCCTGGAGCGGCAGAAGGCGGCCACCCGCCTGGCACGGCGTGCGGAAGAAGAGATCAACCAGTTGGCGATGAAGAGTCAGTTCCGCATCGCGGTCACGGCGCGGGCGCAGGAGGCGCACTGGAGCCCGCATGGCTGGGACGCCATCGAGTACACCATCGCCACCAATCCCGGTGAGCCGCTGAAGCCGCTCGAGAAGATTGCCTCGGGTGGTGAGATGTCCCGCGTGATGCTCGCCTTAAAGGTGAGCGTTGAGAGTGCCACCGGCGCCCGCAAAGCGGCAGGGAAAGCGCCGCTGCCGCGCACCCTCATCTTCGACGAAATCGATATTGGTATTGGCGGAGGAGCGGCCGAAGCCGTCGGGGAAAAGCTGAAGACGCTTTCCCGGAATCAGCAGATTCTCTGCATTACGCACCTGCCGCAGATTGCCGCCTTTGCGGACCAGCACTTCCTGATTGAGAAGCAGTCCACGGCCAAAATAACGCGGACATCCATCCGGCCCCTGAGCCAGCAGGAACGACGGCAGGAGATCGCCCGTATGCTGAGCGGGGCGACGGTAACGGAGAGCTCCCTGAAGCACGCCGAACAGATGCTGAAGCTGAGTGCGCGCTAACGCCGCGTAAATTCCAGCCGTACCCCATGTTTGGCGCGCAGGGAGATTTGTGCGCTCAGCGCAAGCTCGCGTGACATGCCCGGCGCCGGCGTCAGCCGCCACTCCCGCAGCATCGTCGCCAGCACCAGCACCATTTCCATCCAGGCAAACCCTTCGCCGATGCACATCCGCGACCCTGCGCCGAAGGGGAAATAGGAGTAGCGCGGCCGCGCGGCGGTATTTTCGGGCAGAAAGCGGTCTGGATCGAACCGGAGCGGGTCTCCGTAAAATCGCGCATCCCGATGCAGGACGATCTGCGGGGTCAGCAGCAGCGAGCCTTTGGGGATTTGCATGCCGCGATATTCATACGTTTTGGCAGAGGTGCGCGCCGTGACCCATACCGGCGGAAAGATGCGGAGCGCTTCCGCGGCCACGCGACGTGTGTAGGGCAGCCGCTCGTAGATCTCTGAGGCGTTGCCTCCGCTCTGGAGGGCTGCATTGGCTTCAGCGTGCACCCGCTCCTGGATCTCGGGATTCTGCGCGAGCAGAAAGCCGCAGAAGCTCAGGCCGTTGGCGGTTGTCTCATGGCCAGCCAGCAGCAGCGTGAGACACTCGTCGCGCACCTGACGGTCGGTCATACCGCCGGTTCCTTCTTCCTCATCCACGCTGGCCAGCAGCATGGAGAGCAGGTCGCCGTGGTCGCGCCCGGAGCGCCGCCGCTCGGCGATGAGGGAATACATGCGGTCGTCGAGCTTGCGCTGCGCCGTGCGAATACGGCGGATGAAGCCGACCGGAAGACGAAGAATGAGATCGGGATAGGGCAGAAAGGCCAGCGGCAGAAATCCCATAAACGCTGTTACGGCGTCCGAGATGGTTTGTACGTCGGCCTTTACGTCCGTATCGAAAAAGCATTTACCGGCGATGCGCAGCGTAAGCTGCAGCATCTGCTGATGCAGATCGAGCACGGAATGGTCCGCCCACTCCGTAGTCATCGCGCGGGCAAACTCCAGCATCGCCGCGCCATAGCCGGCAATGCGTTCGCGATGAAAGGCAGGTTGCACCAGGCGGCGCTGGCGCAGGTGCAGGGGGTCTTCACTGGTCAGCAGTCCTTCACCCAGCGCAAAGCGGGCGCGTTGCATTACGATGCCGCGATGGTGAAAACTGGCGTCGCGGATCAGGACCTCAGAAACCATCTCTGGATGATTGAACTGAAAGACATGCCGGCCGAAGGCGGAAAAGTGAACGAGATCCCCGTACTTGCGCGCATTACTCTCGAGAAATTCATGGGTGCTGAGACGCAGAAGACCTGGATTTCGCAGGCGCGAGCGATAACTGGGTCCCGGCGGATAGCTCGTGGCTGGGGAGACGGCTGCGATCTTTGGCGGATGATCTGGGGTCATGGGCAGCGATTTTCCTGAGTCGTTGTCTGCGAACTTTTGCCGGACGACCGCATCTAAAGATTGTTCAGCAAGACAGTTGAGTATAAAGGAGCCCACGAATGCAGCATTTTCATGGAATGACAGTGGAGTGGCTGGGACATGCCACGTTTCTGCTGAAGACAGCCAAGGGAACGACGATCCTGATCGATCCGTGGCTGGAATCCAATCCCGCGCACCCGAAGAACTGGCGCGCCCCGGAGAAGATCGATATTGTGCTCTGCACCCACGGCCACATGGACCATATTGGGGATGCCGCTGCTGTGGCCAAAAAATACAAGCCAAATTTTGTCGGCATGTATGAATTGATGAATTATTTGAAGACCAAGGGTGCGGAAAATATAACTCCCATGAATCTCGGAGGCACGGTCACCCTGAAGGATGTCACCGTCACCCTGGTGGAGGCCCGCCATTCCTCATCGATCGATGACAATGGGCAGACGATTTACTGCGGAGAGCCGGCAGGTTTCATCATCCGCGTGGACGGCGAGCCCGTGCTTTACGATGCTGGCGATACTTCAGTTTTCGGCGATATGAAATTAATCGGGCAGATTTATAAGCCGCAGATCGCACTGCTTCCCATCGGCGACCATTTCACCATGGGACCCGATACGGCTGCCATCGCCGCAGAATACGTTGGGTGCAACAAGGTCATTCCCACGCACTACGGAACATTTCCCGTCCTGACGGGAAGACCGGACCAACTGCGCGAACATCTGCGCGGCAAGTCGATCGATGTCCTGGAGCTAAAACCTGGCGAACCGCTCGCCTGAGCAGCCGCATTGGCGCACGAAAAAGGGCTGGGAATACTCCCGGCCCTCTTCGTTCGGTATGAATCCAATTACTTTCCGGACTGCTGCTTCTTCCGCTCCGCCCAGCGCTTCTTCATGGCTTCGGCGATCCGCTTGCGGCCTTCCGGAGACAAACGGCGTTTGCGGCGAGTTGGAGCCGCGGTTGCAGTGGTGGCTGCTGCCTTGGGACGACCCGGCCCACGCTTGGCGGAAGCACCCCCCGTCAGTAAAGCGCGTGCTTGTTGCAGGCGCGCGATCTCCGCATCCAGTTCCGCTACGACACGATTAAATTCCACAAACCCTCCAGATAACCCATTCAGTGTAGGAATCTTCTCTTCCACGAGCCAGCTGAATGCGCCGCGGAAATAAGTCTAAGTCCACCATACATTGCGCGGACTTAGACATGCAAGTAGTTGAGCTAGACGGAAGTAAGGTACGAGGCTGAATGTGGTCTAGGTTTTCGGAGGATTTTCTGCCGATTTCGAAGAGGATTCAGGCAGATTTAACGGCTGAGCGGAGCGCTGTTCCAAGGCCAGCGACGCTTGTGCCTCTGCTTCTCTGGCGTGAGAAATAGCCTCGTGGAGATCCCTGGCTACCTGGCCTTCATCACCCATATATTCTCGCGCCAGTCGGCTCAGGGCGTAGGTGACAATGTCGCTGTGATGCAGGTCGTTCATCGCTTCATTGGCACGGAACTTCAGCCAAAGCTGATGAACTAACTCCACATCCTGCGGCTGCAGGTTGGGTGCGTGCGGACCGATGTGAAAAGACTTGGCTTCTCCATCCGGCATCACGACATAGAACGTAAATTGGCGCTTGGGTTCAGGCAGGGATTCCCAGGCCTGGCCAGCGTGAAAGGCTTGCTCTTCGGCCGTCATTCGCGTGGAAAGGCCGGCGACTACCGTAGATGCGTCCAGGGAGTTAGCCGTCTGCACCACCGCGGCAAAAGGATCACCGGCTGGAACAACCAGAAGGGAAACATGCCGGCCGAAGCTTTCTGCGACCGCGACGGCCTGGGTGAAGACCGCCTGCTCGTGCTCGGTAAACGCGAGTTGACTGGCGTCAATAAATTCAGGCCCACCGGCTGCCATGAGTCGTGCAGTGAGGACGACGACATCCTGGCTATCTTCCGAGCTATGGGAAAGTGCCCACCGCAGCGCTACCGGAGAGCGCGGATCGCGCATCGTCACAACAACGCAACCCCGCCGGATATTCAGGCTTTCGCGGCTGACGCGGTCGTCATTCTCCAGTTGAAAGTGCTCCTTCATCTCTCGTTCAATGGCCGCGTGGCGGCGAACATTATCTTTTTCTGAGAGCGTAAAGAGCACATAGAAAACCGCCGCGAAAATAATGCCGCTGATCGTTGCAATTTCTTTGGTCAGCAGATTGACGAGAGCCGTGCTCAACAGCACGAGGAAGACAGAGATCAATCCCACCGGGACTTCTGTCTTACCAATGCGGAAGTTGATCGGCACCTTCCAGCCCCGTTCGCCATGATAGCGATAGCGAAGCACCAGCATGGCTAGGCCGTTAAAAGTAAAGCTCCAGATGACACCGAAGGCATAGGCTTCACCGATGACGATGATGTCGCCCCGGCTCAGAATGATGGTCGATAACTGAAGAATGGTGACCAGGTTGATGATCCGGGTCGGTGTGCCGAATTTCTTCTGTGGCTTGCGGAACCAGTCATGCAGGACGCCATCTTCGGCGACACGCATTAGCACGCCGGTCGAGCCGATGATGGACGTATTTACAGCACCGGCCAGGATCAGAAAGCCGACGATCACTACGAAGATGCGGAAGGCAACCCGCATCGCCAGCGGCCCCGCCATATACATGGCGATGCCTGCTATGGCATTGTTGCCGTAGACAGAGACGCGCACGCTGTCCGGAATCAGCATGACGGCAAGCAGAGCGGCGCCGCCGGTAAAGACCAGGCTGTAGATCGCGATAATGATGGCGGCGCGTTTGAGATTTTTCAGTTTAGGATGCTGAATTTCGCGGTTGACCTGGGCGAGTGTCTCTTCGCCGCTCATCGCCAGTACTGTATGTCCAAAGGCCATCAGCACGCCGAACAATCCAACCGTTCGAACAAGACCCGTGTGGCGCAGAAAGCCGAATGAGTCTGCGGTGAAGGTGAGGTTGCCGGGGGTGGGCCACGGCGGCAGGTGAGCCCCTTTGTAAAAGACGGAGAAGATGCCCCAACCCATCATCAGAAACATCATGACGGTGGTGATTTTCATCACGTCCAGGGCTCGTTTGCTGGAAGCTTCAATCCCTTTGACGTTGAGCCACCAGTAATAAATGGTGACGATAATGGCAAATGCGGCGGAAGTTCCATTTACCGGTAACTGCAGCGCATGTGTTCCGTCGACCGTCAGCAAGCCACCGAGAATGTGGTGCCGGCTGCTCATTTGCAGCAGCTCATTCAGCAGGCCGACAATGTACTGACCGGCGGACACACCGGAGACCGGACCCGTCAGGACGTAATCGAACATGAGCGCCGAAACGCTCACCTTGGCGAATGTGCCGCCCAGCCCCTCTTTCACGATGCGATAGACGCCGCCCCGGGTAAACATCGAGCAGCTCTCGACATATACGGCTCGCACCGCAAAGGAAAAGAGCATGACCGCCAGGACAATCCAGGGGGCCGATTTTCCAAAGTCCTGTTCGGCGATGCCTACGGCATAAAAGGCCGAAGACGCCAGATCATTGAGAACAATCGCCGCGGCGCTCCAGAAAGAGATGAACGTTAGCATCACGGTGGATGCAACGACCAGGCGGACGCGGTTGTCAGGCGAAATTACGGGGCTTGAATCAGGCATGGGTTTTAGGAAAGGGCTGGGGTGGTCCGTTGTGCCGAGCTAGCCGCACTCGATTCACTGTACCGCTGAGTGAGACTTTGACCGCCCATGTTGCGAGCGGTCCGGGAAAGAAACGGGCGCAGCTATTCATCCCGATTGAATAATTCGCGCATATCCTCCGCAAAGCTGATGACAATGACGAACGCCGACCCTATGCCACCTACAAGAAACATGGCGACGAGAACGTCATCCAGCAGATGAAGCCCCATTTGCATGACCTACAGTGTACTGCGGACTTCGACCGGACGCGCAACCTTCGCATCCTGAAAGCAAATTTACCTCTTCTGAATTTCTCTCCGATGCCCGGTGCGAGAATGGTATCCTCGACCGGATGCGCAGAGCTTCGAAGCTGGGCTGGCTGCTGGCCCTGGAAAGCGGCGTGCTCCTCACTGTTTGCTTCCCAGTCGCGGGGCCGCTGCCGCACTGGCGCGCCGCTCTCGTCTGGATCGCCGTCACTCCATTGTTACTGGCTCTGTTGGGAGAACGTGGCGGATTTGCCTGGCGCCGGATCGGAAGAAATGTTCTGCTGGGGTATGTCGCCGGCACGGTCTGGTATGCAGGCTCCTGCTATTGGATCGACCCCACCATGCGGCTTTATGGCAACCTTTCAAGTGCAGCCGCGCTGGGAATTCTGCTCCTGTTCTCGCTGTATCTCGGACTTTATCTGGCGCTCTTTGGCTTGGCGGTCGGACTGGCGCGACGGGCGCTGGGCTCCGCCGGCCGCACGCTGTTCGCGGTGCCCTTCTTGTGGGTTGCTGTAGAGCTAGCCTGCGCGCGCATCACCAGTTTTCCCTGGGATCAACTCGGCTACTCGCAGGTCGATAACCTTTGGCTGACGCGGCTGGCGCCCTGGACGGGGAACTACGGTCTCTCATTCGTTATCGTGGCCATCAACTGCAGCATCGCGGCAGCTTTTCTGCTGCGGGGAGTGCGGTCGCGAACCATTCCGGCAGCCGCGGCAATCGTCGCTGCCCTGCTGCTGCAACAGGGCATGCACCGCATAGTCGCTGCTTCGCCGGTATCGCAGACCGCCGTACTGCTGCAGCCAGACGTCTCCGTCGGCTCCGGCGGTGGGTGGACAGATACGATGTTCAACGCGCAACTGCAGCGCTTCTCCACCTTAAGCGAAAGTGCCTGCGCGCCCTTGTTTACCGGCCTTCCGCCCGCGCAGGGCAGTTCAACGCCCAGTTGCCGGCTTTTGCGCCGCAGCAGTAAGCCCCTTGCCGACGTAATTGTCTGGCCGGAGTCGCCGGCTCCGTTTGAAAACAGCGATCCGCGGCTGCGGCATTGGCTGTCGGCCCTGGCAGAAGACAGCCGCGCCCCGATGATCGTTGGCGATATTGCTGTGGTGAAAGTGGACGGCGAAGCGCGCAATCGTGTTTATAACTCCGCCGCGTTTATCGCGCCGGACGGTACCTTCGTCGGCCGTTACAGCAAGATGCACCTCGTTCCGTTCGGTGAGTACGTACCTTTCGCGGATCTTCTTTCTTTCGCGGGCTCCCTGACGGCAGAGGTTGGCCAGATGAGCCCGGGCTTACACCGTGTCCTTTTCGCATCCGGGAGCCGGCGATTCGGCGTCTTTATCTGCTACGAGTCGATCTTTGCGGATGAGATTCGGCAGTTCTCCCGCATGGGCGCCAACGTCCTCGTAAATATCTCCGACGATGGGTGGTACGGCGACACCAGCGCACCGTGGCAGCATTTGAATATTGCCCGCATGCGGGCCATTGAAAACGACCGCTGGCTGCTGCGCGACACCAACAGCGGAATTACAGCAGTGATCGATCCGTACGGCCGCGTTGTCGCCAGTGCGCCGCGGCATGTTGTCACCTCGCTGTACGCGCACTTTGATCTGCTTGCAGCCGAGACGTTCTACACGCGGCACGGCGACTGGTTCGCGTGGCTATGTGCCATAATCGCAGTAGCCCTCGCCGTCGATGGCGCGTTCGTGCGTCCCCGGTCCCGGGCCTGATTCTTTTTCTGTAAAGTCGGATACGGCCATGCTCAGCGATCTGGAATACGCGTACAACCCCGTCGAGCAAAAGGTGCGCGATCTGCAGGAGTATCTTTGACGCGGATCGCCTGCGCAAAGAACTCGACTCCATCGAACAAAAAGTAGCGGACCCGGCCATCTGGGCCAACCCTGCCCAATCGCAGCCTCTGATGCGCGAGCGCAAGCGGCTGGAAGCGCTGCTGGCGGACGAGTCCGAACTGCGCCGCCGCCGGGAAGATATTGCTGCGTACTTTGAATTGGCGCGCGAAGGCGAGACCGTCGAACCGGAGCTGGAACGCGAAATCGAAGCCCTGCGCACTTTCTCGGAAACCCTCGAAGCCCGCACCATGCTGTCGGAAGAGACCGATCCGCTGAACGCGATCGTCACCGTGCATCCCGGCGCCGGTGGGACGGAGTCGCAGGACTGGGCGGAGATGCTGATGCGCATGTATCTGCGCTGGGCCGAACGCCAGGGCTTTAAGACGGAGATGAACGACCAGCAGGCCGGCGATGAGGCCGGCATCAAATCGGCCACCTTCACCATCACCGGCGACTACGCCTATGGCCTGCTCAGCGGAGAAACAGGCGTTCACCGGCTGGTGCGCATTTCGCCGTTCGATTCAGCCAAGCGGCGCCATACTTCGTTCGCCAGCGTCTTTGTATCGCCGGAGATCGATGACTCAATTGAGATCGACATCAAGCCGGAAGAGCTTCGCATCGACACGTACCGTTCGGGCGGCAAAGGCGGCCAGCACGTCAACACCACGGATTCGGCCGTCCGCATGACGCACCTGCCGACCGGAATCGTTGTCTCCTGCCAGAATGAGCGGTCCCAGCATAAGAACCGCGAGAAGGCGATGAAGATGCTCCGGTCGCGCCTTTACGAGTACGAGTTAGAGAAGAAGCGCGCCATCACTCGCAAGATTGAAGATGCGAAGCTGGAGATTAATTTTGGTTCACAGATTCGCTCCTATGTGCTGCAGCCCTATCGCATGGTGAAGGATCTGCGCACGCGCGTTGAAACCGGCGACGTGGATCGTGTGCTGAACGGCGATCTGGAGATGTTCATCCAGGGCTTTCTGCGCATGCGCCGAGAAGGCAATTTTGCTGCGCCCGCGACCGACGATCTGGACTAGAGCATTTTGTCTTTTGGTAGGGCGTGTATGCGACCGAATAGCCGTCGTCCTGAGCGTAGCGAAGGATCTTTTGTATTGCAGGGAAATGCCAATACCCAGATTCTTTGCTTCGCTCAGAATGACGAACTTTGCTCTCCAGCGATAATAAGAATGCTTAGGAGCCGCCCGGCCTGGAAAGTGTAAGCAATGAACGAGACTGAAGTCATCGACGAAATGCTGACGCAGACAAAGACCATCGCGGTTGTCGGCATTTCGAACAAGCAGGAGCGGCCCAGCTACTACGTTTCCCTGGAGATGCAGCAGCGCGGGTATCGCATTGTTCCCGTCAACCCGGCACTGAAGGAAGTCCTGGGTGAGCCGGTGTATCCAAGTCTTCGCGAGATTCCATTTTCCGTCGATATGGTGGATGTGTTTCGCGCTCCGGAGTTCGTTCCACAAATCGTTGAGGATGCCATCGCGATCGGGGCGAAGTACCTCTGGCTGCAGGAAGGGGTCATTCACCCTGAGGCCATTGCCAGGGCGGAGGCAGCCGGCATTCAAGTGGTTGCGGACCGCTGTATCTATAAGGAGCATGTCCGGTGGCAGCGTTCGGCCGCATCTCGCGCCTGATTTCGCTTCGCCGCCTGTTGCTGGTGGTGATTGCCCTGGCGTGCGTGTCTGCGCCCGCAGCCGGGCGCGCCCAGGGCGGCGTCGCTGGGCCAGGTGGTGCGGCGCATCTGACCGTGGAGCTTGTCACCCGCTCGACAGCCATCGCGCCGAATCATGACTTTCTCGCTGGCCTGCACTTCACCATTGAGCCCCGATGGCATATCTACTGGATCAATGCCGGGGACGCGGGTGAGCCTCCGCGCATTGACTGGAGCCTGCCGGCAAACATAACCGCCGGTGCGCTGCAGTTTCCCGCGCCCAAGCGTCTGCCCCTGGGGCCGCTCATGGATTTCGGCTATGAGGGCCAGGTGCTGCTGCCGGTCTCGATGCACGTCCTGCCCGGATTGAAGCCCGGCCATCCGGTGACGCTCCGTGGGGAAGTGCACTATCTGGTTTGCAGCAGCGTGTGTCTGCCCGGCCATGCAACCGTCAGCCGCACCATTCCGGTTGCGGAGCAGCCTGGGCCGCCCGACGCGAAAACCGAAGCACTGTTCGCTGCCACCGAAAAGGCGCTGCCGCGAGAATTGCCCCCCGGCGCGACCGTGCGGTTGCAGCAGACCAAACAGCACTGGATCGTCACTGTCCTTGGCGTCGGACGAACCACCTCCGCGGAACTTTATCCCTTTGACGCTGGCATCATGGCGTACGCGGCGCCACAGCATGTGCAGCCGCTGGCGAACGGCGCGCGCATCACCCTGCTGAAAGCTCCGGGCGCCACGCAGCTTCCCGCGGACTTTCACGGGTTGCTCAAGTTACCCGATGGCGTCGCTTATCAGTTTTCGCAGCCAATTCCGCCAGTCTCCGCGCTGCCGCTGACGCCGGCTGCTCCCCCCGCGCCGGGGGAGCCGCTGGTCGAAATTCTTGCGCTGGCCTTTCTCGGCGGCGCCATTTTGAATCTGATGCCCTGCGTGTTTCCGGTCCTTTTCATCAAGGGATTGGCGCTGGTGCAATCCTCAGGAGAAGAGCGGCGGCGCATGCGCGGGCATGGCGCCATGTACACCGCCGGCATCCTGGTCTCGTTCTGGATCATCGTCGGGGTGCTGCTGGTCCTACGCGCAGGCGGGGCGCACCTGGGTTGGGGCTTTCAGTTTCAATCGCCATACTTCG
>JAKAUB010000197.1 GCA_021827845.1 Acidobacteriota bacterium | reverse complement strand
CGGCCAGGGCTCTTCCGCGAAGATTTCCGGTGCGAAGGCGGCCATCGCGCTGCACGCGATAGCGTTGGTCAGAAACTGCCGGCGAGTTTGCAAGAGTCCCTCCAGATGGATCAGCGAACGCAGAGTTCAGCGCGCGAATATTTATTGGCGTCGAACGGGGAGAATTGTACAATCGATTACTATCGATTGTCAAAGCCGTTTACTTCTTTCTCGCATGATCCTCCGCGCCATCGACCGCCGCCCATCCCAGCCCGTCGGGTTTTGCGCCGGTATGGATCTCACGTTTCATGGTGCGTCCCGGAATATCGACGACGGCGACAGAAGCGCTTCCCATGCAGGAAACATAAGCTGTCGAAGCATCGTCCGGCTGCACCAGAATCTCCTGCGGCTTCGTGCATACCGGAATGGACCCCGCCATGCGCAGCGCATGCAGATCGATGACGCCGACAGCATTGGCCGCCGGGAGCGCAACCAGAAGCCAGTGGCCGTCGGGCGTCGCCGCGCTGCCATAGCCGGTGGCCGGCATGGGGATGCGGGTCTTCACGCCATTTTTCGCTGTGTCCACAACAACGAGCTGCGGATGCATCTGATCCGAGGTGAAAACCATCGAGTCATCAGGAGAGATAGAGATACGCTGCGTCCGCTTGGCAACAGGAATAATGGCAATTGTCCGGCGATGCGGAATGTCGAGCACCGAGACGGTTCCCGGGCCGACGTTTGCCGTGTAGGCGCGGCGGCCATCATGGGAGACAACGAACATATGCGATTCCGGTTGACCCGTAGGAATGCTCCCGATAATGGTCTCCGTGCGCGGATCGATGATGGTGAGGCTTTGCATCAGCTCGGTCGAAACATAGAGTCGCCTGCGCCGCACGTCGTAGTACGGCAGATGCGGCCGCACCCCATGGTCGAACGTAATGGTCTGCGTGACGCGATGCGAAGGAAGATCGATCACCAGAATGCGTCTGCCGTTGGTGCCTGGCTTGCCAACGCCGGAGTTGCCATAGATGGGCACCCACGCGGTGCGTCCGTCGGGAGAGACAGCGACCTCATGCCCATGGCCTTGTGCACTGCCGGTTGGCATGGTTCCCAGCGTGCGCCCGGATTCAGGATCAATCAGGCTCATCGTGAAGTCCCCCTGGTTAACCACCAGCAGCGTGGCAGACCTTCGCGCGGGCGTGTGCGCCGCCATGACCGTAAGAGGCGCGAGTACACTGCAACCCAGAACAATTGCAAGCAGCCTGGTTCTCATATCCGCGGAGTATACCGCGCGATCAGGCTGGCTTTCCGTAGCAGGCAGTCTCCATCTCGCGGCTGCAGAGCCGGCAGGAGCGTCGCATGACCTGGATTCTTGGCCTCGATCAGGGCACCAGCAGTTCCCGCGCTATCCTGGTGCGCCCGGATGGCACGGTGCACCACAGCGCTTCGCGCGAGCTGCCGCAGATCTATCCGCAGCCCGGATGGGTGGAGCAGGATCCGGAAGCCATCTGGTCCTCGCAGGCTGCAGCGGTGCGCGCGGTGATGGTGGAGGCGGGGGTAAACGCATCGCAGATCGCGGCCGCCGGAATCACCAATCAGCGTGAGACGACAATTGTCTGGGACCGCGAAACCGGCCGGCCCATCGCGAATGCAATCGTATGGCAGGACCGGCGCACCGCAGAATATTGCCGCGGGCTTGCCGCGCAGAACGTCGGCGGTAAAAGTGTGGAGACCATCCTTCGGGAGAAGACCGGGCTGATCCTCGACGCGTACTTTTCCGCCAGCAAGATTCGCTGGCTGCTCGACCATGTGCCCGGAGCCATGGAGCGGGCTCGCGCCGGGAAGCTGGCTTTTGGAACGGTCGATAGCTGGCTGGTGTGGAAGTTGACCGGCGGACGGCGCCACATCACCGATGTGACCAACGCCTCGCGAACGCTGCTCTTTAACATTCACACGCTCGCGTGGGATGAAGAGCTGCTGCAAATCTTCGAGCTGCTGCCATCCATGCTGCCGGAGGTTGTCGACTCCAGCGGCGCGCTGGCCGCCCCGACAGAAGTGATTCCCGGCGTCGCCATTGCCGGCATCGCTGGCGACCAGCAGGCAGCGCTGTTTGGGCAAATGTGCCTGCATCCTGGAATGGCGAAAAACACCTATGGCACGGGATGCTTTCTGATGCTCCAGACCGGAGACAAGCCAGTGACCTCCCGTCATCGCCTCCTGACCACGATTGCGTGGCGGCTGCCTGGAGAATGTCCGCAGTATGCCATTGAAGGCAGCATCTTCGTTGCCGGCGCCGCCGTGCAGTGGCTGCGCGACGGACTGGGAATCCTGAACAGCGCGGCGGAGATTGAGACGCTCGCTGCCTCCGTGGCGGACAGCGGCGGCGTCAGTTTTGTGCCCGCGCTGACCGGTCTCGGCGCGCCCCATTGGGACCCGGATGCGCGCGGCGTCATGCTCGGTTTAACCCGGGGAACCACTCGCGGCCACATCGCCCGCGCAGTGCTTGAAGCGTTGGCGCTTCAGGTGACAGAGGTGCTGCGGGCGATGGAATCCGACGCGCTGGAAGCCGGCGGCTCCATGCGCGTACGCGAACTGCGCGTGGATGGGGGAGCGTCCGCGAACAATCTGCTGATGCAGATGCAGGCCGATTTGTTGGACCTGCCGGTGCTGCGCTCCGGTTCTGCTGAGGCGACGGCCGTGGGCGCCTGTCTGCTGGCGGGCCTGCACGCAGGCGTTTGGCAGAACACGGAGCAGGCCGAGCGGCAGTGGCGGGAGTCGGCGCGGTTTGTGCCGCAAATGCAGGCAGAGGAGCGCAACCGGCGGCTGAAGATCTGGTCGGAAGCCGTGAACCGCGCACACCATTGGGCAAAGATCACCGGCGAAACAGGAGCCAGGCAGTGAATCGAAACGATACGATGCGTCAGATTGCCAGCAGTGAACCTTGGGATGTTGTCGTCATTGGAGGCGGATCGACCGGCCTAGGTGCGGCGCTCGAAGCCGCATCGCGCGGCTACCGCACACTGCTGCTGGAGCAGGAAGACTTCGCCAAAGGTACCTCCAGCCGCAGCACAAAATTGGTGCACGGCGGCGTTCGCTATCTGCAGCAGGGAAATCTCACTCTCGTCTTTGAGGCTCTGGAAGAGCGCGGCCGCATGCTGCGCAACGCCCCGCATCTTGTCCATCGGCAGGCATTCATCATTCCGGCGGAGTCTATGCTGGGGGTCCCGTTCTACGGCATCGGTCTAAAGATCTACGACGCCATGGCGGGCCGCGGAAGTTTTGGCCGGTCGACCATGCTTTCTGCGGCAGAGACACGCAGACGTCTGGCCGGGCTTCCGTTGTCGCGCATCCACGGCGGCGTCTGTTACTACGATGGGCAGTTCGATGATGCCCGCATGGCCGTCACGCTGGCGCAGACGCTGTTCGATCAGGGCGGCTATGCGCTGAACGAAGCGCGCGTTGTGCGCCTGCTGCAGCACAATGGCCGCGTTGTGGGCGTCGCCGCAGTCGATGGAGAGACCGGCCAGGAGTTTGAAGTGTCGGCGCGGGTCGTCATCAACGCGACGGGGATTTTCTCCGATGCGATCCGGTCGCTCGACCAGCCCGACGCCACCCAGATGCTGGCGATCAGCCAGGGCTCTCACATTGTGCTGCCGCATACATTTCTTCCGGGCGTCGATGCACTCATGATTCCGCGCACGGTGGATGGCCGTGTCCTCTTCGCGATCCCGTGGCATGGTTCTGTCATCGTCGGTACAACGGACGAGCCGGTTCCGGGCGCCGCGATGGAGCCGCGTCCGCTGGAGGTGGAGCGGGCTTTTCTCCTTGATCAGATTGCGCGTTACATGGGACGGCGCCCTCAGCCAGAAGAGATTCTCAGCACATGGGCCGGTCAGCGCCCGCTGGTGCGCAAGCAGGGCACAGTTCGAACCGCGGCGCTCTCGCGGGAGCACACGGTGATGGTTTCGCCGCACGGTCTGGTGACAGTGTTGGGCGGTAAGTGGACCACCTACCGCCGCATGGGCGAAGACACGATCGACCGCGCCGCACAGTCGGCTAACTTGCCGCGGCGTTCCAGCCCGACGGCAAATCTGCGGCTGCATGGGTGGACGGCGAATCCCGCCGCCACAAGCGATCCTCTTGGCGTGTACGGCGCCGATCGTGCGGCTATTGAATCTCTGATGCAGGAACGGCCTGATCTGGCGGCCCCGCTGCATCCACAGCTACCGTATCGCGCAGCGGAGATTGTCTGGGCCGCGCGGCAGGAGATGGCGCGATCCGTGGAAGACGCCCTGGCGCGGCGTACGCGCGCGCTTTTTCTCAATGCGCGCGCGGCAATGGTGGCCGCTCCCGCGACTGCGGTGCTGCTGGCGTCCGAGCTGGGGCGCGG
>JAKAUB010000004.1 GCA_021827845.1 Acidobacteriota bacterium | reverse complement strand
GGCCAGCAGAACGTACTGAGCCCGGCGCAGATCAGTCCGCTTGCTCAGAAGATTCTGAACCTGTATCCACTGCCGAACAGCGGCAATGGAGTGACATTCAATAACTACCAGATCAACCGGCAGTCCACGCTGGACACGACGCAATGGGATGCGCGCGTCGACTGGAACGTGAGCTCGAAAGATCAGACATTTTTCCGTTACAGCGACTTCAATAATCCGCAGTTCGCCGCCCCGCCGTTAGGGCCCGTGCTGGATGGCGGAACGTACGGGACGGATGGCTACACGCAGGACTTTGGAGCCAACGCCGCCTTCAGCGAAACCCACACCTTCAATCAGAACCTGATCAATGAGTTTCGCGTTGGCTACAACTACATGCATGTCGCCTACATCGCGTCTCTTGCTTCAGAAAATGTCGCAGCGAATGTCGGTCTGGGCGGCATTCCGTTCAACCCGCTATCCGGCGGCCTGCCGCTGACAGGGATCAGTGGCGTCTCCGGCTTTGGCGTTCCGGGCTTTATTCCATCCGATGAGTATGAGAACGTTTACGAAATTCTGGACAACGTGACGAAGATCGTCGGCAATCACAGCCTGAAGATGGGCGTTCAGTTCCAGAGCCTTCGATTCTCTACCCTTCAGCCGCCCTACCCGCTAGGAAACTACAACTACAACGGGGAATATACGAGCAATCTGGGAGCCAGTTTCACGGGATTCGGCGTGGCGGATTTCCTGGCCGACCAGATGAACTCGGCGCAATTGAGCAACTCCTTCAAGACAGGCGACGCGCGCTGGTATCGCGCTGCGTATTTTGAAGATGACTGGCGCGTTAACGATAAGCTGACCCTTAACCTGGGCGTCCGTTATGACTATTACCAGCCATATAAGGATGTAGGCGGGTATCAGGCGACCTACTACACGACGAGCAAGTCCACGCTCTCGCCGACGGGCGTTCCGCACGGAACGGCAAACTTCGAAATTCCAATCCAGCAGCAGAACTACCCCATTGCGCCGGCTTTCACGCAGTTGCTGGCTGCCAACAACATCACGCTGAAATATTCCGGCAATCCGTACCTGGTGAAAGCACAGAACCTGAACTTTGCTCCGCGCATCGGCTTTGCATACTCGATCAATCCGAAGACAGTCATCCATGGCGGGTTTGGTATCTTCTACGGCGGCCTGGAGAGCGCTGGATACTATCCGAACCTGGGCGAGAACTATCCGTTCCAGTTCACCGATACGTTCCCCGCTCCCAACTGCGCGGCCGGAAATTGTCCCAGCATCAGCGCGCCTCCGGGTTCCACCCCTGCGAAGACGTTCGGGATCAACTTGGAAAATGGCTTTCAGGATGTGTTGAAGGTCGGCCTGCAGAACTTCATCTCCACCCCGGCGCTGCGCGGATCCGATCCACTGATCCATACGCCGTACACCGAGGACTACAACCTGGCGGTGCAGTACGCGTTCACGCCAGACACGGTCGCGTCTCTGGCCTATGTCGGGGACAACTCGCTGCACATGCCGATGTTTCCAGATCCCAACAATCCACTGGCGTTGTTGAATCCGGCAAACAACTCGCAAAACGTCCGCCCGTTCCCGGGATTTGGCGGGACGGCGTACAACTCCTACGGAGGTACCAGCAGCTACAACTCGCTGCAGGCCAAGATTGAAAAGCGGCTCAGCAACGGGTTGAGCTTTCTGGCGACGTATACCTGGGCGCACTCGCTGGACGACACGCCCTCACCGCTGGGCACTACGGGCGGCGGCGGCTATCGCAACACCAACCTGCTGCCGGTACAGTACGACTACAGTAACTCCGCATTCGACGTACGCAACCGCGTAACCGTCAACATGTACTATCAGCTCCCGTTCGGCAAGCAGCGCCGGTGGATGAATCAGAGCCGGGCGTTGGATGCGATTGCGGGCGGCTGGGCGGCGAACGTGGAGTTCTTCGCGCAAACCGGCAACGCGATGTCTGTCTATCCCAACAACACGACGGCCTCTGGCGGCTCGGCGTTTGCCCTGGTCACCCGCGATCCGTTTGCTCCGGGTGGCAATCCGAACGCAACCAATCCTGGCGTCACCTGCGCGAACCACACGCGGACCATCTTCCACTGGTGGAATCCCTGTTCGTTCGCAAACCCGCTACCGGGCAACAGCATTCCTATCTCAGGGTCGGGAGCTTTTGTCACCTCGCGGGCGCAGGTGCTGCAGTATCTGGGCGGGAAGCGCAATGAAGTCTATGGACCGGGCTACCAAACCGTCAACATGTCCGTGTTCAAAGATTTCCAGACCTTCAAAGATCAGCAGCTGGAGATTCGCGTAGACGGGTTCAACATGTTGAACACGCCTGACTATGCGGAGCCTTCGACGACAAATATCAACAGCAACCTGGGACAAATCACCAACGCGCGCAGCTTCCAGAACCTCACACCGGACGCGCGATTCTTCCAGCTTTCCGGCAAATACACCTTCTAAAGGTTGCCGGTGATCCACAGGCGGTGGGCGATGCCGTGCATCGTCCACCGTTTCCTTTTGCCTCGGCGTAAAATTTCGGATACCGTCCCTGTTTCCAGGCGGTCGAGTTTTTATGTTGCAACGTAGTGTCGTCGTATGCCTGCTGGTGTGGGCCTGCATGGGTGGGCCGCGGCTGGTAGCGCAGCCGCTGACGCAGAATGCCCAACCCGTCCCAACCGCTGCTGGCGACGAAGCGCAGATGTTTCAGCAGGCGCAGGACGCCATGCAGCGGGGAGAGTTCGACACGGCACGGCGCCTGCTGGTGCGGCTGCATGCGCGGCTGCCGGAGAATTTTGAAGTCAACGAGCTGCTGGGGCTGGCGTACGCTTCGCAGAACAATCTGACGCGAGCGCTGCCGCCACTGCAGGCCGCGGCGAGCGAGCAGCCTAACTCCGACATAGCGCGGGCTAACCTGGGGGCGACGCTGCTGAAGCTGCATCGCGGCGCCGAGGCGGCGCATGAACTGCAGGCGGCCGTCCGGCTGAACCCCAGCGATGCAATTTCGCAAGAGAATCTCGGCCAGGCGGAGATGCTGATCCATCGACCGGCGGAGGCTGCCCGCGCATTTGGTGCGGCGCTCTCCCGGGACCCGGGCAATGGCGACCTGGCCTATAACGATGCGCTGGCGCTGTTCGACAGCGGGGATTATGCGCACGCCCGAGAAACGCTCAGCCGTATGTCCGGCGTGGATCTTTCTGCGTCCGCCCAGTCTCTGTACGGAGATGTTGACGAGAAACTGGCGCGCTATAAGCAGGCCGCGCAGCACGATCTGAACGCGGCGCGGCTCGATCCCTCCGAATCGAATATCTATGTGTTGGGTGTCGAGCTGTTGCGCCACTGGACTTTTGTTCCGGCGATCCGGGAGCTGAGCGCCGGGGTGAAACGTTATCCGGACAGCCGCCGCATGCAGCTTGGGCTCGCCATCGCGTACTACGGCAACGGCAGTTACGATCAGGCAATTCCGATCCTGGCGGGTCTGCTGGCGCAGGACCCTGACAACCTGGTGTACGCTGACCTGCTGGGACGCACATGCACGGTGCTGACGGCCGGGAAAAACCCCGGATGCGCAACGCTGCTGCCCTTCGCCGAAAAGCATCCGCATAATGCGGCGCTGGCAACCTACGCGGTTACAAGCATTCTGCATCGGCCGTCCAGTCCGCAGGAGCTGCAGATTGCGCACACGCTGCTGCAAAACGCCATCGCCGCAGCACCGCGGTTGGCAGAGGCGCATATGGAGATGGGGGAGTTGCTGCAGACGGAGGGAAAATGGGCGGAGAGCGTGGCGCCGCTCGAGACCGCCGTGCGGCTGAAGCCAGACCTGGCGCAGGCGCATTACCGGCTGGCCCGCGCCTATGCGCATCTGGGCCAGCACGAACGGGCGGAGCAGCAGATCGCGCTGGACCAGAAATACCGAAAGACGCAACAGGCACGAACGGGCGGAGCAGCAGATCGCGCTGGACCAGAAATACCGAAAGACGCAGCAGCAAACTTTGAACGCTCGAATGCAGACCATAACCACCCTCGTGGTCAAGATGCAATGATGGAGCCCTTTCGCAGCATCGCGCAGCAAACCGCCTGGACGCGCCGGGAGTTTTTGCGCGCTGCGGTCGGGGCCACCGCGTTTGCTGCTGTCAATCATCTGTCGCCGCTGCACGCATCGGCCGCTGTGCGAGGAAGAAAGACCGTCGTGGTGACGTTTGGCGGCGGAGCACGCGATGTCGAAACGTTTGCGCCCATTGGCCAGGAGAATATCCCCCACCTGATGCATGAGCTGATTCCGCAGGCGACCTTCTGCACGCAGGTCGTGAACCACGGAATCCTGGGCCACTATGTGGCGACTGCAAGTCTGGCGACAGGCGTGTACGAGACATTCGATAACTTCGCCAATGTCGCGCCCAACCATCCGACGGTCTTTGAGTATTACCGCAAA
>JAKAUB010000174.1 GCA_021827845.1 Acidobacteriota bacterium | reverse complement strand
AGAGATAAATGAACGGCTTGCCGCAGGCCTGGGCGGCTTCGCGGAACAGCTTCAGCGCCTCCTGCTTGCTGTAGGCCGCGCTGCCTTTGAAGGCCTTTGTCCCCTCGACAAACTCCATCTGGATGGGCACTTCCATCTTCAGCACGTCCACGCCGAATTTGTCGTCGCTGAACTCTTTGCTGGCAATGGTGACAATCTCTGGCTTTTTCTTCGCGTACTCCAGCGTCTTTTCGTCCCCGCCTGCCGCGTCATAGCCGACGATCTCGAGAAAGAAGGAGATATCGTGCGCGCGGCACTCATCGCCGATGCGCTCGATAAAGGCATACTTCACATCGTTGATCTCTTTCTTCTCAAACGGCGTGTAGTAGAGCAGGACCTTCACGGCATCGGCGCCTTCATGCTTGATGCGGCGCACCGACCAGTGGTCCAGCAGATCGGGCAGGCGTCCAGGCTCCGCGGCATCGTAGCCGGTCTTCTCATAGGCCAGCAGCAGGCCCTTGCCATGGCGGTGCTTGGTGGCCGGCAGTCCGTACTCGGGATCGAGCAGAATCGCTGAAGCATGCTGCGTCAGCACATCGGTGACGAGATTCTTGAACTCGATGAGCGCGTTGTCATCGACCGCAGCGCCCCGTTCCTTGGCGAGAGACTTCTTGAGGGACCCGCGCTGGTCCATGGCGGCAGCCGCGATAACGCCCCGCTCATCCGAAAGGGCTTTGAGTCCGGCGAGCTTGCCGGGAGTCAGCTTCATGGTCGTACACTCCTCCATTGAAATGTTGGGTGAAGACTTTTGGGGGCGATCCGCCGGAAGCACAAACAGGCGCTCAAAAATGCAGCGGACCCGGAATCAGCGGCGGAGTTGACGGAGATTACCAACATCAGACTTCACCGATAGGACGATTTTAATACGCAACAGTTACAGCGAGGGCGGTGGGCCCTGAGTTGCGGTGGCGAGCGCCGCGCGCTGCGCCGCCAGCAGTTGTGTAATCCCTCCGGCCGCCAGATCCAGCAGCGTGTTGTGCTGCTCGCGGGTAAATGTCCCGTGCTCGGCGGTCGCCTGCACTTCAATCAGCGCTCCGGCTTCGGTCATCACCACGTTCATGTCCACCTCAGCGCGGGAGTCTTCTTCATAGGCCAGATCCAGCAGCGGTCTGCCATCGACCAAGCCCACGCTTACGGCCGCCAGCAGTCCCGACATAGGGTGTGCCGCCAGCACCTTCGCCGTCACCAGGCGATCGAGCGCCATCCGCAGCGCCAGCGCTGCGCCGGTAATGGCCGCCGTGCGCGTTCCGCCATCGGCCTGCAGCACGTCGCAGTCGAGAATCACGGTACGCTCGCCCAGCGCCGCCAGATCGACCACCGCGCGCAGGGAGCGGCCAATGAGCCGCTGAATCTCATGCGTGCGGCCGCCTACCTTGCCGCGCTCGCTCTCGCGCGGCGTGCGGGTCAGCGTGGCGCGGGGCAGCATGCCGTACTCGGCGGTGACCCACCCGTGGCCTCGGTTCCGCAGCCAGCCGGGAACGCCATTTTCCACAGTGGCGTTGCATAAGACGCGGGTGTGGCCCATTTCGATCAGGACGGAGGCCTCGGCGGTGGCGACGTAATCCCGGGTGAGGCGCACCGGGCGCAGAGCGTCAACGGCGCGGTTGGCAGAACGAAAAGCAGGTTTCTCGGACATTCTCCCGATTGTACCGGGGGGGTTCTGTGTGGGCAGAGGGTGAGCGCCGGGGCGCAGTGGGATGGGTTTCGGCTCTGTGCGTGGGCGGTAGAGCGCGGGAACATTTTGGGAATGCCCCGAGATTGTTTTCCAAAATGAAATGGGCGAGGTGCCCTTAGTAACCGAGGGCGCAGGCCCCCTGCACGGAAACCGCCGTCGAATCATTATGTTGGCGAGTCCGGCCATCGCGCAAAAAACAGGGTACGCACGGCGGCGCAAAGCTCTGCGCTCTCCGGCCCGGGGAAGATTCGCCACACCAACCAGCAAAGGAGGCTTCCATTGAGCGCAGCGATCGCGATACGACCGAACACGCAGGGTCGTGGCCCGGCGGGGGAGAGCCCCGCCTATCTGGCGCACGACGCGCGCAACTGGCTGACGGTGCTGCAGGTCTATTGCGACCTTCTGCGCAGCCCAGAGAATACCCCGGAGGAGACCGCTCGCTGGGCAGCGGAGCTGGCCGGTGCGGTGGACCGCGGCCAGAGGCTGGTCGAGGCGCTGGTCGAGGGCGCCGCACCCGCCCCTGCGGGCGGCGCCGGAACTTCCGCAGGCCAGCGCGCTGGGGCCGATCGCGGCGTGGTCGAGCTGGCGGCAGCGCTGCGCCGCCGTCTGCCGGTGCTGCGGCATATGGCGGGAGCGGAGGTGCAGATCGAATTGAGCGCGCCGGGTGATGGCCTGCAGGCGTGGATCAGCGAAGCGGCGCTCGACCGGATCCTGCAGAACCTGGTGATGAATGCGGTAGAGGCGATGCACGGCCGCGGCCGCATTGTGCTGGGTGTGGAGCGCGCCGCGCCGGGCAGAATCTGCCTGCGCGTGACGGACAGCGGACCCGGCGTGCCGCGGGCAGTGCGCGCCCGGCTCTTTCAACCGGGCGTATCGGTGAAGGCGGCGGATGGCCGACCGCATGGGTTTGGGCTGGCGATTGTGCGCGAACTCGCCGAAGCGGTGGGCGGGCAGGTGAGCCTGCGGTCGGGCCCCGGCGTGGGGACGTGCTTTACAGTGAAGCTGCGGGCGGTGTAAGCCGAAATAGACAGTGCGGCGAAGTGTGACGGCCCAGGCAACTGTGGGGTTCCCCGGATCATTTTGTGCTGCTATTTTCCGGTGAACTCGAGGTAAGATGCTCACAGCGACCCGCATGTTCTCCCCTGAACTCTCCCCGCCCCCGGCGGAGCGCGCCAGCATGATGCATGTGCTGGTTATCGACGACGACAGTGCCATTCGTTCGGCCGTCGCCGAAGTAGCGCGCGCCCAGGGATATTCCGTCTCCAGCGCCGACAGCGCTGACACGGCGCGAGCCGCGCTCAAGGCCCATCTGGCCGATATCGTTCTGCTGGATTTGAAGTTTCCCGGCGGTGGCGGCCTGCCGCTGATCGAAGAGATTCGCACCCTGTATCCCGAATCGGTCGTGGTGGTCATGACCGCTTACGCCACCGTCTCCTCCGCGGTGGAGGCCATGCGCACCGGCGCCAGCGAGTATCTGACCAAGCCATTCAATATGGATGAGCTGTCGGAGGTGCTGGAGCGCGCCAGCGAACGGCGGCACTTCGATACGGAGAGCCGCAGGCTGCGCGAAAAGCTGCGCACGGCCGATGGGTTTGGTCCGCTGGTCGGCCGCAGTACGGAGATGGAGCGCGTCTACCGCATCCTCGCCAAGGTCGCGCACACGACGCATCCGGTTCTGATTCTGGGTGAAAGTGGCACCGGCAAAGAGATCGTTGCGCGGACCATCCACTACAACGGGCCCAACGCGAGCCATCCGTTCATTCCGATCGACTGTGGCTCGCTGGTTCCATCGCTGATTGAGAGCGAGCTGTTCGGCTACGTAAAAGGGGCGTTTCCGGGTGCGAACCGCTCGAAGGAAGGGCTGCTGGCGACGGCCGGGGCGGGAACGGTCTTTCTGGACGAAGTCGGCGAGCTGCCGCTCGATCTGCAGGCAAAGGTTCTGCGGGCGCTGCAGGAAAAGGAGATTCGGCCGGTCGGGTCGACCCAGCGGGTGCCGATCCGCGCCCGCATCCTGGCAGCGACCCATCGCGATCTGAATGCAATGGTCGAGCAGGGCCGGTTTCGCAAGGATCTCTACTTCCGCCTGAACGTGGTCAACGTCAAGCTGCCGGCGCTGCGGGAGCGCGCCCAGGATATCCCCTTGCTGGCGGCACACTTTCTGGAACGCCGCCGCCGCGAGACCGGGGTGCTGCATACCCTTAGCGATGATGTTCTGCGCGTGCTGGCGAGCTATGACTGGCCGGGCAATGTGCGCGAACTCGAAAATACCATTGAGCGCGCGTGCACGCTGTCTTCCGGACCGATTCTGCATATGGGCGATCTGACCAGTCAGCTGCAGGAGCATCGTCTGCAGTCGCAGCGGGCCTCCCATGCCGGGCCGCAGCCGGCGGCCGAGCCTGCGGCGGAGATTCTCACCATCGCCGAGCTGGAGAAGCAGGCGATTCTCACGACGCTGCGCAATCTGCACGGCGACAAATTGACGGCGGCGCGGCTGCTGGGTATCGGCAAGACGACGCTCTACCGCAAGCTAAAGGAATACGGAATTTCAGAGACGGCGGAATTTGATGGCGCATGAAGCTTCGGATGCCGTGCATGCGGCGGGGCGGACGTCCTCCGCTGGGGCCGGGAAGTCGCGCCGCGCGGCGCTGACCGACGCGGTGCTGTTAGTGACGGCCGGCAGTCTGGCGGCGAGCTGCGCCACACTGCTGACCAGTCAGCTGGGTCTGGCCGTGGAGCTGGCAGCGGGGCGTCGGCAGGCGCTGACGGCGCT
>JAKAUB010000069.1 GCA_021827845.1 Acidobacteriota bacterium | reverse complement strand
ACGAGGTGGTGCTCCTCACCACGCTCGGAACAATTCTGCTGGTGGCCGGAATCGCCGAGCGGCTGCAGGTGTCTTCGGCGATTGGCGCGTTTTTAGTTGGCATCGCCGTCTCCGGGCCGCTGGCGGAGCGGGCCCACCAGATTCTGGGGCCGCTGCGCGATCTATTTGCTGCCTTCTTTTTCTTCTTCTTCGGAATGGAGATCAACCCTGCCTCACTGCCGCCGGTCCTGGCAGTGGCTGGCGCTCTCGCGCTGGTGACGGCAGCGACTAAGTGGTTCTCCACCTCGTGGGCTGCACGGCGGACGGGTCTCGATCGGCGGGCGTCGATTCGTGCGGGCGCGGTCCTTGTAGCGCGCGGGGAGTTTTCCATCGTGATCGCGGCCCTGGGTGCGACGCTTGAGCCGCGCTTGGGTCCGATCGCCGCAGCCTATGTGCTGATTCTGGCCATCGCCGGACCTATCTGTGCGCGCATCGCGCGTTAGGCGATGCGCCGAGTCGCCTCAACCCACCCGCGCGACCGCAAATGACGCTGCACGACCCGATCCGCGCGCATCGCTCAGACGACGAAGTATTTCGCCTGCGGGTGGTGGACGATCAGCGCATCCGTGCTCTGTTCCGGCTCCAGATGATAGCTTTCGGTGAGCCGGACGCCGATGGCATCCTCCGGCTTGAGCAGCGCGAAGATCGCCTGCTGATCTTCAAGATTGGGGCAGGCCGGATAGCCGAAGGAGTAGCGGGAGCCGCGATACTTCTGATGGAACAAATCGCGAACCTCCGGGGAATCTTCGTCGCCGATGCCGAGTTCGGAACGCATTTCCTTATGCAGGTATTCCGCAAGGGCTTCGGCAAACTCCACGCTCAGACCGTGGGTATATAGGTATTGCGTAAAGTCGCCGCGTTCAAACAGCTCTTTGCTGCGCTTGCTGGCCTGCTCGCCGGCCGTCACGACGGAGAAGCCGATGACATCGAGGCGACCCGCGCTGACGGGCAGAAAGAAGTCGGCGATGGAGAGCTTGCGGCCTTCGCGTTGGCGCGGGAAAGAGATGCGCGCCACTTCCTGGCGTTTTTCGGGCTGCCCGGCGCATTCCGGTGCGTAGATGACGACGTCGTTGCCATCGGTGTTGCATGGGAAGTACCCGTAGACGGCGCGCGGCTGCAGCCATCCGGAGGTCTTCGCTTCCGCAAGCATCTCTCGCAGGATGGGCCGGTATTTGGTTTCGACCAGATGCGCGTAGTCCGTGGCAGAGGCGGTTTTGAGCTGCCACTGATTTTTGAACAGGGCCGTTTCGTTGATATACCCGAAGAGTGTTTCCAGCGAAAAATCTGTGCGCGTGCGCACGCCGAAAAACGGCGGCTCGGGAATATTCGGCGCGTCCTGCACCACTGCGGAGCGGACGGTCGAAACCTCCGCAGGAGGCGCCGATTGCTCCTCGGGTAACAGGTTGCGCCGTTCGAACGCCTTGACGGTGCTGCCTTCTTCGATACGCGTGCGCCGCGCATCCTGGGCGCCGGTCAGGTCGCCCATCACGTGCAGGCCGGCAAAGGCATCTTCGGCGTAGAAGACAGGTCCGGCATACTCGCGGCGCAGATCATCCTCAACGTATTTTCGCGTGAGCGCCGCGCCTCCGCAGATGACCGGAATGCGGCTGTCGAGATGCTGTAGGTCTTGCACCACGTACTTCATCTCGAGCGTGCTTTTGACCAGCAGGCCGCTCAGTCCGATGGCGTCCGCCTTGTGCTGGCGCGCGGCTTCAATGATGACGTCCGACGGCTGCTTGATCCCAAGGTTGACGACCTTGTATCCATTGTTGGAAAGAATGATGTCGACGAGATTTTTGCCAATGTCGTGGACGTCGCCCTTCACGGTGGCCAGCACCACGGTGCCGCGCTGCGATCCGTCTACCCGCTCCATCCGCGGTTCGAGATAGGCGACAGCGGCTTTCATCACAGAGGCGGAGTCCAGCACCGAGGGCAGTTGCATTTTGCGTGCGCCGAACAGCTCGCCGACCGTCTTCATTCCGTCCAGCAGAACATTGTTGATCAGATCGAGCGGCGTGTACTCCGTCAGCGCAGACTCGAGGATCTCCTCAAGCGAAGCCTTGCTCGCGCCCGCTCCCAGGCTGCGCTCGCCGCGAATGATGAGCTGCTTCAGCTTGTCCTCGACCGAGATCGGCTCGACAGCGGCTGCCTGCATTTCGTTCGCTTTAGGATCCTGCGCAGCGAAGAAGGCCATGTAGGCCTGCAGCGGATCTCCCTCGGAGGTGTCGCAGAAGATGAGTCGGCGCGCGAGTTCGACCTCCTTCTCAGGAATTTTGTAGAGGGGATAGGTCTTCGAGTAGTTGACGATGGCAACGTCCAGGCCGCGATCTACTGCTTCCTTCAGGAAGACGCTGTTTAGCACTCGCCGCGCGTAGGTGGAAAGACCAAAGGAGATATTGCTGACCCCGAGAATGGTCTTGCATTGCGGCAGCTCGCGCTTGATGAGACGCACCGCCTCCAGCGTTTCAATGCCGGCGTTGCGGTAGTCCTCCTGCCCGGTAGAGATGGGCAGCGTGAGCGGGTCGAAGATAAGATCTTGCGGGCGGAGACCGTATTTGTCGACTGCGAGGTGAAAGATGCGCTGCGCGATGGCGAGCTTGCGCGCGGCCGTGAGCGCCATGCCTTCTTCATCAATTGTGAGGGCGATGACGGCGGCGCCGTAACGGCGCGCCATCGGGAGCACCCTCGACGTGCGCTTCTCGCCGTCTTCCAGGTTGATGGAGTTGATCAGCGGCTTGCCGGGGATGCGCTTCAACGCCTCTTCAATCACATCCGCTTCGGTGGAGTCGACCAGCAGCGGCGCGGGAACGCGGGTTGCGACCTTCTCGAGGACGCCATTCATATAGGCTTTTTCATCCTCGCCAACAACGGCGCAGCAGAGGTCGAGCATCTGCGAGCCTTCGGCAGAGAGCCGCTTGGCCAGCGCCAGAATGCCATCGGTGTCGCCGGAGCGAACCATGTCGCGAAACGCGGCGGCACGCGTGGTGGTGTTCATCTCTTCGGCGACAATCACCGGTTGGCCATCCGTCTCCAGCGGAAGAACAGAGAATGCGCTGGCTGCGACGCTCTGCGGCGTGGCGTGCGTTTCGGCCGGAACAAGCTGGCCGACGGCTTCTACCACTGCGCGCAGGTGCTCTGGAGTTGTGCCGCAGCAGCCGCCCACAATGCGAACGCCATACTCGGAGACAAACTGGCGGTGATAGCGCGCCAGCTCTTCGGGGGTGAGGGAATAGACTGCGTGGCCGCCGACGTTCTGCGGCAGCCCGGCGTTGGGCAGCACGCTAACTGGCCGGGTGGCGTTCTGACAGAGAAAGCGCACCGCGTCGTTCATCTCACGCGGGCCGGTGGCGCAATTAAGCCCGACGATGTCCGGCTGAAAGCATTCAAGCACGGCCAGCGCTGCGCCAATCTCACTGCCGAGCAGCATGGTGCCGGTCGCTTCCAGTGTTACCTGGACCTGGACGGGCAGGCGCCGTCCGCAGGCGCGCATCGCATCTTCACAGGCAGCGAGAGTGATCTTGGCCTGCAGCAAATCCTGGCAGGTCTCGATGAGCAGAACATCGACGCCGCCCTCAATCAGCGCCTCTACCTGTTCGCGGTAGATTGCGGCCATTTCGTCGTAGCCGATGTGCGCCAGCGAAGGGAGCTTGGTCGTCGGACCGATGGAGCCGGCCACAAAGCGCGGCTTCTCGGGCGTCGAGTATTCGGCGGCAACCTCGCGCGCCAGCCTGGCGGCGGCGATATTCAACTCGCGCGTGCGGTCTTCCAGTTGATACTCGGCCAGCACAATGCGGGAGGAGCCAAAGGTGTCGGTCTCGATTACATCGCAGCCGACTTCCAGAAAGCTCGCATGCACGCCGCGGATGACGTCGGGCCGACTGAGGACCAGCAGCTCATTGCAGCCCTCTTTTCCCCAGAAGTCGTCGGGGGTCAGGGAATGCTTCTGAATGCTGGTGCCCATAGCACCGTCATAGATGATGACGCGTTCGCGCAGAACATTAAGGAAAGGCTTCACAGGTCTCCTGCTGAAACCGGCCGGCAGCGCGGCGGGTCAGAATGGCAGAGTGCCGGAGCGATTGCCTGCAAGCGAACCGCGCGAGCACTGTCTGCCGGGATACGAATGAGATTTCTGAAAAATTTAGCGGGACGTCGTATCTAATTTGGCCGGGGAGCCCGGCATCGGCGCCAGCATATCTTCTTTGCGCATCACCATCGTGGTCGCATTCAGCGAAGCCAGTTCGAACTCATGGCCGTGGGTGATAGCGTCGGTGGGGCAGGCCTCGACACAATAGCCGCAAAAGATGCAGCGGTTGTAGTCGATGTTGTAAACGCGGGCGTACCGCTCCGCGCTCGAAATGCGCTTTTCGTCGGTGTTCTCGGCCGCCTCAATATAAATGCAGTTGGACGGGCAGGCCGCGGCACACAAAAAGCACGCGACGCATTTCTCCAATCCATTCTCGTCGCGCTGCAGCACGTGGCGGCCGCGATAGCGGGCCTCCATGCGGGCGCCGCGAGTCGGCCCGGGGCCGTCAGGATAGTTCTCGACGGTCGTCGGTTCAAAAATCTCGCCGAAGGTAACGCTCATGCCTTTCGCGACGTTCGCAAGATCGCGGACAATGGACATACATTGATTATACGGTCCCGCGATCATTGCCATCACAGTTTGTGGGGATTTCACCCGTTTCTGCTATGGACGCAAATATTGAGCGCGTATTGATTTACCGGATGGGAAGCCTGGGCGACACGGTCGTCGCGCTGCCATGCTTCCATCAGATCGCGCGCGCGTTCCCGAACGCTGAGCGGCTCCTTTTGTCGAACATTCCGGTACACAGTAAGGCGCCCGCAGCGTACGCGGTGCTTGAGGGCTCCGGGCTGGTGCACGGGTACATGCGCTATCCCGTGGCGACGCGCAATGTGGCGGAGCTGCTGGCCCTGCAGCGGGAGATTCGCAGCTTCCGGCCCTCGGTGCTGGTCTATCTGACGCCGCGCCGGGCGGCCGGCGATGTTCTGCGCGATGCTGCATTCTTTCGGCTTTGCGGAGTTCCGCGGACCATCGGCCTGCCTCTGGCGCGCGATGCGCGGGCCAACCGGGTGGACGCGGCGACGGGTGAAGTGGAGCCAGAAGCGGCGAGGCTGGCGCGGCTGATGCGGGAGCTGGGAACGATTGACCTGGAGGAGCGCTCCAACTGGGATCTCCGCCTGACCGTGGAGGAGCATCGCCGGGCGGCGACGGCGCTGGAGCCGGTGCAGGGCCGGCCGCTGCTGGGCCTCGCGATCGGCACCAAAATGCAGGCTAAGGATTGGGGCGCGGAAAACTGGACCCTCGTTCTGAACCAATTGGCGGCCGAATTACCGGACTATGGTGTAGTGCTGCTGGGCGCTGCTGAAGAGTCTTCCGTCAGCGAGGCAGCCTCCACGGCGTGGGGCGCACGGCGCGTGAATCTGTGCGGCCAGCTGACGCCGAGAGAGTCTGCCGCGGTATTGGCGCGGACCCGTGCTTTTCTCGGGCCGGATAGTGGCCCCATGCATCTGGCGTCCGCCGTCGGCACGCCTTGCGTGATCGTCTTTGCCGCCCGCAGCCGTCCGCGGCTCTGGTTCCCGTGGGGGCGGCAGCATGAAGTGATCTACCACCGCACCGACTGCTGGGATTGCCACCTCGAGATTTGCACGGAACAGAAGAAAAAGTGTCTGACCTCCATCACGCCGGACGAAGTGATCCGTGCGCTGGCGCGGGTGCTGATCCGAAGCGCCAATGCGCATGCGATCCAGCGATAACGGTGGGGCGGATTCTTCTGACTATTTCTGATTCGCGAGTCAAAGGATGAAGGCGGGCCCAATGAGGCCCGCCTTCTGTGCATAGGACGTTTGCTGCTCGGATCAGCGAACGGCGGCGATCTCCGTCTCGTCTGCGTGCTTTTTGTGCCGCGTAAACCGGCTGGTGATGGTGACGGTAATGGCGTACAGCACCGGGATGAAAAAGAGATTCAACACGGTGGAAAGCAACATACCGCCGATGATTGTTGTGCCGATGGAGTGGCGGCCCAGTTGACCGGCGCCGGTTGCGACGGCCAGCGGCACCACGCCGAGAATGAAGGCGAACGACGTCATCAGAATCGGCCGCAGACGCAGCTCGGAGGCTTCCATGGCCGCGTCAAAGATGGAACGGCCCTGCTTACGAAGCTGCTCGGCGAATTCCACGATGAGAATAGCGTTCTTGGCAGCCAGACCGATCAGCATCACCAGTCCGATCTGGCAATACACGTCATCGGCCAGGCCACGGAGCGAAACCGCGGTGAGCGCCCCAAGGACGGCCATCGGCACCGAAAGAAGGATGATCAGCGGGAGCACCCAGCTCTCATAAAGTGCGGCCAGTGTCAGGTAAACAACGATCACGCCCAGGCCGAAGATGAGTGGAGCCTTGCCGCCGGACTCGAGCTCTTCCAGCGCCAGACCCGTCCAGGAGTACTGCATGCCCTGCATCATGTGTTTCGTCGACAGGGTTTCCATCGCCTTCAAGCCCTGGCCGGAACTGACGCCCGGCGCCGAAGAACCATCGATCTCCGCCGAGCGGAAGAGGTCATAGTGGCTGATGACCTGCGGCGCTGAGGTGTTCGTCAGGGTGACGAGATTGGCGAGTGGGATCATTACGCCGTTACCGGAGCGCACGTAATAGGACTGCAGATCACCTGCGTTCCGGCGGAAGGCCTGCTCCGCCTGCACGTAGACGCGGTAGGAGCGATTGTTGAAGTTGAAGTTGTTCACGTAGGACGATCCCATATACACCTGCAGCGCATCGCTGATCTGGCTGATGGGCACGTTCAGCGTCTGCGCTTTCTGGCGATCGATGACGACCTGCACCAGCGGATCGTTGGCGGTGAAGGGAGTGTAGAGGCCGGTCAATTCGCGGTCTCCGCGACTGGCGCCGACGATTTGGTTGGCGACCCGTGCTAGGTCCTGCAGCGTGTTATGGCCGGTATCCTGCAGCTCAAACTGGAAACCACCGAAGCTGCCGAGGCCTTGAATGGCCGGGGGCTCAAACGGGATGACAAAGCCGCCCTGGACGCGGAATAACTGGGTGCGCAGCCGGTTGACCAATGCCGCGGCGGAGTGCTGGCTGCCCTTGCGCTTCGAGAAAGGCGTGAGACTGGCGAAGATCAGCCCGTAGTTGGAGGCGCTACCGGAGAAGCTGAAGCCCGTAACCGCAAACGAGCCCTCGACCTCCGACTGCTTGGACAGAATTACCTGCGCCTGATCCGCCAGGTTCGCGGTGTAAGCGAGCGACGCGCCTGGTGGCGCCTGCACCTGCAGGATGATGTATCCCTGATCCTCCTGCGGAACGAAGGCCGTGGGGACGTGCTGATACATGAAGACGGTTGCGGCAAGTCCGGCGGCGAACAACAGCAGCATCAGATAGCGGATGCGGATCACGCCATGTACGCTGCGGGCGTATCCCTTGTTCATGCCCTTGATGCCGCGATCCACCAGACCGAGCAGACCGCCGTGGTGCTGCTCCCGGCGCAGCAGAATGGCCGACAAAGCGGGCGACAGCGTCAAAGCGTTGAAGGCAGAGATGGCGATGGAGAAAGCAATGGTGAGGGCAAACTGCCGGTAAAGAATTCCGGTGGTTCCGGGGAAGAAAGAAACCGGCACAAAAACAGCGACCAGCACGAGAGATGTGGCGATGACCGCGCCTGTGACCTCTCCCATGGCATCTGAGGTGGCCTTGTGCAGATCCGTCTCTCCCTCAGAGATGTGCCGCTGGACGTTTTCAATGACGACAATGGCGTCATCAACCACTAGACCTGTGGCCAGCGTGATGCCAAACAGGGTGAGGGAATTGATCGAGAATCCGAAGATTTTGATGAATGCGAAGGTTCCAACGAGCGAGACCGGAATGGTAACGGCCGGAATAATGGTGGCTCGCCAGTCCTGCAGGAAGAAGAAGATGACGACGATGACGATGACAATCGCTTCGAGCAGCGTCTGCAACACTTCGCGGATGGAGTCGCTCACAACCGTTGTCGTGTCAAACGCGATCGCATATTTCAGGCCCGGTGGGAACTGTTTCGCCAGTTGTGCCAGCTCCGCTTTAGCCTCCTTGTCCACGGTAAGGGCGTTGGCGTTGCTGAGCTGCTGAATACCCACGCCGACGGCGGGGTAGCCGTTGTATTTCAGGTCCGTGGAGTAGTTTTCGGCGCCCAGTTCCGCGTGGCCAATATCTTTGAGCAAGACCAGGCCGTTGGGCGTGTTTTTCAGCACGATGTTGTCAAACTGCTGCGGCGTGGTAAGTCGTCCGATGACGTTGACGGAGATCTGATACTGCTGGTTCTTGTCCATCGGCGGCGCGCCAAGTGCGCCGGCCGGAATTTCAACGTTCTGCTGTTGCAGAGCGGAGACGACATCGGTCGCTGTCAGGCTGCGGGCGGCCATCTTCTGCGGATCCAGCCAGAGCCGCATCGCATACTTCCGCTCGCCAAAGATCTGCACATTGCCGACGCCGGAGACGCGCTTCAGTGCGTCGGAGACGAAGACATCTACGTAGTTGCTGATGAACTGATTGGAGTATTGTCCGTGGTCGGAATAGAAGCCCGCGGCGAAGACAAAGTTGCTGTTCGCCTTGGTGATACTGATGCCGCTGGTGGTCACCTCTGCCGGCAACAGGCCCTGCGCGGTCGCGACGCGATTCTGGACGTCAACGGCCGCAATGTTCAGGTCATAGCCCGTCTGGAAGGTGACCGTGATTTGTGAGGTGCCGTCATTTCCGCTGCTGGAGGTGATGTATGACATGCCTTCAACGCCGTTGATGGCCTGCTCCAGGGGGATGGTGACGGCTGCTTCGACGACCCGGGCGTTGGCGCCGACGTAACTGGCCGTGACGGTAACCTGCGGGGGCGCCAGTTGCGGGTATAGCGAGATGGGAAGGGTAGGGATGACGATGGCGCCTGCCAGGATGATGAGCAGAGCGCAGACTGTCGCGAAGATCGGCCGCCGGATAAAAAAGTCAACAAACACAGGAAGGATCCCCGGAAAATGGTTGTTACGACTTGGCTTGTGGGATCGGCTGAACCGGCGCCCCGTTCACCAGGAACTGCAGTCCCGAGACGATCAGCTTATCGCCGGGCTGCAGACCGCTCTTGATGGCGTACTGATTGCCGACCGTGTCCCCAAGTTGCACGGAGCGCTGTTCCGCGATGAAGTGGCCATCCTTATTGGCGGCAACGAACACGAACGGCTGGCCGCCGATCTGTGTGACGGCGAGAACCGGAACTGTGGCGGCCGGCGCTGTGCTCCAGATGACGCGGGCGCGGACCATCTGCAGATTGCGAAGTACCTCGGGCCGGGTATGAATCTTGGCCTTGGCCAGGATGGCCTGAAGCTGGTTATCCACCTGCGGCGAGACAAAGTAGAATTTGCTGCGTTCGAGCACGTGGCCGGCGCTGTCCGTAATCTCAACGGGCAGGCCGACACGAACCTGGGACGCGCGGTCCGCCGGGATGTAGACGTAGGCTTCCATCTGCGTGTTGTCATCGACGGTGGTCAGCACCGTGGATGGCGTCACGTAGTCGCCAATGTGTACAGGCACGTCGCCGATCACGCCGGCAAACGGAGCGACGATGTGAAAGTAGGCCAGTTGCTGCTGCGCGGACTTGCGGGCGGCGACATCTGCTTCGTAGGTGGCCTTGGAGCTGTTAAAGGTCTGGCTCGCCTGCTGGAAGGCCTGTTGGCTGATGATGCCGCCTTTGAAGAGCGCCTGCTGCCGCTCGAAATCCTTCTGGTTGTATTGGTACACGGCCAGGGCCTGCTGCTCGGTGGCCTGCTGCTGCGCCACGATCGCCTGCTGCTGGCGGGGATCGATCTCCATCATGCGCTGGCCGGATTTCACCTGATCGCCGGAGTGGACGAAGATCTGCGTCAGATTTCCACTGACCTGCGGCTGAATGGTCGCAGATCGGCGCGATTTGATGGTCGCGACATAACTGTCGCTGATCGGGACTGGCTCCATCGCGACCGTCTGTACCTGGACGGGCATAGCCTGCGGCGCCGGTGCAGGGCCGGCGGCGGACTTGGAGGCGCAACCCGCGAGGGAAACCGCGAGAACGGCAACGGCAGGGACAAGCGGAAATACCTTCAGCATTCCTGGAAGACTCCGATACGGTATGACGGCGAGACGTCGCCGGGAAAACCCCGGGATGCCTTTGGATTACGTTGCCAGCCCGACTGCGGTTCCAAGGGATCCGCCCGCAAGGGTGCAGGCAGGCAATCGTCCTGTGCGGAACTCCACGGCTGCATTCATAACCACAGATGATGGCCGCAGTTTGAAGATGCGGTTATTTTACGCGGAGCCGGGCTACCCCTGAAGAACAAAAGGATTAAAACTAGAGTGCTGGTCGAAGGGATCGGACTGCTCGACGCGCTTCAGCCATCCCACCACCGCGTATGTCACCGGCGTGGCCAGAATTTCATACGCTACTTTGCTGAAATACGCCGATAGGATCAGCTCTGTCATCAGCCGGCCCGAAGCGCGGCCCCAGAAGGCGATCAGAACGACGATGGTGGTGTCCACGGCCTGTCCGGTGACGGTGGATCCAATGGTCCGGGTCCACAGCCATTTGCCGCCTGTAAGGATCTTCATTCGGGCCATGACGTAGGAGTTTGTGAACTCCCCGGCCCAGAACGCCAGCAGACTGGCGGCGACGAGACGGGGAATAAAGCTGAAGACGGTCGAGAATGCCTGCTGTCCGTGCCACCCCGGTGCGGGTGGCAGCGCTACCACCGCTGCTCCGACGAGGGACATGAGACCCGAGGCGAAGAAGCCCATCCAGATGGCGCGCCGCGATGCGGCGTAGCCGTAGACCTCCGTAAAAATGTCACCAAATATGTAGGTGATGGGGAAGAGAAGTTCCGCACCACTGAGCGTCAGCGGCCCGATGCGGCAGATCTTCTGCGCGACCAGGTTGGAAATCAGAAGCACGACGACGAATACCTGGGTCAGCGGATCGAGCAGGCGAAAATGTCGCTGGCTTTGGGTAGGCATGCCTTCCTCCTACCGTATCAGCAGGCGGCTTGGCGGGCAGCGCGGAATTCTGTGAGCAGGGGACTGGCGCCAAGTGTCACGAGGCGGCGATCATGGTACGCTGATTGAGGAATCGGAACGGGCCCGCAGCCACGCTCAGCGGTTGCGGATGCAGGAAAATCCCCGGGCCGGCTCTGCGAGCCGATTGCAATACGCCGCGGGCAAGGTAGCAGTAAGGCCTCTCGCGCGCACCTCGCACTATCTGCGTCCCCGTCGTCTAGCCCGGCCCAGGACACCGCCCTTTCACGGCGATAACACGGGTTCAAATCCCGTCGGGGACGCCAACAAAACAAAAGACTCACAACAAACCCTCCAAATTGATTGCCGTCCGATAACGTCCAATTAGACGGCGCTCATTCCGAATTCCCCTTTTTCGGCTCAAACACCAGCCTCGCCACCTTGCTCTGCGCGCTGCGCTTGATGTCGGTCACCGCCTGCGCATAGAGGTTCATCGTGACGCTGCTGTTCGCGTGCCGCAGCAGCTCCTGCACCGTCTTCACGTCCTCCCCGTGCGACTTCAGAATCGTCGCAAACGAATGACGGAAGGTATGCCATCCCACCTTTCCCGTGATTCCTGCCGCCTTGAGGGCCGGACGGATGTACACCCGGAAAAGGGAGTAGGACCAGTACGGAAGCTCGCCCTTGCTGGCCGGACTGGCAAAGACCCAGTCATCGTCCATCGGGTAAGGCGACCGTCTGCGCCACAAAAGCAGAACCTCGGCCAGCTCGGGATCGAGCGGAACCGGCTTCTGCGATGCCTCCGTCTTGCAGGGGCCGACGCGCTGAAGCGAAATGGAACGGGTGACGTGCAACTCCAGATTCTCGAAGTCCACGTCCGACCATTTCAGCGCCAGCAGCTCGCTCACTCGCAGCCCAGTGAGAATGTCGAGAAGCGCGGCGGTCTTGCCCGGCTCCTTGAGATATTCGAGCAGCGACTTGAGCTGCTCGATGTTCAACACAAGCGGAACCCTCTGCCGCTTCGCGCTTTGGCGCACATGCGTAATCGGGTTCTTGTCGTGCCACTCCCAGCGAACGGCGTGATTGAAGATGGCGTGCATGAGGTTGCGTATTTTTGCCTTGCTGCCGTTTGCCAGCGGAAGTGACTTCAGCCATTCTTCAACAATGACTGCCTTCACGTCCTTCAAACGGTAGGAAGCCCATCTTGGAAGAATCCAGCGTTCCAGATAGCCTTCATTCGTCCGAATCGTGGCAAACGTTTTACTTCCGCCCTCGCACAGTTCCTTTTCGCGATAGTGCTGCGTCAGCGTGCTGAAACTGATCGCGTCAATTTGTGCGCGCGGGGTTTCCGCGTTGATGTTTGCCCTAAGAGCCACAACCGCTTTCTGCGCCAATGCATCGGTCGGATACTCGTGACGAGAACCGATGATGCAACTGCGCCGTCTGCGTGTACCGTCCAGTTGTGTTTCATACCAGCGGTACTCCCAGACCTGATCGCCGGCTGCGCGCTCGTAGAGCCTCAATGAACCTTGCTGAAAACGAATCCGCTTCATGGATATTCTCCTGTCAGCGGAAACGGGTGGCTCATTTCAAGCGTAGCTCATCCCCGTACGCTCCGCTATCAGTTTTGCGCGTCTTTTAGCTGGCAATCCTGGAGTTCATCCACCGATCGATTGCGGACTTGCGAAAGCGCCACAGCCTGCCGCATTTCACGGCGGGGATCATTCCCATGCGCGCCCAGCGATGCAGACTCTTTTCGGAAATTCTGTATTGAGCCGCTACTTCATGGCTGTCATACAAGGGCTCAAGATGAACCGGGCGATTCGTCCGCGATCTCACCGACCCTGCAGGCTTCTTGTCCATACAGCACCTCACAGTCGTGATATAGAAAGCCTGAACTGACCATTGCTACCCGTCCAATACTTCCTGTCTATGGCGCCATGCCTTCTGTCTATGGACAGGCCAGAATAGTCGGCGTTTTGAGGGGGTGCGATAGCTTCTGTCTATGGCCGCACCAGCGCGTCGCCAGTCGGGGAACAAAAAAGTGCCCGATTGACAGCGACCGAAAGCTCATCGAATCTGGAGCAGAAAACGAACGAAGCAACAAGATAGATCTGCATCTCCTGGAGTTCTTTACCGCGTTGCCTTTGGTTTTTGGAGTGCCGAGGCATGTTCGATCTTGTTGAGTTCCGCCATCTGAAGTACATCGCGGCCATCGCGGAGACCGGGAACTTCACGCGCGCCGCCGAGCGTCTCTTTCTGGCGCAGCCCTCGCTCAGCAAGCAAATCAAAGAACTCGAAGATGGCATCGGCATTCAGATTTTCGTGCGCCATCACGACGGTGTGCATGTCACGCCCGCTGGGCAAATGATTGTTTCGTATGCGCAGGAAGCGGTGAAGACTCGAAACGAGATCATCCAGGCTGCGCGTGCAGTGCATAACGGCACTATCCCTTCATTGAGAATAGGCTTCTCCTGCTTCGTCCATCAGGATGTTCTGCGGTCTCTGAGTGACGCCTACGCCAGCCTCTTTCCGGGATGCCAGGTGCAATTCAGCGGCGGCGATCCGACGCAGCTTCTTCGACGGATGGAGGAAAAAAGCCTCGATGCAGCGGTTCTTCCGCTTCCCATCAGCGGCGACCAGTGGGTGGCGGAGCCAGTTGCGTCCGCACCGCTGGTGGTCTGCATGCGTGCCGATGATTCGCTGGCACAGCAGACCGAAGTGATCCCGTCAGAACTTGCGAAGAGATTGAAGATATTTCGCAATCCTGACGCGCATCCCGAGGCGCACGGTCGCCTAATGGAAATGCTGACTGAGATTGGGATCCAGCCGGAAGTATCGTGTCTGGCGACGACACCGGCGGACATTCAGTGGATGGTGCAAAGCGGCAGCGGGTTGGCGTTGATCGACCAAAAGACGCCGCTTGACACAAGCCTCACGACGCGACCCATCGCAAATGTCAGTTGGACCGCGGACACGGCTTTCGTACACCCCGTCTGCGCGGAGCATCCCGCATTGCCGATTCTGATTCGTCATTTCAGAAAAGCGAACGGTACCAAGCCCGCCAAACACACACCTCGCAGAAGAGATGCAAATGACCTGCAAATGAAGTTGCTTGCGTAAATAATCGACTGCCCTCATCGATGAGTTCTGGAAGTCGCCAATTGAGGTCGAAATTGCCGGGTTGCCGCTGACACGCACCGACGCGACTTTCGCAAAACAAAGCTAACCAGGAGAAGTTCGACAAAGAGGGGAACTTTACTCTCCCAGCCCCCGTAACAGAAGGAGTGGGAGGAGTGAAGAGGAATGATACTAGACCATTTGAAAGCCCGGATTAAAATGGCAGTTGTTGCCGCCGCCGTTGTGACGATTTGTGCAGCTTTGCCGATTGAGCGAAGCTTTGCAGCCCAAGCCGATAACCACAAGGCCGGAGAGATTGCGGAGCGAATTGTTCAAGTTCAGACCAAAGATGCTGTCGCCGATGCGGGAGCGCTTTTCGCTCCGCCGAAGAACATCGCCAAGCCATTCGCTGTGATTTGGATCCACGGAGCGAGCCTCAACTTCTATGATCCGGCGTATCTTGCAATCGGCAGAGACCTAGCAAAACACGGCTACACTTTCATCACCGGTAACACCCGGATGCACGATCTTGGGAATGACGAGGCATGGCCAGGAGGAAAGCGAATCCGCGGCGGCACATATTGGGGAATCCCCAGCGAACAGGTACGAGACATAGCAGCATGGATCGACTTTGCAGAGGGGCTTGGGTTCAAGCGTATAGTCCTCGTAGGACACAGTGCCGGTGCCAATGCCGTACGCGAATATCAAGCACAAACAAATGACCCTCGCGTCGCGGGACTGGTACTTGCTTCAGGAGACGTCCGTCCGGATACCAGAGTTCCACCTGCCGAATGGGTCTCAACGGCAAAGCAGGATATGGCTGATGGGAAACCAGAGGAACTGGTGCAAGGCCCTTTTCTGAGCGCCGCCACATTCCTGGATATAGTCAATAGACCTCCCGAATTCAAAGATTTTTTTGGAGAGTTGAGCGCCGGTGCCGGCGTCAGTCGCATCCGTTGCCCACTGCTCGTTATTTTGGGAACAGATGGAGACGTTGGAAACGAAGAAGACCTGGAACGGATCAAATCCTCAGTTAAACGCCTACCCACTCGCCCAAGCCGCGTGAATACTGCTCTGATCCAAGGTGCCGATCACATGTATGACCGGCACGAAGACCGCGTCGCGGAGGTCATTGCGAGCTGGGCCGACACGCTGCTGTCAGCGAATACAGAAAGAAGCGGAACTCCTAAAAATCCATAAGCAAGTTACTGGTTCGGAGAACACCCGCAGATGATCCTTCCACTTCCGCTTCGCGAAGCTCAGGGTTGGCGTCAGGATGACAGCGCGCGTCTGAGAACAGGGATCGTGGGCGAGTCGGCGATCCGGGAATTGTGTATTGGACTACCTCAACGATCACATCATCGTCATTACGCGATTCGAGCCACAAGCAAGCTGGAATTCACCTCTCTCCGGGCGGAGTTTAGCGGCGATTGACCCTATTTCCCGCTGTGACCGGGACCCGCAAAGTTGGCCATAGCTGCGGTCTATGGCGCCATAGACAAGAAGTCTTGGACGGATCGAATAAGCAGCGCTACCTTTTGGCACATGACGGCACGAATCTGGCCGTCGGAGGTGCCAATGATTCCGCAAAGAATTTCCGAATGCCACACCCAGAAGCCGGGCAGGAAGTCTTCGGAAGCGCTGCCTGAAAAGCAGCGCTGCCGCTGGTGGCCGACGATTCTGTTGGTCACACTGCCGGTCCTCTTCCCACTTGCCGCGCTTGCGCAGAGCGGCTCGCCCTTCGATACAGGATTCACCGCGCTCCAGAACCTCTTCACCGGCACGGTTGCCAGAGTAGCCAGCCTAATCGCCATCGTGATCGGCGGCTATCAGTTTGCGCATGGCGAGCCGGGGGCGAAGAAGGCCCTGGCCGGCGTGGCCGCCGGGACCGGCATTGCGGTGCTCGCGGTCAACGTCCTGAGCTGGCTCTGGGGAATCTGAATTTCCCCGGCCACAACTGTCGCCATTCAAGTTTTTCAAGTGTGAGGGGCATTCGATGCAGACACACACGCACAACCCGCGACGCAATCGGGTCTTCAAGAGCCTGCACAAGCCCCTCACGTACCTGGGCGTGGAGCGGACGCTGTTCTACTTCGTCTGCGTAGGGGCGGTGGGCGCATTCAACCTGTTCAACAGCTTGCTGGCGGGGTTGGCGGTGTTTCTCGGCGGCTACGCCTTCGGCCACTGGGTAACGGCGACCGATCCGGCATTTCTGCGCATTCTTGCAAAAGCCGAGCGCTACAAGCCGCGCTATGACGCGGCCAAGCAGAGCACGCCGCGCGTGGAGGTGGTTTGATGCTGCGCCTCGATAAAGCCATCAAACCATGGACGGAGGCCGCCGCGCTGGGCGATCACATCAACCTGTATGGCTTCTGGAACGAGACTGCATTTCTTACCAAATCGGGCGACCTCGGCATGGTGCTGCGCGTAACGGGCATGGACTACGAGAGTCTCGATCACGGACAGCAGGAGTATGCCGTGAAGCGGCTGGAGGCAGCGCTCAAACTCTTCGGCCCTGGCTTCCATGTCTATCAATACCTGTTCAAAACGAATCGCCCGCAGATTCCGTTTGCGAGGTATGACGACCCCATTGTGCAGACCAGCCAGGAACGGCGGCGGCAGTTCTTTGAAGACAAGGCGGACAGGCTCTTCGAGATCGAAATCTATTACTGCATTCTGATTCGTGGCTCTCGGTCGAAGACCGGCGTTTGCGCCGCACTGGCCCAGATGTTCCGCGATCCGGCGGACGGCTGGAACGAGCTGCGGGCTCAGTTCAGCGGGCGTGGGATGAAGACGCTGCTGCGGTCGCAGATCGAATGCGATCTTGCGCGACTCTCCAGCCAAGTACAGGCATTCATGAAACAGCTCAGCGACGTGACGCCGATGGAGGTGCTCGACCAGGACGGCCAATTCCGCTTCTTCCGCCGTCTACTGAATTACGACAAGTGGCGCATTGTCGGGAGGCCCCAGCATACGCAGTTTCTCGATTTTCAGGTGTGCCATTCTGACATTGAATCGGAGCGCGATCATCTGCGCGTGGGCGATCACTTCGTTCGCGTGCTGACGATGAAGGAAGCTCCTGCGGAGACCCGCCCGCTCGCGCTCGATGCCCTCTTGAAGATTCCGGCAAACTTCATGGCCTGCACGGAGTGGACGCAGCTTTCAGCGGACAAGGCGCGCAAGGAAGTCAACAAGCGCAGGCGGCACTTCAATATCGCAAAGACCGGGTTTGTGTCACAGCTCGGCAACGATGCGGCGAAGACCAATCCAAGCGATGTGCTGGTGGACGAGTCGAAGCAGGCCGACATCGAAAACCTGGGCGATTGTCTGCGGGCGCTGGGCGATGGGCAGCAACTGGGCGAATTCTCGCTGACGATTGTGCTTTACGGCAAAGACCGTCTGGCTCTCGAACAACTAGCCGGTGAGTTCGCGGGCGTCTTCACCAATGCGGACGGCAGCCTGTTTGCCGAGACCTACAACCAACTCAACGCTTACTTCGCCATCGTACCCGGCAACTACGCCTTCAATCTCCGCAAGCTGTATCTCCTGAACAGCAACTACGCTGACCTGAGCTTCCTGTTCACGATCCTTCCCGGCGAGACGCGGAATGCGTATCTCAATGCCGAATATCTGGCCGTGCTCGAAACCGACAACGATACGCCCTACTACCTGAATCTGCACTGCGGCGAGGTGGGACACACGCTGATTCTTGGAATGACCGGCTCGGGCAAGACGTTCCTGTCTGTGTTTCTTGTGCAGAGTGCGCAGAAGTATCAGCCGCAGACGTACATCTTCGACATCGGCGGCAGCTACGAATCGGTCACGCGCATTTTCGGTGGAACGTACTTGAATGTCGGGCGCGAGTCGCGCGACTTCACCATCAACCCCTTCTCGCTGCCACAGACGCCTGAAAATCAGCAATTTCTCTTCAGTTTCTTCCGTGTGCTGATCGAAGGCCGCGACCAACATTACAGGATGGACTTCAAGGAAGAGCAGAAGCTCTGGAATGCAATCGAGCGCGTGTACATGCTGGAGCCTGGCCAGCGCACGGTGTCGAATCTGGCCAGCATCATCGGCGAATTAAAAGATCGTCTGCACCGCTGGACGCGCGTGGGCCAGTATGGGTTTCTCTTCGATAACGCCGAAGACACGCTCACGTTCGCTCCCTTCCAGACCTTCAATTTCAAAGGCTGGAACGACGCGCCCGAGGTGCTGGAGCCGCTGCTGTTCTATGTGCTGCATAGGGCCGGCAACGAGATCGCCGATCCCGGCAAGCTCGCCACCTTCAAGATGTTTCTGCTCGACGAGGCATGGCTCTTCTTCCGCACCGAGACAATCCGCAATTATGTGGTTCAGGCGCAGAAGACCTGGCGCAAGCATCGCGCGGCGATGGTGCTGGCCACGCAGTCGCTCAAGGAATTGCAGGAGTCTGGACTGCTGCCCGTTGTGGCCGAATGCTGCCCGACAAAGATATTCCTGGCGAATCCTGAGATGGACCGCGCGGTCTATGCCGAAGCATTTCATCTGAACGACACGGAGCTTGACCTGATTGCCGGACTCGCTCCACCGGGGCAGATGCTGATCCGCAAGGCGCAAAGCTCAAAGCGGGTGAGGCTCAATGTCGATCCCGTCTCATATTGGATTGCCGTCAACGGCGCAAACGAAAACCTGAAGAAGTGGAAATACTTCGATCAGTTCGGCTTCGCCGAAGGTCTGCGCCGTTTGGCCGAGGAGCCGCTACCCAACACCGTTGATTCTCGCTCGAAGGGAGTTGCCGCATGAAACGCATTCTTATTCCACTCGCCATTCTCACTCTGATCTCGCAGCCTGCTGTGTTTGCGCAGGACGCTTCCGCACGCACCGTGCAGTATCACGCGCAGGACATCGTGCCGATCCATGCGAAGTTGAAGTACACCACGCTGATTGAGCTTCCAACGACGGAAAAGATCATGGAAGCCGCGACCGGCGACAAGGACTTTTGGGTGGTCGATGTCGTCGGCAACTTCTGCTTCGTGCATCCGGCGAAGGCCGGCATTTCGTCGAACCTGAACCTCATCACCGACAAGGGCAACATCTACAGCTTCACGTTGCAGGATGTTTCACAAACTAATGAAACACCCGACCTCAAGGTGATCGTGATTCCCGCGGACCGGTCGTCGATCATTGCTTCGAGCGGGCCGCCGCAGTTCGTACCGGCAGCGCAACTGGAGCAATCCCAGCAGCAGCTCGCCGCCGTGGAATCGCACATTACGCAGGCGGTGGACGAGTACAAGAGCGCCTATCCGATGCAGTTGAAGTTCGATTACACATTCAAAGCCAACGAGCCGCCATTCAATATTCAGGCCATCTACCACGACGATAAGTTCACCTACATCAAGACGGATGCACCGGAGAAGTTCTCCGTCTACGAGATGCGGGACGGCAAGCCAAATCTGGTGACCTATCAGCTCTCGAACGGAACCTATGTCATTCCGAAGGTGATGGATTCGGGTTATGTGGAGTTGGGCAAGAAGCGGATGGAGTTCTCCCGCAAGCATTCGTGAGGTGTGCGATGGCAGAGCCGATGACGAACATTCCAAATGCCGTACCGGTTGAGCCGGAGTTGCGCCGCGAGGAGCGAGTGCCCGCAGGTGTCGTGCCGAAGAACCTGAAACCCATGCTCTACCTGGGAGCGGCGCTGCTCGTGATTGTGGCGGCGGTCTTCAGCGGAACAGCCAAGAAGCCGCCCGCACCGCAGAACGGTAGCGGACACGACGCTCCGCAGCCGGTACTGATGGACACCACGGCGAACAACGTTGCCGATCTGAAGAGCCAAGTAGCCGCCGCTGAAGCGCAAACCACTCAGGATGCTGCGCAACAACAAGCAACAAGCCCGGTTGCGGGTATGACCGCAGCACAGCAGGCCGCCGCAGCGGCGCATGGTCCAACGGGAAAACCCGTCGCCTGCGTTCCAGGCCAGCCGTGCATAGCGCCGCAGCAACAACTCTCTCCTGCCGAACAAACCGAGCAACAGCTCGCAGCAAAGGATCGCGAACTGGCTTACGCCTCGCGCTTTGCGTCGAACCTTGTCTACTCGCAAGCCCAGCAATCAGCGAATCCGGAGCAACACACACCAGCTTCTGCGAATATCGACCCACTGGCCCCTGTTGCAGGCGCGAACGCAAATCCATACTTGGCTGCTCTCGGATCTGCAAACACGAGCCTGATTGCGCCGCAGGCGGCAAGCGCTGGCCAGTCACAAGCTCAACCGCAGCGCCGGCCCGAGGTGAACATCGACTCGGCCACCGGTCAGCCGTATGTGGTCTACGAAGGTACAGTCCTCGACACAGTTCTCATCAATCGCCTCGACGGCGATGCTGCCGGTCCGGTCAAGGTTATGGTCTCGAACCCCGTTTATTCGCACGACCGCCAGCACGTGCTGATTCCGGAGGGGACGATCGTGCTGGGCGAGGCGCGCAAGATCGGAGCCTCAGGCTTCGGCCAGCAGCGCCGCATGGCCGTCGTCTTTCACCGCATGATTATGCCGGATGGCTATTCGGTTGACCTGGACCAATTTCAGGGCTTGAACCAGTCGGGAGCCGAAGGGCTGAAAGACAAGGTGAACAACCACTATCTGGAGATCTTCGGAATGTCGATTGCGCTGGGAGTGATCGCGGGTGCAGGCGAGATTGAGCAGGGTGGAGGTACGATTTCTACCAGCGGGTCGCAGGCATTTGCGACCGGGGCCTCCGCCAGCGTTTCGCAGTCGGCTACCTCTGTGCTCGACCAGTTTCTGGAAATACCGCCGACGATTACGATCCGCGAAGGCCATCGGGTGAAAGTCTACTTCACCCAGGACATGCTGCTGCCCGCATACGAGAACCACACCATTCCACAGTCGTTCTGAAGGAGGAAGTATGCGCCGCACCACTATTTTTGCTGCAATAGCCGTCATGTTGACTATCACCGTGCTTGGGTGCCAGAGCCACCTGGCCAAGGTCGATGCCCTGCAGAAGAAGTACGACCAGCTTGGTAAGCAGTTTCGTCAGGATTGTGCATCGGAAATGCTGAATGTTCCGCCAAAGCTGAGTCCACAATGCTCCGAGGAGAGCAAGAGAGTCGGAGAGGCGTGGAATCAACTCCAAGCCGAACGAGCGAAAAAATGATCGAGGAAGGTACACCATGAAGTGCCAACTGATACTCGCCATCGCTACGGCGATTGCCGCAACGTTACCCGCGCACGCGCAATTCGGCTCGGGGATTGTTTTTGACCCAACGCAGTCCGCCCACGCCATTCAGCAGATTGGGCAGGCAAGCCAGTTGTACACCACCACTGTCAACACCATGCAAAACGTCATTGGAGCGTACAACCTTGCGCGCCAGATGGCGAGCCTGCCCGAGACGCTCTACACAACCTACGGCACGCTTGGGCAGCAGCAATGGGCCGCGATCATTCAGCCGGCCAACACCTACGGCAACTCATCCGTATGGATGAATGCAGCCGCAACGGGTTATGGCGCATCGGCGGCTGCGCAGGCGGCCAGCATCAACACAACGGGCCGCATCGCGGGATATAGCTCGCTCAGCCCGCAGGGTCAGCAGTCGATCGCGGCACAGGGGGCGACGGTCGATCTGGCAAACGCAGTCAACGCAACAAGCCTTGAGACCGTCGGCGCTATCCGTTCCGCCTCTTCACAACGGGAGACGGACATCAGTCAACTAGAGGCCGCCAGTCATTCCACCGACCCATCTCAGCACACGGAAATGGCGACCCTCCAGCGGATCAATCAGGCCCTGCTGATCGAGCTGCGCTCGCAGCAGGAGACCAATCAGATTCTTGAAGCTAACGCCTTGCAGCAAATGGTTGGCCAGAAGGTACAGCAGGACAATCTGAAGTCCCTGTTCCAAACCGGAAACACCTATCAACAGAGCTTCAACATAGTCACGCCGCAGCAGTCGAGCGCGGGCACCGCGTGGGCCTTCCACTACTGAGAAAGGATGGCAATCATGGACTTCCTAATTCTCATCAAGAACGGCTGCGACAACCTGACGGCAACGGTTGCACCCTCGGTTGACGCGCTTGGCCTGCACATGGTGCTTTCGCTCGCCACCATCATGATGGTCTGGTTTGGCGTTCAGGAGGCGCTGGCCTCCGCGCAGGGCGGCCCCGGATTCAACGTCGCAAAGTTCCTGAATTTCTTCCTGCTGATTACCTTCGCCTACTGCTTCGTAAAGTTCTATGACGGCTCGATCCCCGGCATCGGCTATTCGCTTAAGGGCTTTGTCAGCGGCGGCACGGGTAGCCTGGTCGATTACATCGGCAGCGATTCGACGCAGGAGGTACAGAACACGATTCATTCGGCACTCGCTAAGGTGGGTACACTTTCGCCTTCCTTGACAGAACCGTACACGCTTCTTTGCACATACACGGTTCAGGTGATCCTCAGCGTACTCACCGCGTTGATCGGCGTCATTATCGCCTATGGAGCGATCGGAGCAACGGTTATCGGCCTGCTCGGTCCAGTCTTCATTCCTTGGATGGTCTTCGACAAGACCGACTTCCTCTTCTGGGGCTGGCTCAAAGCGTTCGTCGGCTTCGAGTTCTATAAAGTGGTGGCTGCTGCAACCATGAGCGTCATGAGCCATCTGCTCATTACGTATTTCACCAGCGGCGCAAATAATGTCTCGGATCCCCAGAGACTCATAACTCTGATGCCCGGTCTGCTGATTCTATGTATCGTCGCCGGATTCATCCTGCTCAAGATTCCAACCATGACCGCGTCGCTCTTCTCCGGCCACATAGGCGGGCACGGATTCGGGGCGGGTGGTGTGTTGACCGCCGCCATTCTACGGGCGTTTTAGGGGATGCGAAGGTATGGACACGATGACAACCAGGCCCACTCCAGAGATCACGCGCGCGGCGGTACGCTATCTCGAACAGTATGGCGATCCGCTGGTGATGAATACCTGGCTCAAGATCACCATCCTATGCCTTGTTGTGGTCTGTCTCATGCTCGCCGCGCTCGTCTTCCGCAGTCAGAAGGTGCTGGCCGGTATGCACCCGCTCATCATTCGCATCAACGACGTGGGTCGCGCCGAAGCCATCGATTACCGCAACTTCCAATACCGCCCGCAGGAGGCGGAGAACAAGTATTACCTGACCCGCTGGGCCGAACTCTATTTCAGCCGCAATCGCTTCACCATCGAGCGTGACCAAACACAGGCGCTCTATTTTCTGAATGGCGAT
>JAKAUB010000195.1 GCA_021827845.1 Acidobacteriota bacterium | reverse complement strand
CCGGCGCGGTCAACCCCAAAGTGGTCGCCTACTGGCAGCAGCACTATGACATTGCGTATCGGGTCAAACAGCAGTGGCCGCAGATCGGCCCCGACCTGCGCGGGAAGGTGCATCTCTACGTGGGCACGGCCGACACGTTTTACCTGGACGGCGCGGCGCACAAGCTGGACGCGGTTTTCCAGTCACTGAACGCGCAGGAGCACTTTACGTTTGTGCCCGGCGCAACCCACTTCACCGTGTACCGGGTGGGCAAGGATCCGTTCGGGCTGTTTAACCAGATTGCCGCACAGATGTATGCGATTGCACGCCCGAAGTCGCACTGGAAGGCAAAGCCGTAGAAATGTGCGGTGGGTGGACGTGAGCGCCATGCAATCGCGAAGGCAGTTGCAGGCGCTCACTCGCATTCAGCAGGCGATGATGTCGATCTCGACGAGCGCGTCTTTCGGCAGGCGGGCGACCTCAACCGTGGAACGCGCGGGCGCGGGCGCATCTTTTGTGGCGAAGTACTCCGCGTAGACGGCGTTCATGGCGGCGAAGTCGCTCATATTTTTCAGGTACACCGTCGTCTTGACGACGTTGGCGAAGGTGTAGCCCGAGGCGGCCAGCACCGCCTGAAGATTGCGGCACACGCGGTGGGTCTGGGCTTCGATGCCGCCATCGACCATCTGTCCGCTCGCCGGATCGAGGGCCACCTGGCCGGAGGTGAAGAGCATTCTGCCGGTGTGAATTGCCTGAGAATACGGCCCGATGGCCGCCGGCGCTTCTGACGTAAAGATCGCTGCTTTTGAGGTAGCCATAGCGCCTCCATTGTAGCCGAGCCTGAGAGGTGACAGGTTGCGCGGCGCCGCATTTCTCCGCAACGAAACGCAATCTTCCCTGTCTAATGATCAGGAGATGCGCCGGTTGTACAAGACCCGAACGATGAGCCTTGTGATGCTGCTGGGCCTGGCGAGCGCGTTGCCGGGAAAGACACACGCGCCTGCACCCAAACAGGTGGCGCAGCCTGCGGTTAACTGGAATGCGCCGCTGCCCTCTGCCGCCGAGCTAAAGCAGCGCGTGCTGACCAACCTGAAAAATTCTCAGGCGGCGCAGGAGCGCTACGTCTGCAAGGTGACGGAAGAGAACGATCTGCTGACCAAAAGCGGGGCCGTAAAGAGCAGCAAGATCCAGCAGTTCAACATGTTTTTCGTCAATGGGCAGGAGATCGACCAGAAGACCGCCAACAACGGCAAGCCGCTCGACGCCGGCCAGCAGAAAAAAGAGAGCGAGCGGGTGATGCGGGAGATCAAGAAGGACTCTGATCAAAAATATGTGGCCAAGCAGGATGCGGACCAGGAAAAGCAACTGGATATGCTGCTGCACGTGGTGCACTACACCAACGGGCACCGGATCAATCTGAATGGCCGACCGACGCTGGCTTATGACCTGAGCGGCGATCCGGCAGTGCATCCGAAGGGGATTGAGGAGACCTTTCTGCACAGCATGGACGGAACGATCCTGGTGGATGAACAGACCGGCCAACTGGTCGACCTGAATGCGCGGCTGGACCATGATGTGAAGGTGGGCGGCGGTCTGCTGGCCAATCTTCACAAAGGATTCACAATGCATCTGCACCAGCAGCGCTACCCGGATGGCGTGTGGCTGCCCGACCAGATTGAAGGGAGTGGCGATGCGCGCGCCGCGCTGTTTCTGCATCCCTATTTCCGCTTCAGCCGCGCCATCAGCGACTGCAAGCGGACGAATGTGACCACGTCAGAGACGGCGGCAGTGCCCGCGGCGCCAGCGGCGAAGCCATAGGCCGGCGCGAAGCCGAAACGATTCCCGAGGCAAAGATATAATCGGCTTTACAATTTCACGGAAACCATGCCGACCTACAGCGCGATTATCACGGCTTACAACGCGGAAGCCTTTATCCATAAGGCAATTGCAAGCGCCCTGGCGCAAACAGAACCACCGCTAGAGATTCTTGTGATCGATGATGGATCGCGCGACAACACGAGGGAAGCTGTACAGAAATTTCCAGTCCGGTACATTTACCGGGACAACGGAGGCCCGGCAGCGGCGCGGAACACGGGGATGCGGCACGCAAAGGGAGAGTGGCTCGCTTTTCTGGACCATGATGATACCTGGTATCCGGAGAAGTCTGCGCGCCAGCTGGCGCTCACCGCGCCCGGAGTGGATGCTGTGTTTTGTGAAAAATCTCCGAACTCCGATAACGTTTCGTTTCTTCAAATGTTCCAAGCCAATTACGGAGGAAATCCCAGTGGTACCATGATCCGGCGGTCTGCGCTGGAGGCGTTGGGTGGATTCGATGAAGACCGCAATTTGTTCATCGCCGAAGACTATAACCTCTGGCTGCGCTTTCTGCTTGACGGGCATCGGTTTAGGACGTGTCAGCGATGTTATTCATATACACCGGCTCCAGGGCACGTAAGTGGAGACCGAGAGCGGATGCTTCGTGCGGAGCTCACCAACATCGACAAGATTGCAGTTCTTGCGGGCCTGGACCCGAAGCTAGTCGAGGAGCGGAAGCGAGCGCTGCGCCGGAATTATCTGCCGGACTTGATCGGGATTCGACAGCAGAAGGCAGCACGACGGCACGTGTTCCAGGCAGGCTTTGGCGTTCGCGATCTGCTGAAGTACACCTTGGCGTGTTACAGCCCGACCTGGGCACTGGATCTGCGCCGCCGGGTTCAGGGCCGGCAGAAATAAGAACAGATTCCTCCGCGAATGACACCAAAAAGGCAATAGCAACGGCAACGGCAATAACAAGAGCGACGGCATGAGCAGATTCGCTGAAGATGGCTGTCCGGCGCAACTAATCGGCGGAATTCTCCTTCTACAATGAAAGAACACTTGTCGATTTTCTGCGAAGGCTGAGGGGTATTGCGCCGCGCTTTTTACATTTTCCTTTTTCTGACCGGGTTCCTTCGATTTGCCTGCCTGCCGCAAACGTTATGGGCCGCCTCCGGCGCTGCCAAAACGGCAGAATTGCCTTCTGCGCCAAAGGTGGCGCTGGATCTTTCCGGCCAGCCTTATATCCAGCGACGCCACGCGCGGATCATCATCCCCGAACTGGACGCCGCCCCGAAGCTTGCAGATTTCTTAACCAAACCGCTGGCTTCGCGCCCAGCCAAACAGATGCTGCGCATCAGCAACTTCATCCAGCGCTACCCAAATGATGGCAAGCCCTCCACGGAGCCAACCGTCGCCTACCTCGGCTACACCCATCGCTATCTGTACGTCGCATTTGTGTGCACGGACCGGCAGCCGGGCCTGATCCGCGCGCACATGCTGGCGCGGGACTCGCTGGGCGACGACGACTTTGTCGAGGTACTGCTGGATACGTTTCATGACCAGCGCCGGGCGTTTATTTTCAAAACCAATGCTTTCGGCATTCAGGCAGATGCCCTTTACAGCGAACAGACCGGGTCGGACTACTCCTTCGACACCGTGTGGGATACGTGGGGCAAGCGCACGCCCACCGGTTATACCGTGCTGCTGCGGGTTCCGTTCCCCAGTCTTTACTTCGCCAAGGCCGCGCCGAATCACGATCGTACGTGGGGCATCATCCTGGAGCGGTTCATCTCCCATGCGAATGAGTATGTTTTTTGGCCGCAGAACCGGCACGACATCGCCGGGCGCCTGACGCAGGACATCGGCGTCGAAGGGTTCGCGAACGTGGCCAAAGGCCAGAATCTGCAGTTTGAGCCATACGTGCTGGGCCGCAATCTTCGGCAACTGAATACTGTGAATCCGGTTAACCCCTACTTTGAAGACAAACATTTCCAAGGGTATGCGGGCATGGACGCAAAGTTCATCATTCACAACAGTCTGGTCCTCGACACCACCCTGAACCCGGACTTCAGCCAGGTGGGCATCGACAATCCGGCAACGCCGAACCAGCGCTTTCCTCCGTACTTTCCTGAGGTGCGCCCGTTTTTTATCGAGAACAGCAGCTACTTTGCGACGCCCGTCAGTCTGTATTACACGGACAACATTGTGCTGCCGCAGTTTGGCGCGCGGCTCACCGGAAAGGTGGGACGCAACGCGATCGGGCTGCTGGCCGTTGACGATCGCAATCCGGGCCAGGCGGTGCCACCGGGTAATCCGCAATACAATAAGCGCGCTTACTTTTACGTAGCGCGCGTCAACCGCGATGTGGGCACGCTCTCCAATGTGGGCCTGATCTACGCCGACCGCGAATATCTGGGAACCTACAATCGCGCCGGCGGCGTGGACTACCGGCTGCGCCTGAAGAACCGCTGGACCCTGACGGGCCAGGCCATCACGTCTGAGACGAAAAACTACAGCGACTCCACCAACGGCGAACAGGAATGCCTGAGCACCAGTCTTTACTGCAGCGGTCAGGTCTATCAGCAGCAGATCAACTACTCTGACCTGCACACCAACTGGTGGATCGCCTATAACGATACGGCCGCTGGCTTTGTAACGGACACCGGCTTCTTCCGCCGCCCGGACGTGCGCGAACCAAACGGCTATTACAACTACACGTTCCGGCCCAAGCGTGGAATGATTCTCTCGCATGGTCCCAGCTTCTACTCCGAACGCATCTGGGATCACACCGGGCTGCCGCTCGATTTCTACTTCAACCCGTCGTATTCAGTCACCTTCAAACGCAGAACATCGGCGTCCGCCTATGTTGATCTGGGCCAGGACCGGCTGCGGCCCATCGACTACTCCGCGCTGCCGGCCAACGTGGAGTATCACAGCCACACGGCGGGCGTGAACTTCTACTCCTCCCCATGGCCGTTTATCGCAGTGGGCGGTGGATATTACGCGGGCCGCGTCATCAACTACTCACCACCGGCAGGTAGCGGGCCGGATCCGGTAAACGTTTCGTCGCCCAACCTGAATGTAGAGGTAAAGCCAATCAGTGCGATTGATTTGCAGAACAGCTACGTGTACACGCACTTCACAACACCCGACGGTCTGCATGACGTCTACGACAATCACGAGCTGATTTCGCGCTGGAATTATCAGCTGACCAAGTCAATCTCCTTCAATCTGATCGGCCAATACATCTCCACGCTGCCCACCGCCCGATACACCGATGCGCCAAACTCCAAGACGCTGTTCGCGGACGCACTGTTCACTTATCTGCCGCATCCGGGCACGGCGGTGTACTTCGGCTACATCGGCAACTTTGCGAACATTAACCGCGCGCTTTGCACCCGCGAAACAAACGGCGAATGCAACGCGACCGACCCGATCCTGGCTCCGACCGGCTCTTCTCTGATGAACGACCAGAAGACCATTTATTTGAAGCTGACGTACCTGCTGCGGTTCTAGGGAATTTTCCCTTTGAGCGAACGCGCTTGCACACTCCAGCATGTCATTCTGGGCGTCGCGCAGGAACTCATGTACTGCGAAGAAATGCGGATACCCCGCGGAATTGCAGCGAAGACGCCCGGCGTGCGAGGCGCAGACCGGGCGCCTCATAATTTCGCATCATGCCGCTATTGGGCCGGTGCCACAAGAAACTGCTCGATCTTTCCGTCCGGCATCTGGTAAGTGGTAAGTTCCAGTTGCTGATTGGCGAAGAGCACCTGGTACACGCGGAAGGTCATACCGCCGCGCAGTTCCTGCGCCACCTGGCGGAAGACTAGCGGCTTGCCGAGCGGCTTGAGGCTTGACTCGTAGTCCGACAGCGTTTGCGCGCTAAAGTAGGCGTTGCAGTTGGACGTAAAGAGAGACCGATCAATCTTGCCCTGCTGCAGCCCGGCAAAGATCTCTTTTGCTTGCTCAGTTGCGGAGTTCCCTTTGCTGGCGGGCAGGTTCAGCAAGGCTCCCACGATGCGGTTGGCAATGGTGCCGCCCGCGCTCACGGCCTCCTGATTCGTCAGAACGGCAACGGCCATCTTGTCCTGCGGCAGCACCATGTTCTCCGCCGTAAAGCCGGAGACCTCTCCACTGTGGGAGATGATGCGGTGCCCGTCGCGATCGCCAACCTCAACACCCAGGCCGTAGTGCGTGTTGGTGCCATTCTTCAGCAGTACGGGCGTAAACATCTCTTTGTAAGAGGCCTTGCTGAGCAGCGACTCGTTCATCAGGCTGATGTCCCACAGCAGCAGATCGTGCACCGGCATGGCCAGTTCCCCGGCGGCAAACATCCAGCCGGGTCCGTCCTGCGGCGCAGGGCGCAGCGGACCGAGCGCGTTGCGGATGTACCCCTGCGCATCGGTGTCTTCCAGGTGATGCATGTCGGAGTTCATCACGCTCTTCATCCCGAGCGGACCAAAGATGTTCTGCTGCAGAAACTTCATGACCGGCATGCCGCTGGCTTTCTCAAGAATTTTGCCAGCGATCACGTAGTTGGTATTGCTGTACTGCCACTGCGTGCCCGGCGGAAAGTCGAGCGGCTTTTTGCCCCACTCGTTCAGAATGTCATCGGCCGTCACGGCATTCTTCATGCGCGGCATGGAGTAATCTTCCGCGTAATAGTCCTGATAGCCGGAGGTGTGCGACAGCACTTCGCGGATGGTCACCTTGTCGGCATCGGTCAACTGCGGCAGCCATTTTGAAACGGTGTCATCGAGCGAAAGCTTGCCCTGCTGCTGCAGGATGAGGATGCCGGCCGCGGTGAACTGCTTGCTGATGGAGCCAATGCTGTAGCGCATCGCCGGGGTGGCTTTGAGCGGCGGCTGAAGCCGCGCCATGCCGTAGGCGTTGGTGTAAGCAATTTTGCCATCCGTGACAACGCCCACCGATGCGCTCGGGACGCCGGTTTTGGCCAGCACATCCTGCGTGATCGTGCTCACCGTCTGCTGCTGCGCAGCGGGCAGCGTGTTCTGCGCGGCCACTAGCGCGGGAACCAGCAACGCTGTCGCAGCGAGTGCTGCGCAGGTACTCCGGACACATCGAACCATCATCATCTCCTAAGGAAGCTTTGCTCTACTTCTTTTGCGGCAGGCTGCCGGGCCGGGGGCGGGTGCCGGTACGCACCCACAAAAGCAGTTCATCGAACGCGATGCCGGTCTGCTCCGGCGTTATGTTGCAATGGCCGTCGGCTTTTACATACTGCTGGACAAAGTTTCTGCTAAATCCAGCCCGCGTGACGGCCTGCGTGTATGGAAAGACCGACGTTGGGTTGATCAGCGTGTCATACGTGGTGTGCAGCGCCAGCATGGGATGCATCAGGCGGCCGGTGGGCGTGTAGTAGCGCGTGAGGTATTGCGCCGCCGCGCCATCCGCTGCATAGCGTTTGACGCCGTCGTTCAGCGCGCGATCATCGTCCGTGCCCGTGTAAATGTAGTTGCGATTGTCGAAGGGATTGCCGCCAGCCTTGTGCTGCATGTCCTGAATGACGAAGACGTGGAACATCATGGTGCGGGCGAGGTCGGTATTGTTGTGCAGCAGACGCAACTGCCGCATGGCCGCCGCGCCTTTGGGATTGGCGTTGAGAGCCTGCAGCAGTTTCTGAACAAAAGCGCCGTTCGCCTGAAACGAGTCCGGCACGGGATCGAGCGGCGGCAGGACGCCGGGAAAGTAGTAATCGAACGCGGCGACCTTCGCGAACATATCCTCAAAGTGCAGATCGCTCGCGCCCAGCAGTCCACACAATGCCAGCGCGCCGTTGTACGTGTACGGCGCCTGCTCCATGGTAGCCATCGTCAGCTCACCACCCATGGACTCCCCGGTCACGAATGTCGCGGATGGCTGGCCGAACCGCGCGACAAACATTTCTCGCAGCGCTTCCGTCTCTGGCAGCGCATATTGCACAGCGTAACCGGTGTGCGAATAGCCGGACTGAACTAGCGCAAAGCCACGGTCCAGAAACTCTCGCTCAAAGGCGTTCGGCGGCCTTTGCCGATAGGTGACGGGCCGCATGCTATAGCCGTGGTAGTAGACGACCAGCTTATGATTCCAGTGCGCTGGAATATCCACGCGCCACGGAGCGCCCGCAGTGGTGCCAAGAACTGTCGTGGGGCCGGGGGCCTGTCCCGCCGCCAAGGCCGGTCTGGCCTGCGTAGCCGCGTGCAGGCTGCTCGCCATCAGCCATGCCGCTGCGACAAATGCCAGCAACGACACACGGCCGGTGCTCCTGCGGGGTGCGTGCGTCTGTGTCATGGGTGGTTCCCTTTCGCGGAAGAGACCGGCGCTGGTTGAGGAGTCTGCTCGGCCTGTTTCACCAGCCGCTGCAGCCGGCGATCGATGTCGGCGTTGTCGCCCACGACAACCGAACGCAGCACGCCGCGCGCATCAATGGTGAAGTAGCGCGGCAAAGTGCTCGCACCAAACAGCGGGGCCATCTGCTGATCCGCGTCCCAGTATTGCGGCCAGGTCATGTCGTGCTTCTCGATAAATGCACGCCACTTTTCGGGATTTTCGTCGGTGCCGATACTGAGCACGACCAGTGGTTTTCCCTGGAATTTTTCAACGATCTGGCGGACGTGCGAAAGTTCTCCGAGACAATCGTTACAATCGGTCGCCCAGAAGTGCAGCAGAACGACGCGGCCCTGCAGCTTGTCGAGATCGAGCGTCTGGCCCTGCACGGTCCGTATGGAAAAGGCCGGAGCCATGGTTTCGCGCGTCAGCTCTGGATCCGCCAGATAGCGCCGCGCCCGCGCCTGCATAATCGGATCGCCGCCTTTCGCAGCGGCGTATCGGGCAAACTCCTTCTGCGCCTGCGCGTCGTCTCCCAGGCGGCCGAGGACGATGCCATCGAGGAAAACGTCCTCCATATTGGCTGGGTCCCACTGCTCGGCCTGAGCGAACTGCTCCTGCGCCTGACGGAGCAGACTCGCCTTCTTCCGCGCGACACCTTCCCGCATCAGCGCGGTGCCCTCCATGGCGGCGGCAGCGGCCTTCTTGGCCGGGGTGGTCACCGTCTCTTCCAGGATGCCGGCGTCTTTGGCGGAGCGCATGTTGTCGCCGGATTCGCGGTAGATATCGGCAAGCTGCACCAGGCAAGGCACGCACCGGCCATGCTCCATTCGATTCGCCTTCTCCAGCGCATCGATGGCAAACGGCAGATTGTGATCAGACTGAAATTGGGCCGCCTTGGCCAGTTCCTGCTGCACACGCGGCGGTTCTTCCGCGGCTTGCGTCTGAGCGGCACCAGCGGTGAATTGCATGGCGAGAAAAACAGCGAGCATCACACTGCCGGTTCGGATGGACAATTCGGCTCGGCCTCTGGAAACCACGACCCGAGGATACCGCAGCGAAGGCGCCGCGCGGACCGCGAAATGAAGGCTCAGCCGGCTTTCCGGGTATCTTCCAGGGCGGCATCCAGCATCTCTGCCAGCGATTCCGTCCGCGTCTTGATGGTGCGGGCGGCGTTGCCCGCTGTCGCCTCACGCTGCGATTCAACCCGGACCAGCTCATCGGCCAGGTTCAATGCGGCGAGTACAGCGACGCGGAGAGAGTCCACTGTGGCGCCGTGCTGCGAAACTGCGCGCATCTTGGCATCCACAATGGCGGCCAGGCGCTGCATGTGGTCGGGATCCGGTCCGCGCAGGTGGTAGAACTGGTCGAAAATTTCGACGACGACACTGCCGGAGGATCCGGCGCTGTTCGCATCTGCTGCCGCAGCCTGTGCCGGGCTGCGTTCATCTCTGGCGCTCATCGATGTTCCCCCCTTGTTTTCTGTCCATCGAGGCGCAGGCCCCGAATCTAAGCGCTTTCGAGGGCGTCCAGCGATTCCATCAGACGCTCCACGCGGTTCCGCACCGTATCCCGCTCGCGATGCAGCTCGTCCAGCTCATGCCGCAGCGCGGCGCTTGCAGACTGTTCCGCCTCCAGCTTGTCGCGCAGCGCAGACAGCTGCTGCTCGATGTCGGCGCGGCGCTCCCGCTCCCGGTTCAGCAATTCAATGGCGCGCACTACGCGCTGTTCCAGCGCAGTCAGCGTATCGACCGCTGCACTCAGGTCCTGCTCTTTAATCATTGTTGTCGCCATGCGTATTTGGATGCTCTTTCGCGCAGTATAGACCCTGTTGAAGAGGCGATGAAAGTTCGGTGACGCATTTCTGCGCGAAAAAATCCGCAGCCCCGCACTACTGCAGCAGCTCGACGGGAAAACGCGGCTGCGCCCCCAGCGCCATGAGAGCCTGAAAAATCTGATGCGCCCACCGCTGCAGCTCTTCTTCGCGCAGTGTGCGCTCCTGCGCCTGGAACGTCACGCGGACCAGCATCGAGTAGCGTCCGGGGTTTTTCTCATCCTCGCGGAAGATTTCGCAGGGCTCCATCGCCGCCAGCTCCGGAATCGCAAGATCCCCCAGCGACTGCGCAATCTGCTCCCACGACACATGCTGGGGAAAGTCGAAAGAGAAATCCCGCACCACGGCTGGAAAGCGCGACAGTCCGCGAACGGCGATGCGCCGCGCGCCCAGCGCCAGCAGGCGCTCCAGATCAAGTTCACCCGCAAAGACGGCGTGGCGCACTTTGCGGCTCTCCATCAGCGTGGCAGCCACCTGGCCAAAGTAGCCGATCGTCTCCCCGTTCACCGCCACGCGCGCGCCCTGCCCGGGTTCGAGCCATGCAGGCATCAGGCCGGTCTCCGCCGGAAACGTGTCGAAGTAGGTTTGGGTGGCGTTGAATGCGGCCAGCACCTGCTCCACCGCACCTTTGAGGTGAAAGAACGTAAAGCCGCGGTCGGGCTGCGTGGCATGGGCTGCCAGGGCTGCGCCAGTGGCTCCGACGGCCAGCGAGCGCGACTCCGCCACTCGCTCGCCAGAACGGGCGAAGATTGTGCCCATCTCAAAGAGACGCACATCGGTGGTCTCGCGCGTCACGTTGTGCGCCACCATGGCAAGCATGCCGGGCAGCAGCGACGAGCGCAGGCAGCCGGCCTCCTCGCTAAGCGGATTGCCCAGGGCGACCGCAGTGCCGGGCTGCGCCGCGAACAGCTCGGCGTCTGCCGCGGACGAGAAGGTAGTGCTGACCGCCTCGTTATATCCGGCGGCCAGCAGGCGGCGGCGCACGGTGCGGAGCAGGTCCGCTTCCGGCAGTTCCTTTACGGAGCCGGAAAAGCCGGGCAGCGTGTTTGCGAAGCGGTTGTAGCCATAAACCCGGGCGATCTCTTCAATCAGGTCGATGGGCCGGCCCAGGTCCAGCCGCCAGCTTGGCAGCATGACCTCAAAGCTCTCTTTGTCTTGCGGCGTAACCGTGCAGCCCAGAGCGGTCAGATAGCGCGTCGCCGTCTCCGCATCGATGGGAACGCCGTCCGCGGTGGTTCCCAGCAGGCGCGAAACCTCCTGCATTGCAAAGCGTACCGGCGAGCGGCCGACGGTGCGTGCCGCGGCCTCAGAAATCTGCACATCCACCATCTCTCCGGTAATGCGGCCGCCGGCGGCGAGGATCAGCCGGCTGACAAGAGCCGACGCGACGGGCGGCGCGTTAAAGTCGGCCCCACGTTCGAAGCGATGCGAGGCGTCAGTGTGCAGTCCATGCCGGCGCGCGGAGCGGCGCACAGCCGCCGGATCGAACCACGCCGCCTCGACCAGAATGTTGCGCGTCTCCGGTGTAATCATCGTGTCCCAGCCGCCCATGACGCCGGCCAGCGCCAGCGGACGCTCCTCATCGGCCACGACCAGATCGTCGGCAACGAGCGTACGCTCGGTGCCATCCAGCAGGCGAAGCTTTTCTCCGGTGCGGGCGCGGCGCACCACAATGCCCCCGTAAATTTTGTCCGCGTCGAAGGCGTGCGTGGGGTGCCCCATGGCGAGCGTCACGTAGTTAGTGGCATCGACGGCGTTGCTGATCGGCTTCTGCCCTAGCAGGGCGAAGCGATGCGCCACGACGCCCTCCGACGGCGCGATGCGGACGTCCTGGAGAAGGCGCGCGGTGAAGCGGCCGCACAGTTCGGGCGCCTCAATACGGACGGCGGGCACAGCGCCAGCCTGAGCGGGCGGCAGATCTGTCCCCAGCGGCAGCAACGGCAGGCCATAGATGGCCGCTGCTTCGCGCGCCACGCCGTAGTGATTCATGGCGTCCACGCGGTTGGTGGTGATGTCCATCTCGAACAGCGAACCATTTGCGCCCAGGTCGTCCACCCCTTCCACGGCGATGCCGCGAAGGGTCAGGTCGTCGGCCAGTTGCCGGTCCCCGGCCGGCAGTTCAGGAACATATTCCCGCAGCCATGCGGAAAGAAGCTTCATGCAGAGAACTCCTTCGATTGCACTGCTTCCAGAATAGGGGATGAAGCGGCGTTTCCGGGAGAGCCGTTGCTTTGCGGGCTGCAGGATGACCGGGCTTGTGTGAGGCCGCGACGCCCGGCAAACAGCTTCTATGGCATTTCTTCTATCGTTATCGAGAAGTCACCGTCATACTGAACGAAGCGGAGAACCTCTGTATCCAGCTGCGTTTCGGCCATCCAGAGGTCCTTTGCTTCTATACAGGATGACGGCGATTCTGGGACGCAGGCACTCCACCCCAATCGGCGAGATGCTCTAAACGAATCTTGCCGGGCCGCGCGCGGCGACGCGCACGGCGTCGGCAGCGCTTTGCTGCCGTTCGAGCGCTAGCGCCAAGGCAGCCCCAATTGCAATCGCCGCGGCCAGCATTGCAGCCAGGTAGGTGAACGCCAGCCAGAAGCGCGGATTGGAGTAGGGCTGGATGGCGTCGAAGTGCACTGCGTCCATGCAGGCCAGCAGGCGCAGCTTGTCTCTCCAGGTGGCGTGCTCTCCCTGCAGGTGTACATGCGAAAGCAGTGGACTGAGCACCATCATCCGCAGGTGGCCCGCAGGCAGGTCGTGCGCCAACCAGCGGGCTTCGCCCACCGGGATTACGTCATCCTCCAGCCCATGCAGAATGTAAACCTGCGCCGCCAGATCCTGCAGATGGCCGTGAGGCGAAACCTCCGCCAGAGTCGGGCTGAGCGCTGTGACCAGCCGGGCGAACCGCGCCTGATTCTGGCCCGTCAGAAATCTCTCCCATTCCTCGCGCTGGCTGGGGGAAAGCGAGGCGGTCATCGCGGCGATCTTTTCGCGCTGACCTTTGGGATGGTGGGCTTCGTTTACCACCTCTGCTTGCAGCAGCGGAGCCAAAGCGGCGCGCTGGTCGGGCGACCCGAACATCTGCAGATCGGTGAACTCCAGCAGGTAATTTCCCCATGGGCTGCGCTTTTGCGTCGCTGGCAGGCCGTTGGGACCTGCGTAGTCTCCAGTGATATAGAAGTTCATGACGCGGATCAGGTCGTCATACCCACCTACGTCAAAGACCAACCCAACGCTGGGCGCATAGGCAGGGCGCGCGGCAGCCGCCATTGCCAGGCCTCCGCCGAAGCTTATGCCCATTAGCGCAACCGGCCTCCGTGTGTAGTGCGCCAGCCAGACCGTCGAATCGCCGACGCGGCGCAGGGTGGAGGCATTGCTGCCGGCCGCGTTGTACTTCTTCAGCGCGGGAACGTCAGGCGCGAGGACGCGCAACCCGGTCGATGCCACCAGCCGGCTGTAACCGGCCACGGACTCCATACCGCCGGGGTCAAGTCCGTGGATGATCACCATTCCAGGCGCGTCGGGTCTGCCGGCCGGAGTATAGAGCGTGGCACGCGTAATCATTCCGTCTGTCCCGCGGATGGTAACGGCCTGCGCGCTGACGTGCTGGTCCAGAACGAAACGCAGTGGCGCCGGGGGAGTCTGGCCGTTGGACTCAAGAAGGATATCTGCAGCCTGGACCCAGACCTTGCACCACGGATAGGCGGCCGCGCCCGCCAGGATGATGAGCGCGACTACCACCGCTACGCGCAAGGAGAGCCGCTTCGATTTGCCTGCCAATGGGGGGATTTGCAGGTCGTTCATAGAAAAATGGACGCTCTTTCAAACAAAAGATTCAAGAAAGCGGCAGTCGCCGGAATACAGGAGCCCAATGTCTCCGATTCCATGCTGCATCATGGCAATGCGATCCACGCCCATGCCAAAAGCAAAGCCAGAGATGTTCTCCGGATCATACTCCGGCTGACGGCCCCGTACAGCTTCAAAAACAGCGGGGTGCACCATTCCGCAACCCAGCAGCTCGATCCATCCTGAATTCTTACACTTACGGCACCCGCGACCGCCGCAGAAGATGCAACTGATCTGGACATCGGCGCTCGGCTCAGTAAATGGGAAGAAGGATGGGAAGAAACGCGTCTTGACGCTGGAGCCAAACAGCTCCTTCATGGCGTGATCGAGCGTGCCCTTCAGATCGCTGAAGGTGATGTCCTTGTCGACGCACAGACCCTCCACCTGATGAAACACGGGCGAGTGGGTGGCATCGGCCGCGTCGTTGCGGTGGACCTTGCCCGGAATGACGATGCGCAGCGGCGGCGGTTGGCTCTCCATGGTCCGGATCTGGACCGGCGACGTATGCGTGCGCAGCAGCAGGCGATCCCGCGCCGGCCGATGCTCCTGGCCAGCGACGACGAGTGTGTCCTGCGTATCGCGCGCGGGGTGGTTGGGCGGGAAGTTGAGCGCCTCAAAGTTGTAGTAGTCGCTCTCTACCTCCGGCCCAATGCCGACGGAGTAGCCCATGCGCTGAAAGATGCCGACGATCTCATCCATGGTACGGATCAGCGGATGCTCCGCGCCCAGCGCCGGCCGGATGCCCGGCAACGTGACATCGACGGGCGCGGCGGAGGGTTTCCGTGGAGCGTGCGCGGGACCGGCCGTGGCAAGCTCTTCGCAGCGCGGTTCAATCTCCCGCTTGAGGGCGTTGAAGCGCTGGCCGACCTCCTTGCGGGCCTCCGCCGGAGCACGCTTTACCAGTTCGCTGACCTGTTGCAGCAGCCCCTGCTTGCGTCCAACCCAGCGGACGCGCAGCGCCTCTATCTCTGCGGGCGTGGCCGCCAGGGCGGCCTCGCGGTCAAACATGGCGCGAACTTCAGCGAAGAAGGCGGCCAGCGCTGCATCAGAAAACTCGGCGAGAACGGGAAGGTTTGCAGTTTCCATTGCGAGTCAATCGTCTCCGGGACAAACAATACTTCAGGATACCTGCGCCGGCGCCGTGCCACGACGGTCGGCAGCGCGCGTGATTGAATAGACACGGAGGATACGCCGCTTGCGCATTGCGATCATTATCCTGGCCCTGGCCGGAATCATCGTCTCATCCCTCGCCTGGCATGTGCATTATTCAACCGACACGCAGCCCTGCGACATTAACGCGCACTGGGACTGCGGCATCGTCAACCATAGCCGCTACTCCATGATCCAGGGCGTACCGGTCGCAGCGATCGGCGTGGCGGGCTATCTGTTTCTGGCGCTTCTGGCCGGCTTCCGCCAGCGCCGCTGGACGCTGGTCTTCTCGCTGGTTGGCCTGCTGTTCGCACTGTACCTGTCGCACATTGAAGCGTCGGTGCTGGAAGTATGGTGTCTGTACTGCGTGATGTCGCAGACGGTGATCGCACTGATTACGCTGCTGGCGACGGTCGATCTGATGGTGCATCGCAGCCGGATGCGACGCGGCCTGCCGGTCTAAGAAAGCGAAAGGCGCGTCCCGCAGGACGCGCCTTCTGGAATACGTAACGCGGCGGCTGTTAGGCAGCCGAGCTGCGCTGATCGTGTTCCTTCTGCAGCGCGGACTTCACCTGCTCAGACAGCGCCGTAAATCCAGCGGCGTCGTGGACGGCGATATCGGCCAGCACCTTGCGGTCCAGGTCAATGCCGGCCAGCTTCAGCCCATGGACAAACTGCGAATAGCTCAGGCCATTCAGCTTAGCAGCCGCGCCGATGCGCACGATCCAGAGCGAACGGAACTGGCGCTTCTTTTCGCGGCGGCCGCGATAGGCAAACTTCAGACCGCGCTCGACGGCCTCTTCGGCCGCCTGGTACAGCTTGGACTTGGTAAGGAAGTAGCCGCTGGCGCGCTTGAGAATCTTCTTGCGGTACTCTTTGCGTTTATTACCGCGTTTGACGCGTGGCATAGTATTTCTCCTTTTTGCGTTTCGTTGGAGCGGCTGGAGGCAGGAGGCGCAGCCAAACACGCTGCGCGGAATCGCCTCTTCACTCGCTTGTCATTCCTGAATCTCTACGCAGTCGAACTGCGCGGGGCCTCGAACGCTTGCGGGCCCAAAGCTCTCATTATTGAGAGCCGATCAGGCGTAAGGAATCATGCGGAGCACCTTCGGCAGATCGGCGTCCGACACCATGGCCGAGGCGCCCAGATGGCGCTTGGTCTTGGTCTCTTTCGACGTCAGAATGTGCCGCATGAAGGCCTGGCCGCGCTTGACCCGGCCGGTGCCGGTCTTTTTGAAGCGCTTAGCCGCGCCCTTGTGTGTTTTCAGTTTCGGCATTGTGGTTCCAATCGGAAGAAAAGACAGATTTACCGCTCCAACCAGTATACGGCATGGGGATGACACCAGAAAACAAAGACAGAAGCAGATCGCCTGCGGAGATGACGGCAAGAAGAGCAACGGCAGAGGCATATCCCCTGCGGGGATGACAACAAGAAAGACTGAAGCAGATTCGGTGTTGGCACTGACAGCGAAAGAAATCCGCCTAGTGCTGCGCGGCGGCCGTTGCGGGCTTCCGCGAACTCTTTCCGTTTGTGCTCGCTGGATGTACCTTCTCGACCGGGCGCTTGCGATCCTCATGCGCCACTAGGAGCGCCTCGAGCTGGCGGATGAGCGACTGGCTATTCATGGGCTTCACCAGCATTTCATCGGCGCCATCAGTTCGCCAGGAGTCATCGTCCATAGGGAAGGCGGTCAGCAGCGCCACGGCGGGCTGCGACGCCGCCTCTTTTGCAGCGCGGATCACCTCGCGGCCGGCCTCATCGCTCTCCATGCGCATATCCGTGATCACCATATGGAAGACCGAATTGCGCAGCTTTCCCTTGGCATCGCGGGCGGAGGAGGCCCCTTCCACTTCAAATCCGTGCATTTCGAGCAGCGCCTTCATCGTGAGCAGGATCGCGGGCTCATCATCCACGACCAGGATGCGTCGTTTCATGGCTTATTCCCCCTAGGCAGTTAAAACCATACTCTATGCCAACCGGACAAGGGCTGTCGACAGGCGTTTTGTGAATCGCGTTGCTACACTGGCGAGTGATACGCGCCCGGGTGGAATCGCTAGGCTGCCGCGCCAACCAGGCCGACGGGGATGCTCTGGCCGCCGGACTGGTGGCGCGGGGGTGCGAGCTGGCCGAGAGCGGGGCCGCCGACGTCGTGGTGCTGAACACCTGTTCCGTGACCGCCGAGTCGGAGCGCGAGGCGCGCGCCATCATCCGCCGGACGGTCCGCGACAATCCCTCCGCCCGCATTGTGGTGACCGGCTGCTATGCGCAGCGGGCGCCGCAGGAGCTGGCAGCCCTCCCCGGCGTGTCTGCCGTCGCCGGCAACAGCCATAAGGGGGCCGTCGCCGATCTCGCACTGGACAGCCTCCGCGGCGGACGCGACGGGTTTGTCGCGCTGGATGCGATCCGGCTGCCGTCGCTGGCGCCCATGCTGGTTTCTGACGACTTTGCCCACGCGGACATCGCACTGCCGGGGCGAGCCGGGGAGAATGGCCGCTTTGAGCAGCGAACGCGGCCTTCGCTGAAGATCCAGGACGGCTGCGGCAACCGCTGCAGCTTCTGCATTATTCCCGCGACCCGAGGCGCGAGCCGCTCCCTGACGGCCGACCGCATTCTGGCGGACGCGGAAAGTTTTGTAACCGGAGGCGGCGCGGAGCTGGTGCTCTCCGGCATCAACCTGGGACGATGGGGCCGCGACTTGACGCCGCCGCAGCGGCTGGAAGACCTGATCGAGAAGATTCTGGCGGAGACGGCGCTGCCGCGGCTGCGCATCAGTTCCCTCGAGCCGATGGACTGGACCGAAGGCCTGATCGCGCAGTTTGCCCGCTGGGGTGCGGGCGAGCACCCTCGGCTGGCCCGGCATGCACACGTTCCGCTGCAGTCGGGCTCGGACGCCGTGCTGCGCCGGATGCACCGCCGCTACCGGCCCTGGCACTACGCGGCGCAGGTGGAGGCATTGCGCGCGGCCAGCCCCCATGCGGCCATCGGCGCCGACGTGATGGTGGGCTTTCCCGGCGAAACGGACGCGGAGTTTCGGGAGACCTGCGACTTTATCGCCCGGCTGCCGCTGACCTACCTGCATCTTTTCCCGTTTTCGGCGCGGCCCGGAACGCCCGCGTGGCAGCTGCATCAGGAGGCGCCGGTGCACGGCACGGCCGTCCGGGAGCGGATGCGCGCCCTTCGCGGGCTGATTGAAGGGAAGCATCGCGCGTTCCGGCAGCAATTCGTCGGCACGCGACTGAGCGCCATCACGCTGCGGGCGAGCGGGCCGGCCGGAAGCGCCCTGACCGATAATTTTCTGCCGGTGGATCTGGACCAGGTGCGGCCCGCGAACCAAAGGATCCTGGTACACGCGACGGGCCTGACCGCGGACGGCATGGCCGGCGTGGTTCTTTGATCGCAATTTCGGCCATTCCTGGCTGACGGACAACACGCGCTGGCAGCGGCTCCATCGTACGAAGTGGGTGATGAGCACCGGAGATGGCCGCGTTTGGCCCGATGGTATACTCACGAGGCGAGGCTTCGGCCACGCGCACTTGGAGGCGGCACATCGATAAACGTTCGGCAAAACAGTTCATTCGGATTAACGACCGGATTCGCGCCCGCGAAGTCCGGGTAATTGGCGACACTGGCGAGCAGATTGGCGTAATGACCCCGTTTGAGGCACTGAAGCTTGCCCGGGAACGCGGTTTGGATCTGGTGGAGATCTCGCCCAATGCGGTTCCCCCGGTCTGCCGCATTCAGGACTACGGCAAGTTTCTCTACGAGAAGGACAAGAGCGAACGGGCTGCCCGGAAAAAGCAAAAAGTCATCGTCATTAAAGAAGTGAAGTTTTCTGTGACGGTGGACGAGCACGACTACCAGACCAAGAAGAATCAGGCTGTCCGCTTTCTGCAGGAAGGCGACAAGGTGAAGGCGTCGCTGCGCTTCCGTGGACGCCAGATGGCGCACCGCGAATTGGGCTACCAGATCATCAACCGCCTGATCCAGGACGTTGGCGACGGCGGCATCGTGGAATTTGCCCCACGCATGGAAGGCACGACGCTGCACGCGATCATAGCGCCGGGCAAGAAAATTGAGCAGGCCCGCAAGGCCGAAGCCGCCCGGCAGAAGCCCGCAGAAGCGGCCGAGACCACTCCCGAAGTACCCGCTGTCCAGGCCTGACGGCCGCGGCGGGTGCGCCCTTCAACGAAGCGTGGGGTTTGCCTCTGGTGCATGGCCCGTACATTCCGGCCCCTGGCCTCCCATCCCTGAAGGCGGTATCTGCTCTGCCGCCTCGTGACAAACCGTCTTCTCTACATCCCCACGTCAATCTTCACTTCTCACGAGGAACTCTCCGCCATCACCGGGGAGCTTCTCGTGTTTTTGCAGGTTTTCTAGCATTTTGATCGTTGCTGTCGAGGAACGTTCGTCATCCCGATGTTGGAGGAGTATGGCAAATGCGGCTTCTCCGGCCACGGCCCGAGCGGGCCGTCCAACGACTGGCGCCGCTGGGATGGAACGCCAATGGGCTATGAGGGATTTCTGACCGACAATGATTACGCGCTGCTGGCGGTACCGCTGCGACAGTCGGAAACCGAGTGGCACGATGGCTACCGGCCGCAGCCGAATCTGGGGAAGATGCACAACTAACCGAAACAACGGAAGAGAGCCATGGCAAAGACAATTCGTGCGGGCGTAGTGGGTTTTGGATTAGGCGGACGGGTGTTTCATGCGCCGTTTCTGGACGCCATCAGCGGCTTTGAACTGGCCGCCATTCTGGTACGGCATGGCGGCGATGCGGCAGAGTTGTACCCCAAGGCAAAGCTGGTGCGCACGCTGCCGGAGATGCTGGCGGTGCCCGATCTCTCGCTGGTCGTAATTACCACGCCCCCGGCGACGCACTTTGAGCTGGCGTGGCAGGCTCTGAAAGCTGGCAAGCATGTGGTCGTCGATAAGCCGTTTGCTGCATCCAGCGACCAGTGCCGCCGCTTGATTGAACTGGCCCGCGACCGCGGCGTGTTGTTATCCGTCTACCAGAACCGCCGCTGGGATGGAGACTTTCTGACGCTGCGCAAGCTGATCGCCGACGGCGAACTGGGCCGGCTAGTCACTCTGGAGTCGCGCTTCGACCGCTACCACCCCGGTATGCGCGCCAAGCCGTGGCAGGAGCAGCCTGTGCCGGGCAATGGCAATCTGTTCGATCTGGGGTCGCATCTGGCCGACCAGGCGCTGACGCTGTTCGGCTCGCCGCGCACCGTGCGCGGCGACGTGCGAGCGGAGCGCGACGGCAGCCCTGTGGACGATGCCTTTACGATCACACTGGAGTATCCGCGCCTGCACGTGACGCTGGGAGCGACGATGCTGGCCTGCGCCCCCGGACCACGCTATGTGGCGCACGGCACGCACGCCTCGTATGTGAAATACGGCGTGGACCCACAGGAACCAGCGCTGAAGGGCGGCGCGAAGCTGGGTGGTCCGCATTGGGGCGAAGAGCCGGAGTCCGCATGGGGGACGCTGACGGAAATGGCGGACGGCGCGGCGGCGGTCCGAAAGGTTCCAACGCTGGCCGGCGACTATCGCGGGTATTACGAAAATGTCCGCGACGCCATTCATGGCCACGCACCGCTGGCCGTTCCCGGCGAGCATGGCTGGCGCGTCATCCGGCTGCTGGAGATGGCGAGAGAGAGCAGCGCGTCGGGCCGCGCGATTCCGGGCGTGGAGCTGGACGCGATGTAGTTGGAGCCGGAGCGGCTACGAGAGCAACCGCAGAATCCCTGCGGGAATGACAGAAAGAAGACCAGCGGCTAGCTGGTCTTCTTCATCGATTGAATCGCCTGCAGCACTTCGGCGCTGTGTCCGGTCGGATCGACGCCGATCCACTCCTTGACGATCTTGCCCTCAGGATTGATGAGGAAGGTGTTGCGCTTGGCGATCTTGAAGCCCATGTAGTTGCCCAGCGAACCATATTCTTTCACCACGCCCGTGCCGGTGTCGGAGAGCAGCTTGAAGTGCAGACCATCCTTGGTGCAGAACGCCTGATGGCTCTTCACGGAGTCCACGCTGACGCCCAGGATGACGGCATTGACGGCTTCAAACTTGCTGAGATCGTGCTGAAAATTGCGCGCCTCAATGGTGCAGCCCGGGGTCTGGTCCTTGGGGTAGAAGTAGAGCACGACCCACTTGCCGTGGTACTGATCCAGGCTGATCTTCGTGCCGTTCTGGCTGGGCAGTGTGAAGTTGGGCGCCATCTGCCCCACCTGGGGCACGGCATCACTGGCGGCGAACATCTGTGAGGCGCCAAACGTCGCAAGAGCGACAACAACAACGGCAGCGGCTATCTTCCATCCATGCATGCGAAAGTCTCCTGATACGGGACGGTAACCGTCCACCGGCGATTCTACTCCGCGCGGCTGCGTCCGGCGATGGCGATGGCCGCGGCATCTGCCGCCGCTATGACAGTGTGCAAATCGAAGATGAGGGTACGGCCGGCCTCAATGGACAGGCAGGTGGCGCCGGCCGTACACATGGCTGTGATCGTTCCGGGACCAATCACGGGCACGTCAAAACGCATGTCCTGCTTGGGTTTGGCGATCTTTACGACCGTCAGCGAGCGGTCCAGCGTCGTCGCCTCCGTCTGCTGCTCGAGCGGCGGCAGCACCTGGCCGGCGCGCAGTATCGTCGCGTCGGTCCCTTCCATTGCCTCAACAGCAACGCAGGCCCGGGCGGCAATGACAACCGTCTGGCCAATGTCGAACGCAGCTAGCCCGCGCGCGACCTGCACGCCATACTCAATGTCGGCCAGCTCCGCCGGGGATGGCCCACGCGCCGTCAGTGTGCCTTCGCGCGCCAGCATCGGCTCCAGCAGCGCGGTCGAAGAGATTAGGTGAACGCCCTCGTCCTCCAGCACCTTCGCGACTGCGCCTAGCAGGCCGTCGGTGTTGCGCGTCGTGAGGGAAAGCAGCAGTTTGGCCAGCCGCCAGTCGGGCCGGATGCTGGAGAAGATCTGCTTGTGCTTCACCTGCCCGGCCATCACGGCGCGCGTCACATGCTCCTGATGAAACATCTCGATCAGACTTGACAGCTCGCCGAGCGACAGCCAGTGGACGCGAATGCCAGTGTCCGCCGCGGCCCGCGCGTCAATCGCGGGGTCCGTCTCCTCGCGGATCGCCGCAACAACGACCGGTATGCCGTGCGCACGCGCAGCATCCAGCAGCAGAAAGGGAAAGCTGCCGTTCCCGGCGATCAGTCCCAGTGGTTCCGTCGTTGCGAGCGAAAAAGATTCCATGATGTTTTACGGCGCGCGCTACTTGATGATGCCGCGCGAGGACTCTTCGATAAACCGAATCAGGTATGCCACCTCATCCGTCCTGCCTTCGGCGGCGCGCAGCGTTTCGAGCGCCTGCGTCGTGTTTCGCTTCCCCGCCAGCAGCGTGCGATACGCGCGGTGCAAGGCGCGCATCTGCTCCGGCGTAAAGCCGCGGCGTTCGAGGCCCACTTTGTTCAGGCTGAAGGCATGGGTCTCACGGGTGGCCGAGGTGAGCGAAAACGGCAGCACATCCTGCGTAATGGTCGTGCCGCCACCGACGTAGGAGTAGCGGCCGATGCGGCAGAACTGATGCACGGGACAGAGCGCGCCGACGGTTGCATAGTCTTCCACTGTAACGTGGCCGGCGAGCGTGGCCGCGTTGGCCAGGATGCAGTGACTCCCGATCGAACAGTCATGGCCAATGTGCACGTAGGCCATGATCAGGCAGTTGTCCCCGACGCGCGTGTGGCCACCACCGCCGGGCGTGCCGCGCGAGATGGTGACGGACTCGCGGATGACGCAGTGCTCGCCGATGCTCAGCGCCGTCGGCTCGCCTTTGTACTTCAGGTCCTGCGGCGCGATGCCCAGAGCTGCGAAGGAGAAGATGCGCGTGTTGCGTCCGATGCGCGTGCGGCCGTCCAACACCACGTGCGACACCAGCTCGCAGCCTTCCGCCAGCTCCACGTCTGCCCCAACGGTGCAGTAAGGGCCGATGATGCAGCCTGCGCCAATCGATGCTCCATCCGCAACAATAGCGGAGGCGTGAATTCGCGCGGTCGGGTGAATGCTCACGCGCCAGCCGTTGCCTCAGCCGGTTCAGCCTCGGCGGCAGCCTTTTTCGGATGGCGCGGCACAATCTGACACATCACGATGCCTTCGCAGGCCAGCTTTTCGCCGATGTAAACATTGCCCTGCATACGGACGGCGCGCGGCCGCCAGTTGACGACCTCCACCACAATGCGCGCCTGGTCGCCGGGCACGATGGGACGGCGGAAACGGGCCGATTCGATGCCGGTGAAAAGCACAAGTTTCTCGTGGCGGTCGGGGAATTCCGTGAGCAGCAGCGCGCCACCGGCCTGCGCCATGGCTTCAATCATTAGAACGCCTGGCATGATCGGGTAGTCCGGGAAATGCCCCTGAAAGAATGGCTCATTCACGGTGACATTTTTTATCGCGACGATG
>JAKAUB010000217.1 GCA_021827845.1 Acidobacteriota bacterium | reverse complement strand
TCGACCGAATGGGCCGAGCAGCACCAGCAGCAGCTCGCCAAAGCGGCGGCGTATTTTAACGTGGATGTCGCCGTCTCGGGACCAAACTTCGAGGCGTCAGCGGTGCCCTCGCTGAAGCCCTTTGTGGTGTCGATCACGCAGCTTGTCCCTAGTCCGCAGGGTGGCACGGTATTTTCTGCCTGGCAGGCCGAGCAGGACCGGGCTGCGCATGAAAAACCCGCGTCCCTTCCGTCTCTGAGCAGCGATCACGCACTGCCCGTTCACCTGGACGATCTGGGCAGCGGCTCGGACTACACCCCATTTCTGCAGCATCTCGGTGTTCCGTCGACGGACATCGGCTCGAGCGGCCCGTATGGTGTGTATCACTCGGCCTTCGATAACTACGCCTGGTATGTGAAAAATGCCGACCCGAAGTTTGTCTATCTGCAGCAGCAGGCGCGCGTGCTGGGACTGGAGGCCATCACCATGGCCGATGCAGATGTTTTGCCGTACGACTACGCCGCCTACGGCCGCGCCGTCGAGCGCTACCTGGGCGATGCAAGAACCCGAGCCGCCGACAAAAACCTGACGGGCCTGGACTTTGACGCGGCCCTGCGGGCGGCGCAGCAGTTCCGCGAGGCTGGCGCGCGTGCGGACGCGGCTGAGCAGAACCCCACGGGAGATTTTGCCCGCCAGAATCAGATCCTCCGCCAGGCGGAAGAAGATTTGCTCTCTGCGAAGGGTCTGCCCGGCCGTCCCTGGTACCGGCACACCGTTTATGCGCCGGGAGAACACACCGGCTATGCTGCGGTCGTCATTCCTGGCGTCAACGAGGCGATCGATGCTTCCGACTCCGCACGCGCCGCGCAACAGCTCACCATTCTTACGCAGGCCCTAAAACGGGCCGCGGCTACCCTGCAGCAGATGCCCTGACGTTCCGCTCCGGCGCATTCCCTCCCCAGGGACTGCGGCCGGATGCCATAATGCGAGTATGCCGATCGGAGAGCTCCTGCGCGAAAAAGTGCTGGCCGTCCAGGAGTATTCCCTGCTTTCCTGGAACGCCCTGACGAACGTATTCCGAAAGCCGTTCTATTGGGCGGACCTTTTTACGCAGGCGGACCTGATCGGTTTCGGTTCGCTGCCGATTGTTATGCTGACGGGATTTTTTACCGGCGGCGTGCTTGCCCTGCAGTCGGCGACCACGCTGGCGCAGTTCGGCGCCAAGTCCGTAACCGGCGAACTGGTCAGCCTTTCGATGATCAAAGAACTGGGGCCCGTGCTCACCAGCCTGATGGTGTCGGGCCGCAACGCCTCCGGCATGGCCAGCGAGCTGGGATCCATGCAGGTGACCGAACAGATTGACGCCATGCGTGCTCTTGGCACCGATCCGTTGAAAAAGCTGGTAACGCCGCGCGTCCTCTCCACCATCGTCATGCTCTTTTTTCTGACGATCATCTCCGACGCGCTCGGCACTTTTGGCGGCGGCCTGATCTCCACCACGATGCTTGGTCTGGAGGGCGCGCAGTACTACCACATGGCGTACCAGTATCTGCGCTATCCCGACATCCTCGAAGGCCTCATCAAACCGATCTTCTTCGGCTTCATCATCGCAACCATCGGCTGTTACTTCGGCATGTCCACACGCGGCGGAACGCAAGGGGTGGGCCGATCCACCACGCAGGCTGTCGTTGTCAGCTCGGTCCTTATCATCGCCAGTGACTTTGTCATCAGCCGGTTGATGATCGGCGTGTTCGGGCGCTGAGCGATGGCTGTCCGCGATGAGACCTCCGCCGACGGTTCGGCAACCGCTGCTGTTGCAGAAGCCGAGCCTGCGGCGGTGGAGTTTGAACACGTTTCGATCGGCTTTGATGGCAAGCCTGTCCTGAACGACATCAGCTTCAGCGCTCAATCCGGCGAGATGGTGATCCTGCTGGGCGAAGCGGGCACCGGCAAGAGCGTCATGCTGAAACTGGCCAATGCCCTCATAGCCCCGGACTTCGGCCGCATCCGCATCTTTGGCGAAGATATCGGCACCATGCCGGAACAGCAAATGTTTACCTTCCGCGACCACATCGGCATGACATTTCAGGAGAGCGCGCTGTTCGACTCGCTCTCAGTCCGCGAGAACGTCGCCTTCCGCATGCGCGAACAAAAGGTGGACGACGAGACCATCGAGCGGCGTGTGCGCGAGGCCCTCCGCTTCGTGGAGCTGGAAGACGCCATCGACAAATTTCCGGCGGAGCTTTCCGGCGGCATGCGGCGCCGGGTGGCGATTGCCCGCGCCATCATCACGCGGCCTAAGCTGCTGCTGTACGATTCCCCCACCGGCGGCCTGGACCCGATTACCTCTACAACCATCATTGAGCTGGTCATGAAGCAGCGCGACGTGTATGAAAGCACGGCGCTGCTGGTGACCCACCGGCTGCAGGACGCGTTCATGCTGGCCACCCACCGCTTCAATCGGTCGAGCAATGCCATGGAACGCATCCCCGGCGACGGGGTGGATCCGAACACCGTCATTATGGTTCTGCGGAACACGGGCATCGCGTTCTCCGGCTCTCTGCTGGACCTGCTTCGCTCAGACGACCCCTACATCACGGAATACCTTGCACAATAGCTGCCAACTTTGACCGGCCGCAACGGCTGCTTTCGCGCGAAGCGGTAACTCTGCTAGCCTGAAGAGTTTCCGATTTTCAGGAGAGATAGACGGTTATGGCCTTCAAGTTCAAAGGAGTCGATTTTCTCGGCTTCGACACGCTGTTGACGGAAGATGAGCGGATGGTGCGCGATACCTCCCGTCAGTTCATTGAAGATAATGTCATTCCGATCATCGAGGAGTGCGCCCGCGAAGGCCGTTTCCCAAAAGAACTGATCAAGCCGATGGGCGAGCTGGGCTTCTATGGCGCCACGATCCAGGGCTATGGCTGCGCCGGGATGAACAACGTGGAGTACGGCCTGGTGATGCAGGAGACCGAACGCGGCGACTCCGGCCTGCGCAGCTTCGTCAGCGTGCAGTCGGCGCTGGTCATGTATCCCATCTATGCCTTTGGCAGCGATGAGCAGAAGAATGAGTGGCTGCCGCAGATGGCCAAAGGCGAAAAGCTGGGCTGCTTCGGTCTGACAGAACCGGACTTCGGCTCCAACCCCGCGGGCATGCGCACCCGCGCGAAAAAAGACGGCGGCGACTACATCCTGAACGGCGAAAAGATGTGGATCACCTCCGGTTCGCTGGCAGATGTGGCAGTGATCTGGGCAAAAGTCGATGACGAAGACGGGCGCATCCGCGGCTTTCTGGTCGATACGAAACTACCCGGTTTTACCGCGTATGACGTGCACGGCAAATGGTCGCTGCGGGCGTCTGTGACGTCAGGCCTCTCCATGCAGGATGTTCGCGTGCCAGCCTCCGCACTGCTGCCGGGCAGCTCCGGGCTGAAGTCCCCGCTGATGTGCCTGAACCAGGCACGCTACGGTATTGGCTGGGGCGCGATTGGCGCAGCCATGTCCTGCTATGACACGGCTCTGCAATACTCCCTGCTGCGCAAGCAGTTCCGCGATCAGCCCATTGCCAGCCACCAACTGGTGCAGGAGAAGCTGGCGTGGATGATCACCGAGATCAGCAAGGGGCAACTGCTGTCCCTGCAGGTGGGCAAGCTGAAGGATGCCGGCACGGTGAGCCATGAGCACATCTCCATGGCCAAGCGGAACAACGTCTGGATGGCCCTTGAGTGCGCGCGCATCTCGCGCGACATCCTGGGCGCCAACGGCATCACCGAGGACTACCCGGTGATGCGTCACATGATGAATCTTGAGTCGGTGAAGACCTATGAGGGCACGCACGACATGCACACCCTCATCATCGGCCAGAGCGTCACAGGAATTCCGGCGTACTGAAGCGTCCGAGCGGCGGCACGCGCGCGCACTGCGGGCTGCCGCCGCTTTCTACGTGCGGCGCCGTTGGATATGCAGCTCGCGAAGCTGAGCGTCCTCGACGGGCGAGGGTGCGTCCACCATCAGATCGACGGCCTTGGCGGTCTTCGGAAAAGCGATGACATCCCGAAGGCTGGGCGCCCCGGCGAGAATCATCACAATGCGGTCCAGGCCCAGCGCGATGCCGCCGTGCGGCGGCGTGCCGTACTCCAGTGCCTCCAGAAAGAACCCGAACCGTTCGCGCGCCTCTTCGTCGCTCATTCCCAGCGACGCAAAAATCTTCGACTGCACATCCTTGCGATAAATCCGGATGGAACCGGAGCCCAGCTCGAGCCCGTTCATGGCGAGGTCATAGTAGCGGGCGCGCACCGACGCGGGGTCGGAGGTGAGCCGGTCCATATCTGCCTCATGCGGCGAGGTGAACGGATGATGCGCGGGCAGCCACTGCCCAGAGGCCGCATCGTGCTCAAACATGGGGAAATCCGTGACCCAAATGGGAAAGAAGGCGCGGCTGCCATCGACCGGGCTTTGCGATTCATCCTGCGCACGAACAAGCACGTCATCCGTTGCCTGATAGGCGCCGTGCCGCGCAGCGTATTTGCGCGAGAGCTCCGTGCGCAGCGAACCGGCCGCGGAGTAGACGGCGATCTCCCGCTCGCTCAGACGGCCTGTGCTCTTGGTATCGCTGGCTGCAATGCGCGCGGTGGGGTCGCCGGCCACCAGGACCAGGAGATCGTCGGCAGCGGCGCCGGTGCGCTCGCGGATTTGAACCACGGCGGCGGGAAAACTTTTCTCCAACCGCTTGATGTCGTCGATGAGCTTGGCGCCCTTACGGGCATCGAACAGCGGGCGGTTTTCATCGCGTTCTTTGCGTGATAGCTCGCCCACGCCACGCGCGAGGATGGCAACCACCGGCAGATTCGTATCGATGGCGAGCGTCTCCATCGCAGGCTGGTCGAAGGCGTTGCGAACGTCCACCAGTTCGGGCAGGCGGAGATCCGGCTTGTCGGTGCCGAACCGGCGCATGGACTCGTCATACGTGATCTGCGGGAATGGCGTGGGCAGATGGATTCCCGCTGCGCCAAACGCCGCCGCCAGAAATTTTTCTACGACGCGAAATACTGTTTCCTGCTGCGGAAACGTCATCTCGAGATCGATCTGCGTAAACTCGGGCTGCCGGTCGGCGCGCAGGTCTTCATCGCGAAAACAGCGTGCGATCTGAAAGTAGCGGTCCAGGCCGGAGATCATCAGAATCTGCTTGAAAAGCTGCGGCGACTGCGGCAGCGCGAAAAACTCACCCGGATGCACGCGGCTGGGCACCAGATAATCGCGCGCGCCCTCTGGCGTGGAGCGCGTCATGCAAGGCGTTTCCACTTCGAGAAAGTCCTGCGCGGCCAGGCTCTCGCGCACGGCCAGCGTGATCTTATGCCGAAGCGCCAGGTTGCGCTGCAGCGCGGGGCGGCGCAGATCGATATAGCGGTACTTCAGCCGCAGCTCCTCATTGCCGATGGCGTCTTCCGCCGGGGAAAACGGCGGCGTCTTGGCATCGTTCAGAATGCGCAGCTCGGCTGCCTCAATTTCAATTTCGCCGGTGGGCATATTGGGATTGACGGAAGCTGCGGCACGCGGCCGCACTGTGCCGGCGACAGCGACGACATACTCCGGACGGACCTGTTCAGCCAGCGCATGCGCTGCGGGGTTGAGCTCTTTATCGAGCACAATCTGCACGATGCCCGAGCGGTCGCGCAGATCGAGAAAGATGAGATTCCCGTGGTCGCGGCGGCGGTTGACCCAGCCCATCAGCACTACGTGTTGTCCGGCGGACGCCGCGCGCAGATCGCCGCACATAGCTGTGCGCTGCAGTTCTCCCATTGCCTGTAAAGTTGCCGTCATAGCCCCTAATTCTGTTCGCCGACGCGCATTGCCCGGCACAGATAGTCTCCGATTTCGTCTCTTGCGATCTTCGTCTGCTCTCCGGAAGCAAACGTCTTCACGGTGAGCTGGCCGGACTGCAGTTCATCCTCGCCCAGCAGAATGATGGAGCGCGCTCGCTTATCCGCCATCTCAAACGCCTTCTTGATGCGGAAGCTGCCATCCCCCAACTCGACGCGCAGGCCCTGGCGGCGTAGCTCCCGCGCAAGCTGCAGCGCGGCGTTCTGCTGCGCCTCGCCAATCGGCGCCACGTAAACATCCAGCAAGGCTTCGTCGCCGCGTGCTGCGGAGTCCATCGCCTGCAGCGTCAGCACCAGCCGATCCGCGCCGATCGCAAAGCCGATGCCCGGTGCGCGCGGGCCGCCCAGCATTTCGCTCAGTCCGTCATAGCGGCCGCCTCCGAGCAGCGCGTTCTGCGCGCCCAGGCCGCCGTGCGTAAACTCAAACGTCGTCCGGGTGTAGTAGTCCAGTCCGCGCACCAGCCTGGGATTCACGTGGTACGGCACGCCGCAAGCGTCCAGCGCAGACCGCACGGCAGCAAAATGCGCGCGTGAGGCGTCATCGAGAAAGTCCGCAATCTTCGGCAGTGTTTCAATGACCGGCTGATCTTCCGGCACCTTGCAGTCCAGCACACGCAGCGGATTGGTGACCGCGCGGCGCTGGCAGTCGTCACACAAGCTTGCGGCCACGGGAATCAGCGCTTCGCGCAGCGCCTGCACGTACCGCGGCCGATCGGTTGCCGACCCGACGGAGTTCAACTCCAGCGTCCAGCCCGCGATGCCGAGTGCGTCGAGCAGCGTGGCCAGCATCTCCAGCACCTCTGCATCGCGCAGTGGCGACTCGCTGCCCGCGCTCGGCGGGCCGATCACCTCCGCGCCAATCTGGAAGAACTGGCGATAGCGGCCCTTCTGCGGCCGTTCCCGCCGGAACTGCGGGCCGATGTAGTAAAGCTTTTGCAGCAGGCCGGTCTCCGCCAGCTTGTGCTCAATGTAAGCGCGGACGACGCCTGCAGTATTCTCCGGACGAAGCGTTAACGATTGCGATTTCTCTGACTGAGCGCGCGCGCGATCTTCCCACGTGTACATCTCTTTCGAGACGATATCGGTCTCTTCGCCGACGCCGCGGGCGAACAACTGCGTATCTTCAAAAATGGGCGTGCGGATTTCGCCGAAGCCGTACCGCGCGAAGACATCGCACGCTGTACGCTCCACGCGGTTCCACAATTCAGTTTCCGGCGGCAAAAGGTCGCGCGTGCCGCGCACTGCTTTCATCAGGGCCATAGCGCTTCGTAGTATTTCTTTACGATAAATGGTTTTGCCCGCGATTTGCGCGCTCGGCCGGGTCCGGCCAGAGATTTTGCTGGCCGGAACGCGGTCAGCGCGGGCGCGGACGGCGCGTCCAGCCTTCCACCGCGCGTGGTTCCGTTGTCTGCGAACCCGCAGGCGTGTTGAGCGGCTGACACTCCGGGCACCAGAAGGTAGTGCGCGCTTCGCTGCCCTGCCTGCGCATAAGGATCGAAGCGCCACAGCGGCGGCAGGCTTCACCCAGGCGGCCATAGACCCAAAGCCTTGCGCTGCGGTCGAGCGAGCCGGTAGTGCGGCGGGCGTTCGCATTCTCCGTGGGGGCTTCGGCGCTATCTTCGGTTACGTTCATCTTCAGATAGCGCTGCGCGACCTCGACCAGCTTCTCCACCTCGCGGCGGCTCAACGAGCTGACACGTCGAAAGGGATGGATGCCGCAGGCAAAGCAAATTTCCGATTTGAAGACGTTGCCGATGCCGGCGAGCACGTGCTGATTGAGCAGCACGACGGCGATCTCCTCCGACGGACGCTCAAGGATGGCAGCGGTGGCCTGCTGCTCGTTGAAGTCTTCGTCCAGCAGATCCGGGCCAATCGTCACGGCTCCTCCACGGCGCGCCAGAGAAGCTGCGGTGTGGAACTCCGCAATGGGCACCGTGAATCCCACGGCATGCCACTCGGCGGTTTCAATCGCCAGCCGCATATGCCGGCGCGCCCGGCGCCACGGCTCGCCCGGCCGGTAGATGTGCCAGCTTCCATTCATCAGCATATGCGTCAGCAGGATGAGATCGCCGGAAAAGTGAATGAGCAGCCATTTGCCGCGGGCTTCTACGCGTTCCACCGTGCGACCGGCCAGACGATGCTGGTCGTCGCCGCGGGCGAGGGTCGCAACTACGGTCTCAAAGCGCGTCACCGTGCGGCCGGCCAGAGCGCGGTCCAGCGCGCGGGCGGAGCGAAAAATGGTGTCGCCTTCCGGCATAGATTAGTGCACCTCGCGCGAAGCAGCCGCGGGCAACCGCTGCGGTAGCGGCGACAGCAGACGGCGCAGGTGAAAGCCAGCGGGCGAGGGATGAAATCCAGCGTCCAGCAGGAAGCGCGCCAGAAAATGCTCGTCCACGCGAACGTCATTGATGGTGACCAGCAGCAGGCCGGCGTGGCGGTCTGCGGGCGCGGCCTGCATGTCCTGCTGACCCAGCTCTGCAAGAAAATGGGCAAGGTCGCGCGCCACATGACTGCGCGCGGGTTCCTCCGGCGGCAGCAGAACACTGATGTTCGTGCTGCTACGGCGCAGGTAGGCCACCAGTTCCCCGTTGCGCAGGATGACGCGAGCACCCGCCGTACGGGCCAAGGAACGGGGCGAGGTTTCGCGCGGCGCGGCCGACGCTGTTGTCGCGGCGGCAGGTTCTTCTGCGGTATTTCCCACGGGCCAGCGCAGAACGGCGCCGTAAAGATTTGCCGGGTCTGTGGCAGCCAGCGCCATCATCTCCGCGCGCTCGGGTTCGGCGCCGCGCAGCGAGCGCAGCATATCGACCGCCGACGGCAACGCGAACTGCGCGCCGCCCATGCCGGCCACAAAATATCCGCGGCGCACGCGGCCGGACTCCTCCAGCGCGCGCAGGACCGGATACACGGCGCTGAAGCCGCCCGCAATCGACTCAAGCGCCATAGACTCCCGCGTGAGAACGCCGTGGCGCTTGAGAAGCTGCAATGCCAGAGCGTGACTACGTTCTGTGGCTGAGCCTGCGGGCGTGGAGGACGGCTCCAGCAGCGACCAGCGACCCTGTGCATGGGCGGGCAGCGTGGTGCGGCGCGAGCGGAAGGACTGCGTATGCACACGGCGCGGAGAACGGCTGCTGGCGCGGCGCGCCATGTAGGCCCGCAGTGCATGAAAGCTGTCATTGGTGACGAAGCCGCGCCAGACAAGACCCCAGAGCGCATCGAGCGTTTCACCGGGAAAGCCTCCGCCCACGGCCTCATGCATTGCCGGAAAAAACATGGCGCCCCGCTCCCGCAACAGGGCAAGGATTTGGGTCTCGCGTTCCGACAGGTCCGCGCCGGCTGAGGGCGGAGCATGCAGAATGGGCAGCTTGTCTGCAAGATAGAGCGCGATGCGGCCATCGGATTCGCCGACAGGCTCCACGCCGCACCAGGCAATCTCGCCTGCTGCGATCAGTGTGTCGAGATCGCCAGGCTGATATTTTTGCACGCGGGCGGGGAGAATTTCGCGCTCCAAAGCTGAGGCGCTTAGCGGCGCGCCCTGCAGATGGTCGATGGCGTCGAGGACGGCGTCCAGCCCTTTGCCGCGATGGAGGCAACCGTGCCAGTGCGTCGCCATCCGCGCCAGCGTGTGCTGCTCCACCGGCTCAATCTGGCGGCGCAGGCGAGCCAGCGATTTGCGGCGGATGGTGGTGAGAACGCCGACATCACACCACTCGCGATGCATGCCGCCGGGTCGGAAATCGCCTTCAATCAGGCGGCCAGCTTCTACCAGCGTGCGCAAGTGTGTCTGGGTCGCGGCAATGCTCCAGCCGAAGCGCGCTGCGGCATCGGCCGCGGTGAACGGGCCGCGGGTGCGCGCATATCGCTTCAACAGCTCCAGCGCCGCATCGGACGCCGGCTCCAGAAATACTGCGGGAATCCCCGGCGGGAGCGGAATGCCCAGGGCGTCGCGGTATTTGGCGGCGTCTTCGATCGCGATGACGCGCTTGGCACCGAGCATCTGCAACTCCAGCGCGCGGCGCGTACGTAACAGCCGGTTAATGGCAGCATCAGCATCCAAGCCCCGCGTGCGCTGGCCGATCTCTTCCCGGCTCAGGTCGCCCAGCCGCAGCAGCAGATCATGCACGCCGTCGATATTTTTTGCGCGGTACTCCTCCGCCAGCGCCTGCAGCTGCTCCTCTGTCTCTTCAATGGCGGCAGCATCCAGCAGTTCGCGCAGGTCGGCGTCGCCCATCAGCTCCGCGAGCTGATCCTGATCGATAGCCAGCGCCTGGGCGCGCCGCTCGGCCAGGGGCGCATCGCCGTCGTAGATAAAGTTGGCGGCATAGCTGAAGAGTAGCGAGGCGGCAAACGGCGATGGCTTGCGTGTTTCTGTGACGTGCACGCGGAGATCGCGCGAGGTGATGCCGCGCAGGACCTCAAGAAACGCAGGCATGTCGAAGACGTCGCGCAGCGTTTCACGATACGCCTCCAGCAGCATAGGAAACGAGGCGTATCGGGAGGCAACGGACAGCAGATCGTAGGCGCGCTTGCGCTGCTGCCAGAGCGGCGCGCGGCCCTGCGCACGGCGGCGCGGCAGCAGCAAGGCGCGGGCTGCGCTCTCGCGGAACTTGGCAGCGAACAGCGGCGTCTGGCCGAGCTGACGCAGAACGAGTTCCGTCGCTTCCGCCGGATCGAGCAGCAGCAGCTCGTGGTCGGGCGGCTCAACAGTGTCAGGAAAGCGCAGCACAAAGCCGTCATCGCCCCAGAGGGATTCGACGTCGATCTGTCCCGCAGCCCGCAGACGCGCGCTGACGGCCATGGCCCATGGCGCGTGGATGCGGCTGCCAAAGGGCGTCATGACGCACACGCGCCAGTCACCCAGCTCATCGCGGCAGCGTTCAATCACGATGTTGCGGTCGTCGGGCACGGTACCGGTGGCGAGCTCCTGGTCGGCAAGAAAGCGCAGCAGATTGTCGGCCGCGCGTGGTTCCAGGTCGTGCTCGCGGATCAGGCGGCTCATGGCGGCGTTGCGCTCCATGCCGCGCAGTTCCCGCACCATGGCGCCGATGCGGCGGCCAAACTCCAGCGGACGGCCGGGGCCGTCCCCGTGCCAGAAGGGCATCTTGCCGGGCTCACCCGGCGCGGGCGAAACCAGCACGCGATCATGCGTGATCTCGTCGATGCGCCACGTCGTCGCCCCCAGCACAAACGTATCCCCGCCGTTCGACTCGAAGACCATCTCCTCATCCAGCTCGCCCACGCGCACGGGCTTCTCCGCGCCGGAGAGAAACACGCCATAAAGGCCGCGATCCGGAATGGTGCCACCATTCAGAATGGCGAGATGTTTGGCGCCCGCGCGCGGCAGCAGCGTATTCGCGGTGCGATCCCAGGTGATGCGGGGGCGCAGCTCGGCAAACTCATCGGCCGGGTAGCGACCGGAGAGCATATCCAGCACGCCATCAAACGCGGCACGGCTGAGCGCGGCGAACGGGGCGCTGGACCGCACCAAACGGTAAAGCGCATCGCAATCGACCGGGGTTGCATCTTCGCGTTCGTCATCCTCCGCCGCCTTCGCGGACTTTTTGGCACGCGACGGTTTCTGTTCGCGGGGCTTTTCCGGCGGCTCGGCCACGATGGCGACGATCTGCTGCGCCAGCACGTCGAGCGGATTGCGCAGGTAGCGCGTAGATTCGACCAGCCCCTCGTGCATAGCGCGCGTAGCCGCCGCGCAGGCGATGAGGTCGGCGCGAAATTTCGGAAAGATGATGCCGTCGCTGACCGCGCCAACATGATGGCCGGCGCGGCCAATGCGCTGCATTCCGCTGGCAACCGAGGGCGGCGATTCAATCTGGATGACCAGGTCGATGGCGCCCATGTCGATGCCAAGCTCCAGCGATGACGTGGCGACCAGGGCGCGGATGCGGCCCGCCTTCAGCAGATCTTCAATCTCGGCACGCTGCGGCGCGGCCAGGGAGCCATGGTGCGCGCGCGCGATCGGCTCTTCCGCCAGCTCGTTCAGCGCACCGGCCAACCGCTCTGCCACGCGCCGGCTGTTCACGAAGATGAGCGTCGAGGTGCGCTCGCGGATCAACTCCAGCAGCCGCGGATGGATGGCCGTCCAGATGGACGTGCGCTTGAGCCCCTGTGACGCGGGTCCGCTGGGCAGCTCTTCCTGCTCGCCCAGCCGCGCCATATCTTCAACCGGCACTTCGATGCGCAGATCGAGCTGCTTGGGCTGGCTGGCGTTGACGATGGTGACGGGCCGGAATTCCGGTGCACCCTGCGCTGGCAGCAGCGTCTCCGGTGCATCAGTGAGCCACTCGGGTTCAAGCGACACGGCCGCTTCGGCATTCTCCGCCTGCAGACTTTTTGCAGCGCTGTCGGCACGCTGCTCCGGCACATCCGCGCCGGAAAGAAACTGCGCGACCTCTTCCAGCGGCCTCTGTGTGGCGGACAACCCGATGCGCTGCAGGGAACGACCGGTGAGCGCCTGCAGCCGCTCCAGCGAGAGCGCCAGGTGCGCGCCGCGCTTGGTGGGTACAAGCGCGTGAATCTCATCGATGATGACCGTCTCCACCGTGTGCAGCGAGGCCGCGGCACTGCTGGTAAGCAGCAGGTAGAGTGACTCTGGCGTGGTGATAAGAATCTCCGCCGGGTCGCGGCGGAAGCGCGCGCGTTCGCGCTGCGGCGTGTCTCCGGTGCGCACGCTGATGGCTGGCTCGTAAACCGCCACGCCCGCGCGCTCGGCCATCTGCCGGATGCCCGCGAGCGGCGAGCGGAGGTTGCGCTCGATATCGACAGCCAGCGCTTTGAGCGGGCTGATGTAAATGACGCGGCATCCGCGCGCCGCCGTGGGCGGTGGGTGCAGCATGAGCCGATCGATGCACCACAGAAACGCCGAGAGAGTTTTCCCGCTGCCAGTGGGCGCCAGGATCAGCGTCGATTCTCCGCGGGCAATGGCGGGCCAGCCAAGCCGCTGGGGCAGTGTCGGCGCTTCGAAGACGGCTCGCAGCCACGCAGCCGTAATCGGATGAAATAGCGCCAGCACCGAGTCAATGCTGGGTATGTCCTGGGTTTGCGAAGCGGTTTGAGCAGCAATCGTGGCGGGAATCCTGGGCGCGGGACGACTGGATGGCTTTTTCGATCGAGACCCTGGCACTGCTCATTCTCCCGCTCCGTTCAGGATAAACGGCCCGTCCGGCTCACAGTTTCGATGCCGTCAACGCGGGATGAGGCAGCCTCCCACTGCAGTTCCGGCGGAGCGGCCAGCAGCCATGCGAAGATTCCCAATGCACCGTAGTAAAGATGCGAGAGGGTGAATGTCCAGGGTGTAAGCAGCAGGAGCTTCGGGAGCGGGGCCCACGTGCCGGAGATCAAGAGATATAGGCCGAGCAGCAGGAAAAAAGCCCGCCAGCGGAGCAGCGCCCGCGGCATAAGCAGCAGAAAGGCGAGAAAGAAGACGCCATAGTGATGCTCCCACGCAATCGGTGAGGCCATCACAGTCGCCATCGCAAAGATCAGAAAGTCAGTCGCGGTGGCTTCGATCCGGCGAAGCGGCGGTATTAACAGCGCCAGCGTCAACAGAACAGCAGAAGAGACCCAAGTGGCCAGCCAGATGGTGCGATTGAACGGCGGGTAGCCGTGATCCGCATTGGCAGCAGAACCAACGTGCATCAGCCGGTGGAGCAAACCATTCAGAGATTGGTTCGTGTAGAGCGAATCGCCACGCAGGCTCAGGTAGTGCAGCACGGCTCCGTACTCGAGCGTATTGTGCAGGCCATAAACAGCGATCGAAACGCCCACCCCGGCCGCCAGCATTGCAGCGAGAGAAACCGCGAAGCTCCACTGTCGCCGCAGCAGCCCCCAGAGCAGAAACAGCGCCATCTGCGGCTTGAGCCAGCAGCAGAGCCCCAGCAGAATGCCGGGAGCGACGCGGCGGCGATTCCGCCACAAGAGAACGCTGGTCATCGCCAGAAAATTGATGATGGTCTGCACCTGGCCGAGAAACAGCGCATTGATCAGTGGCAGGAACGTCACCATCAACGCCGCCAGAATCGAGCGCACCAGCCAGCGCTCGCCGCGGCTCAATTCCCTGCCCGCAGCCGAGGCCGCCTGAAAGAGATATTCGGACGCGACCAGCCACGTCCCGAAGAAGCAGAGGTAGAGCGTAATTTTCAGCCACGTGAATGGGGCGACGCCAACGCGGCCAGCCAACTGCCAAAGCCGAAATAGCAAGAGCGAGACAGGAGGGTAGATGAAGCGGACATGGCGGACGAAAAACACGCGCTCATAGAGATTGGCCGGGCTGCGCTGCAGGGCGGCGTCGGCCTGCGCCATGTACGACCAGGAGTCGGTGAGCATCTGGCCAGCGGCGCATTCCCTGGCTGTGTGCAGAACGCTCCAGCCTCGGAACCGCGGAACCGCCGCGATCATCAAAACCTCAAATAGCATGGCGCATCCAAGAAATAGCGCCATGCGGCGCACCAGGTTGCCGGATGCTACGTGAGTGACCTTTGCCATTTGCGGGATGAGTCTACCAAAGCAGCAATGCGGGCCTGGCTTGATACCATGAAGCAGATGGCGCTTCGCTGCACTAATCCAGGCAGGATGTGTTCATGTTGAAACGTTTTTTCTGTTGCTTGCTGTTTGCGGTGGTCCCGGTTCTCTCCACTGCGCGCTGTTTCGCCAGCGCCTATGATGGGCACCCCAAGCTTGTCATCCTTCTGGTCGCCGACCAGTTTCGCGAAGATTATCTGGAGCGTTATCGCACAGACTTCAAGGATCAGGGCTTCAATCTTTTCCTCGAGCATGGCGCGTTCTTTCCAGACTGCTATTACGATTACGCCAACCTGATCACCGCGGCCGGCCACGCAACGCTGGCCACCGGCGCATATACAGACGGCCACGGTATTGCGAGCAATCAATGGTGGGACCTTAGCCGCAACGCGCAGCGGCCCGTCACCTCTGTCGAAGATCCCCGGTATACGCTAGTGGGTCTGCCCGCTGACAGCACGCGGAAAGACCGCGAAGGCGCTTCGCCGCGCAACTTGCTCGCCAGCACTTTTGGCGATGAAGTCCGCCTGGCGACCAAAGGCGAGGCCAAACTTTACGGTGTCTCGTTGAAGGATCGTGCGGCGATTTTGACGGCCGGTCACGCGGCCAACGGCGCCTTCTGGATTGATCCGCAGAGCGGCGCGTTTATCACTTCCACCTATTACATGCGCCAGCTTCCAGACTGGGCGACCGCGTTCAACCTGGGCGGAGCGGCCGTGCAGGCGCGCAACGCAGCCGGCGTGGACCCCAATGCGAACTTCTTCAACGCCGTGGGCGGAACCGACCAGGCGATCCAGTACGAGCTGGCCTTTGCGGAGGCGCTGATCACCGGCGAAAAACTGGGCTCCGGGTCCGTGACGGACGTACTGACCATCAGCATCTCTTCCACAGATATTCTTGGCCACCGTGTCGGCCCTGACGCTCCTGAGCAACACCAGCTTGTCGATGCACTGGATGTCGACCTCGATCAGTTCTTCCGCTGGATCGACAAAAACGTACCGGGTGGCCTGCACGATACCTGGATCGCCTTCAGCGCCGATCACGGCGTAGCTCCGCTGCCGCTTACTGCCCGGCAGCTTGGCCTGCCTGCCGCCACCATCAACGTCAAGGCCCTGATCGCCGCGCTCAACACAGCGATGAATAATCGCTTTTCACCCGGCCAGCACCTTGAATATCTGCTCCCTCATCAGGAGCTGCCGTACATTTCGCTGAACCAGCCGATGTTTGAGCATGCGGGCATCAACGAGCAGGAGGGCGAGCGCGCCATTCAGGAAGCGCTTCCCGACGCGATCGCAACCTCACAACCCGGCGCGGCCCACGTGCGGGATGCTGACGTAAAACCCTCGCCGGCGCGCGTCGATCCCACGCCGCGGATATTCCGCTCCTACACGCGGCTGCAGATGGCATCGCTACAGCCGGGCATTCCGCCCACCGAATTTGGCCAGCTGATCGCGCACAGCTATTCGCCCAACGGCGGCTGGTACGTGATGGTGATTCCTGACGCCTACCAGATGCAGTCCATCGGCTCCGGTACCACGCACTACTCCCCGTATTCCTATGACCGTCACGTGCCTTTGGCGTTTTACGGGTCTGCCTTTATGCCTGGCACCTACCGCGGCCAGGTACAGCCGGTCGATCTCGCAGCGACGCTGGCCGCCTTACTGAACGTCAATCAGCCCTCCGCCAGCATTGGCCGGGTGCTGCAGCAGGCGGTTCGTACAGAGCCCGAGGTGCCAGAGAAGAAGCGCGTTCTCCGCCATACGCGGCACACGCATGAAGCCGCACCACGGTCCACCATCAAACCGCGAGAGACTGCTCCAGCGGAAAAACCTGCCACGCCGTCGCCAGACGCCACCACGGTTCCAAAATCCTGATGCGAGAGCACGCTCCCGATCTTCGCGTCAGCTTCTGTGGCATTGAGCTCCGCAATCCGGTGCTTGCCGCCAGCGGTACCTTTGGCTATGGCGTGGAGTTTGAAGAGATTGTGGACATGCGCCACATCGGCGGCTTTGTCACCAAGGGTCTTTCGCGGGCGCCGATGGCGGGCAACGCAGCGCCCCGTCTGATCGAAACATCCGCCGGCATGATGAATGCTGTGGGCCTGCAAAACATGGGGGTCACTGCGTTTGTTGAGCAAAAGCTGCCCGCTGCGCGCCGCCTGCATTGCGCGCTTGTCACCAATGTTTTCGGCGCAACCATCGACGACTACTGCGCGGTGATCCAGACCCTGAACGCGGCTGAAGGCATCGCGGCCTATGAGCTGAATGCGTCCTGCCCCAACACGCAGCACGGCGGCATGGTTTTCGGTACGGACGCCGATCTTCTGCGTGAGCTGGTGTGCGCCGCCAAAGCTGTCGCCCGGCGACCTCTGATCGTGAAGCTGTCCCCGAACGTCACGAGCATTGCCACTATGGCGCGCGCGGCTGCAGATGCCGGTGCGGACGCGATCTCTGCAGTGAACACCTTTGTGGGATTGTCGATCGATGCCTCCACGCGCCGCAGCCGCCTGTCCAACTTTACCGGTGGTCTGTCCGGGCCGGCCATCAAGCCGCTCGCGCTGCGGATGGTGTACGAGGTATCCCGCGCGGTCTCGATTCCAGTGCTTGGGATGGGCGGCATTACATCGCCCGAGGACGTGGTGGAGTTTCTGCTGGCGGGCGCGACTGCGGTACAGGTAGGCACGGCCAGCTATGCGGATCCGCGCGCTGTGGAACACATTGCCCGCGGGCTGAGCGAATGGTGCCAGCAGCACAACGTCTCACGCATCGCCGAACTTACCGGTGCGCTCGACCGGACAGAAAGCAAGTCCCCGCCCCCCGCAAAAGCCTAGCGCCGCAACGCTGGTAAGGTTACTGGTTGTGGCCGCTTCCCTGCGCCGCATTCAAGCGCTCTTCCGCCTGATGAATGATGGCATTGGCTTCCTGATAGCGAGCACCGTCTTCGCCGGCTTCATTCCAAAGACGCTGTCCGCGTTCCAGTTCGGCTTGGGCTTCCGGCACAGAAATCTCCTGCGGCTCGAGCGCGCTCTCCGCCAGAATCGTGACGCGATCCGGCAAAACCTCCGCAAAGCCCCATGCGACAAAATACCGGCGGCCGTCAAACTCGCCGCCATGCAGCGCAACTTCCCCGGCGCCCAGCTCCGTCAGCAGCGGCGCGTGGCCGTACAGCGCCTCCAGGTAGCCGGAGCGGCCCGGCAGAGACACCGCATCGGCGTATCCGTCGAGGAAGATTTTGTCCGGTGTCACCAGCCGGACGTGCATTGCGTTTGCTTCCGCCATTCTGCCGCCTATGCTCCGGGAGTTAAACCGCCTGCTTCATCTTGCCGGCGGCTTCCAGCACTTCGTCAATGTCGCCCTTCATGTAGAAGGCCTGCTCGGGCACATCGTCGTGCTTGCCTTCGATGACTTCCTTGAAGCTGCGTACCGTGTCGGCGACCTTAACGTAACGCCCCTGGATGCCGGTGAACTGCTCGGCAACATGGAACGGCTGCGACAGGAACTTTTGCACTTTGCGAGCGCGCGCTACGGTGAGCTTGTCTTCTTCAGAAAGCTCGTCGATACCAAGAATCGCGATGATGTCCTGCAGATCCTTGTAACGCTGCAGAATGCGCTTCACGCCCTGCGCAACGTCATAGTGCTCCTGCCCGACGATGCCCGGCGTCAGGATGCGTGAGGTGGACGCCAGCGGATCGACGGCGGGGTAGATGCCCAGCTCCGACAGCGGCCGCGACAGTACCGTGGTCGCATCCAGGTGAGCAAACGTCGTCGCCGGAGCCGGATCGGTGAAGTCATCGGCGGGCACGTAGATGGCCTGCACCGAGGTGACCGAGCCGTTTTTGGTGGAGGTGATGCGCTCCTGCAGCTCGCCCATCTCCGTCGCCAGGTTCGGCTGGTAGCCGACAGCGGAAGGCATACGGCCGAGCAGCGTCGAGACTTCAGAACCCGCCTGTGTGAAGCGGAAGATATTGTCGATGAACAGCAGCGTGTCCGCACCCTCTTCATCGCGGAAATACTCCGCAACCGTGAGAGCCGTGAGCGCGACGCGCAGTCGGGCTCCGGGGGGCTCGGTCATCTGGCCGTAGATCAGCGCGGCTTTGGACTTATCGAGCTGCTTCAAATCAATAACGCCGGACTCCTGAAATTCGAGCCAAAGATCGTTGCCCTCGCGGGTGCGCTCGCCCACGCCGGCGAAAACCGAGAAACCGCCGTGCTTGCTGGCGACGTTGTTGATGAGCTCTTGAATGACGACCGTCTTGCCGACGCCGGCGCCACCCATCAGGCCGGTTTTTCCGCCCTTCAAAAACGGCTGGATCAGGTCAATGACTTTGATGCCGGTTTCGAACATCTCTTCGCGCGTGGACTGCTCGTCGAACGCCGGCGCCTGGCGATGGATGGGCCGATATTCCTTCGCATTAACCGGACCCAGCTCATCGACCGGCTTGCCGATCACGTTCAGCACGCGGCCCAGTGTCGGCCGGCCCACGGGTACGGTGATAGGACCGCCCATGTCAATGGCCTTCATGCCGCGCACCATGCCCTCGGTCGCTTCCATGGCGATGCAGCGCACGCGGCCTTCGCCCAGGTGCTGCTGCACTTCCAGAATTACGTCCAGCGGCGCAGGCACTTCAAACCCTTCGCTGGTGACGCGCAGCGCCTCGTAAATGGGCGGCATATGCGCCTCGTCGAACTGCACATCGACCGCCGGACCGGAGATCTTGATTACGTGTCCAATATTCTCAGCCATAAATCCTTTCCAGATTCCCTGCCGCTACAGCGCCGCGGCTCCACTGACAATTTCGATAATTTCTTTGGTGATCGCCGCCTGGCGCAGCCGGTTCATCGTCAACGTGTACGCATCGATCATGTCCGTCGCGTTGTTGGTCGCTGAGTCCATTGCAGTCATACGAGCCGCGTGTTCGGCGGCGACCGACTCCATCAGCGCCTGGAAAATCTGCGTGGCGATGTAGCGCGGCAACAAGGCTGCCAGCAACTGACGCGGCGGCTGCTCGTAGATGTAGTCCACATTCGCGGTGCCAAACTTGCTAGCCTCCGCATCCGCCTCGTGGGTGTCCTCTGGACTCAGGCTCACTCCTGCGGTGCGCGCGGACTTTGCCAGCTCCTCCCGCTCTTCGTGCGTCAGCTCCCTCGCGCTGGCGACATCCTCCTGGCCAACTTCCCGGATTGGCAGGACCCGCTTGACGACCATCCGCTGCTGAATGACGGATTGAAACTCGTTGTAGACCAGGTAAACCGCGTCGGTTTCGCCGGCAATGAAGCGATGAACCAGCGTATCCGCCAGGTGTGAGGCCTTATCAAAGCTCAGCCGTTCCAGAATGCCGCCGTGCTCCCCTGTGATCTCAACCCGTGCCTCACGGGAGCGCCGGCTGCCCTCAGCCATGCGCCGATCTTCATCGACAGAAGCGACCGGGTAGCTGTGGCGCAGCACATCGCGCCCCTTGCGCCCGACGATCTCGAGATCGATGTCCACGCCATCGCGATCGATGATGAACTGCCGCGCCTGCTTGAGAACGTTGGTGTTGAAGGCGCCGGCAAAGCCCTTATCCCCGGTGACGACGACGAGCGTGATGTTCTTCTCCGGCCGCGCGACCAGCAGGGGGCTGGCCGGCTCGCCGGTCTTCTCATCGTAGGGATCGGCTCGACGCACCAGGGACGCAAGAACGCTGGCGATCATGCGCGCATAGGGCCGCGCCGCGAAGGCGCGCTCTTGCGCCCGCCGCAGCTTGGCGGCGGAGACCATCTTCATCGCGCGGGTGATCTGGCGCGTATTCTTCACACTGCGGATGCGCCGCCGCAGATCGAGAACGCTGGCCATGGGCTACGCGTGGCTCCCTGCAGCCTTTGCCGCTGCCGGTTTGCCGTCGCCTGCCTTCGGCTTCTCCTCGCTCTTTTGCGAGCCGCCCTTTTCTTCCACCTGGGCATGCGGCTGCTCCGCGAAAAAGTTCTGCTTGTATTCGCGGATGGCGGCCGTCATGCGGCTCTTCAGCCCATCATCCAGCGCCTTCTTGGTGGCGATGTCTTTCAGCACGTCGCCGTGTGCGGCTTCAAGGTACGGATACATCCCCTCTTCGAACGGGCGGACATACTCGACCTTTACATTGTCCAGCTCCCCGGTCGTGCCGGCGAACAGGATCATGACCTGCTTCTCCATCGACAGCGGTTCGAACTGCCGCTGTTTCAGAAGCTCCGTCAGGCGCTGACCGCGGTTCAACTGACTCAGCGTCACCTTATCCAGATCACTGCCAAACTGCGCAAACGCTGCCAGTTCGCGGTACTGCGCCAAATCAAGCTTCAACGTGGCGCCCACCTGCTTGGTAGCCTTGGCCGCCGCCGAGAAACCAACACGGCTGACCGAAAGGCCAACGTTTACGGCCGGGCGAATGCCGGAGTTGAACAAGTCTGTTTCGAGAAAGATCTGACCGTCGGTGATTGAAATCACGTTGGTCGGAATGTAGGCGGAAACGTCGCCCGCCTGCGTTTCGATCACCGGCAGCGAGGTCAGCGAACCGCCGCCCAGCTCCTGGTTCAGCTTGGCCGAGCGCTCGAGCAGGCGCGAGTGCAGATAGAAGACGTCGCCGGGATAGGCTTCGCGGCCCGGCGGACGGCGCAGCAGCAGCGAAATCTCGCGGTAAGAGACGGCATGCTTGGACAGATCGTCGTAGATCAGCAGCGCGTGGCGGCCGGAGTCGCGGAAGTATTCGCCGATGGCGGTCGCAGCGTATGGAGCGAGGTACTGCATCGGGGCCGGCTCTGAAGCCGACGCGACGACGACGATGGTATACGCCATGGCGCCGCGTTCGGTCAGCGTCTGAACGACCTGTGCGACGGAAGAGCGCTTCTGACCAATCGCGCAGTAGACGCAGATCAGGTCTTTGCCGGCAGAGTTCAGAATCGTGTCGAGACACACGGCCGTCTTGCCGGTCTGGCGGTCGCCGATGATCAGCTCGCGCTGGCCACGGCCAATCGGAATCATGGCGTCGATGGCCTTGATGCCTGTCGCCATCGGCTCACGCACCGGCTGCCGGTCGATCACGCCCGGCGCCAGCCGTTCCACCGGCATCTGCTTGTCAGCCGCAATGGGACCCTTGTCGTCGATGGGCTGCCCCAGCGCGTTCACCACGCGGCCAATCATGGCATCGCCGACCGGCACGCTCATAATGCGGCCCGTGCGCTTTACCTGGTTGCCTTCGCTGATCTCGGCGTAGTCTCCCAGAATGACCGCGCCCACCTGGTCTTCATCCAGGTTCATCGCCAGTCCGGAGACACCATGCGGAAACTCGAGCATCTCCCCGGCCATGACCTTGTCCAGGCCGTGAATCCGGGCGATACCGTCGCCGAGGGATACGATCGTTCCCACCTGATCGACCCGCACGCGCGACTCAAAGTTTTCAATCTGCTCCCGCAGGAGCTGTGAGATTTCGTCTGCCTTAATCTGCGCCATTCGCCTTCCAGTTCTTTCCCAAACTCTGATTTGCTACTGCCGCGCCAGCATCCGGCCGCGCAACTCTTCCAGCCGCCCGCGCACCGACCCGTCGTATACCGTATCGCCAATCCGCAGCACCACGCCACCCAGCAGCGCAGGATCCTGCCGGTATACCGCTTGGATCCGCGTTCCGGTCATCGACGCCGCCCGGGCCTCAATCTCCGCCTTTTCGGCGTCGCTCAGCGCCCGCACGCTGGTCACTTCTGCTTCGCTGATGCCCATTCGCCGGTTCATCTCATGCCGAAACTCCGCGGCAATCTCCGCCGCGGCGTGCATCCGCTCGTTCTGCAGCAGGACCGCAAAGAAGTTTCGTACACGCGGGTCGAGCCCCAGCCGCGGCGCCAGCGCATCCAGCACCTTGAGCTTCTGCTCCAGCTTCATGGATGGATCTTCCAGCACCTCGCGCAGATCCCGGCTTGACGCATACGCTGCCAGAAAATCCTGAAGCTGTCCGGAGACCGCTGCCGGCTCCAGCCCGCCCTTCTGCACTACATCGGCCAGCGCACGCGCATACTGCAGGGCATACACACTCATTGCCGGACTCCGTTCTTCGGTGCGCCGGTGCCCAGGCCACCCACGAAGCCGGCCACCAGGCTGCGATCGGCCTCTTCGGAGACCGCAATACGTCGCCGCGCATGGTCAATGACAAGATCGGCGGCCAGCGTCCGCAGTTGATTTTCAGCGTTCTTGGTCGCCGCCTGAATCTCCTGGCTCGCGGCATCCAGAATCAACTGGCGCTCGCGCTCGGCTGCAGCGCGCAACCGCTCGGCCTCGCGCTCCGTCTCCTGCGCCGCCTGCGTCTCAATCGCGGCGATCTCGCTCGACATCCGCGACAGCCGCTCTTCAACAGCCGCCAGCCGGCGGTTGGCATCTTCGGTCGCGATGCGGGCCTGCTCCATCTCCGTGCGGATGCGTTCGGTCCGGGCGCGCAGCGCGCGCGGCAGCATCCGGCCCAGGCCCCACACAATCAGGGCCAGGATCAGGAAAAAGTTAATAGACATGAACGAGCGGGATGCCGTCTCGACAGAAACGCCCAGGGCATTGGCGATCGAATGCACCATCGGCGAGTGCCGGTAGACGTTTGCGCCATCTTCCGCTTCCGGATTGTCAATCTTCTTCTGGCGAATTTCTTCCCGTCGCTCCGCCTGCCGTTGGGCGTTCTGGCTCGCTGCAGCCGCGGGGGCTGCGGTGGTCGTCTGCGCAACTGCGGTCGCAGCGGGCGCAACCAACATCGCACCCAGCAGAATGACGCCCAATTTGCGGAATTTCACGGCTGAAGTCTTCATGGCTGCACCGCTTGCGATGCAGCAGCAGACGGCAGCACCGCGCGAATCGCGTCCGCCGTCAATCCATCCAGCATATTGTCCAGTTGCAGCCGTGCCGCTTCGGCGCTGTGCTCGATGGCGATCAGAGCATTTGCGATGCGATCCTGCGCCTGCGCGCGTGCCTCGTTCAGAATCCGCTCGGACTCCATGTGCAGCTGATGCAGCCGCTCCTGCCGCTCGCGAAACACGGAGGCACGCGCCGCCCGCAAGGCGTGTTCGTACTCCGCCGTCTTACGCTCGGCAGCGTCGATCGCAGCCTTTGCCT
>JAKAUB010000087.1:2928-4514 GCA_021827845.1 Acidobacteriota bacterium | reverse complement strand
AACTTGGCTTCAGCCTCTGCCTTGGTGGCCGGGTTCATCCACTGCAGCCGCTCAATACGTTGGCGAAAGGCAGCGATGATGTTGGCGACCATGGCCTGCGCCTCCGCCTTAGCCTGCGGCGAAAAATACTTCTGCGCGTAGATTTGGCCGACCGCATCTCCCAGATACACGTTCACCAGGCCCACACCCCGCTCCCAGCGGGGCGACTGCTGCGGCACACCATAAAGCGTCTGGCCGAAGAAGTGAAACTCCTCATCTGCAACCGCTTTTGGCAGCGCGCCGGCGTACTGCTCCAGCATGTGGTACGTCAGCCAGTCTTTCCAGGTATCGAGCGGCGTCGAGGCAACCAGCGCTGACTCGCCGGTGAATGCAGAAGGCTGCCACACATAGAACTGTTTCTGGTTGGCGAGGCCCGCGGCCTTGAAGAATGTTCCCCAGTCCAGCCCGGGCGCTTTCGCGGCGAAGTCCTGCGTCGTCCAGAGATTGTTCGCCTTGTGGACGTCCTCATTCTCCGCCAGGCTGAGATGCTTTTCGGCTATTGCACGCTCCAGCGCAATGATGCGATCGGCGCGCGTCTCGGGCTCGCTGATGTTCGCCAGCCGCAGCATGGCGATCACATGATCGCGATATTCGCTGCGAATCTTCTGCATATGCGCGTTGTCGCTCAGATAGTAAGCACGGGTCGGCAGTACCAGGCCGCCCTCCAGCAGATAGGGAGCGTAATGGGCGGAGTCCCGAAAGCCGGGCGCCACCCACAGGCCAAAGATATTTTCCGTGTGGAAGTTGGTGTTATTGAGCGGGTCAACGTCAGCGCGCAACGACTCCCCGAGCGCCCGCGCCAGCTCTTCCTTGTTTCGAATGGCCGCGATCTTTTTGAGCTGCGGCTCAATCGGCGTCATGCCTTTTGCCTGAATCGCCGCCGTGTTCATGTACGAGTTGTAGAGATCCGCGATGCGCCGCCGGTCCGTGTGCTCGGGCGCATTGGCGCGTGCGGCTTCCTGAATGAGGTCCGCCGTGTGCTTGTTGCTCTCATTAAAGAGCTTCAGAAACACGCCGACGCTCGCGCGGTCCGGGGGAATCACAGCCCGCTTGATCCAGTCTCCGTTGGCGTACTGATAGAAGTTGTCGCCCGGAATCACGGAACGGTCCATATTCTGTACGGCAATACCAGGCTGCGGCGCCTTTTGCTGCGCAGCAGGAGCCGGGGCCTGCGCGGCGGCAGCGATGCTCAGCAAAAGCGCGGGAGCCAGGAGCATTTCACGAAGATTCTGCAAGGCGGACCTCACGAAGTGGAGATGGGTTGCCGAGGGCGGGACCACAGCCGCTGGCAACGCATCAGGGTAGCATGGCCCGCGATTGACCGCGCTACACTGATCGAAGGCCTGCCAGCGTAAGCGGCCCCCGCAATACTGTGCGCATTCTCACCCGCTACATCCTCGGCGAAGTACTCTCCCACGCTCTGCTGGGCCTGCTGCTTTTTACGTTCGTGCTGTTCATGCCCAACCTCGTTCAGATTCTGGAACTGGTGGTGCAGAACGGCGCGCCCATCAGCAGCATCTTCAAGCTGATCGCTTTCACGCTGCCGA
>JAKAUB010000087.1:0-2796 GCA_021827845.1 Acidobacteriota bacterium | reverse complement strand
TCTCCATCGTCGGCCTTTCGGGCTGGATTCTCGGCCTCGTGATCTCTCTGTTTCTCGCGCCCAAGGCGACCCGCGCCATGTTGAATGTCGAGACCGCTCTGCGCAACGGACAGGCGTCGTTTTCGGTCCAGCCCCGCGTCTTCTATGAGGACTTCCGCAATTCCGTCCTTTATGTCCAAGACGTTCACCCCGGACGCCACGCTGCCGTCTGGTCGAACGTGTTTCTGGCGGACTTAAGCGACCCGAAGACGCCACGCATCACGCTGGCGCAGCAGGCGACCGTGGTAGCCAAGGGGCATGAGCTGACAATGCGGCTGCGGGACGGCGAGCAGCATGAGATGCAGGCGAACGATCCAGGTTCCTACAGTATTTCGACGTTCCGGCGAACGGACCTTCCCATCCAAATCAACGCCAGCGCCGACACCGTTCGCATCGGGCACAGCGACGTTCCCATCCTCGCCATGTCCAACGCGGAGCTGCGCGGCAAAATCAACGGACCGGGCAGCCGCTGGTATGCCATTGAATTCCAGAAGCGCTTCGCCTACCCCACGGCCTGCCTGGTGCTGATGCTGATCGGCGTACCGCTGGGGCTCTCTTCGCGCCGGGGCGGCAAAAGCATGGGGTTTGTGCTCACCGTTCTGCTGGTTTTTGTCTACTACTTTCTATCCTCAACCGGCATTACGCTGGCGCGGCAGGGCAAGTTGCCGGTCTGGGCCGGGGTATGGGCCGCTAATGCCCTCTTCGCGCTGGCGGGACTGCTGCTACTGCGCCAGATGATGCGCGGCGCAGTCCGCTTCTCAATGCCGCGCTGGCCGGCAAAGCTGCGGCTGAAGCATCGTGACCCCGCCGTGCTGGGCGCGGTGTTGCCAACCGTCAGCCGGCGCAAATTGTACGAAGGCTTCCCGCTCATTCTGGACGACTACGTGTTGCGAACCTTCATCGGAAGTTTTCTTCTGGTGGAAACTAGCTTCGTCCTGCTGTCGCTGATCTTCTCTTTGTTTGAGCTGCTGGGTGACATTGTGCGCAACCACGCGCCGTTGGCGATGGTCGGCGACTATCTGCTGAACCTGGCGCCCAGCATGATCTACAGCATCACGCCGCTCAGTGTGCTGATCGCCGTGCTGGTCACCATCGGCGTCTTCAACCGCTCCAGTGAACTGACGGCGATGAAAGCCACCGGCACCAGCCTGTATCGCATCATCGTGCCAATTCTTCTGATCGCCTTCGGTCTGTCATGCGTCATGTTCGGGTTCGACCAGTTTTACCTGCCGCAGGCGAACCGCGCGCAGGAGTCGCTGCGCAGCGAGATTAAGGGCAAGCCGCCGCGCACCTTTCTGCGCCCGGACCGCGAGTGGCTGTTCGGCGAAAGCAAGCCCGGACAGCCGGAGCATCTCTTCTATTACGAATTCTTCGACTCCGCGAATGACCGGTTTGCGAATCTGACCGTGCTGGAGTTTGCGCCGCATAGCTTCACGCTGGCGCGCCGCATCTTCGCAGCGGATGTGGAGTGGAGTCCGCAGCAGCATCAATGGGTCTTCTACCGCGGGTGGCAGCGTACGTTTCAGGGCGGCGCCATCACGAGCTATTCCACATTTACGAGCCAGGTTTTTCCGGAGATTGTCGAGCCACCGAATTACTTCAAAAAAGAGGATCTGCAATCCTCCGAAATGACACTGACGCAGCTCGCCCGGTATATCCACGACCTGAGCGAAAGCGGGTTTGACACCGTACCCTTGCGCGTCCAGCTCAACAAAAAGATCGCTTACCCGCTGGTCACGCTGGTCATGGCCATTCTGGCGATTCCCTTCGCGTTGTCGGCCGGACGGCGTGGGTCGCTCACCGGCGTCGCCATCGCCATCGGCATCGCCATCGCGTACTGGGTGACGGCAGGGTTGTTTGAGGCGATGGGAAATGTAAGCACGCTGCCCGCCGCGCTGGCAGCCTGGTCGCCGGATCTTTTATTTGGCCTGGTCGGCGGCTATCTGCTGCTGCGCACGCCCACCTGATTCCAGCGCTGCCCGGTCAACTTCGGTAAAATCAGGGGAGACGCTCGCCTTCGCGCCGCGGTCTCCTGCTCATGTTCGAAAATATCCGTCCCCTGCTGCCTTACATGCGACGCTACAAGCGCGGCTTTGCGGCTGGCGGATTTTTCGCCGTCTGCAGCAACGCCATCTGGGTCATGTTTCCGCAGGTCATCCGGCGGGCCGTGGACGACATGACGCACCACCTGAGCTATCACGGCGTCGTTTTTTACGCGCTGCTGCTGCTGGCGCTCGCGTTCTCCAAGGGCATCTTTCTGTTTCTTACGCGGTGGGTGCTGATCGGCATCTCCCGCGATATCGAGTACGACATCCGCAACGATCTGTTCCGCGTGCTGGAACGGCAGTCTGCGTCTTACTTCCACGAGCACCGCACGGGCGATATTATGGCCCGCGCGACGAATGACCTGAACGCGGTCCGCATGCTGCTGGGGCCGGCCATCATGTACAGCCTGAACACCCTGCTGTTCACGCTGGGTGCGCTGTTCTTCATGATGCGCATCAGCCCGTGGCTCACGCTGCTGGCCTTTGCGCCGCTGCCGGCCGCAAGCATTCTGGTGCAGTATTTTGGCCGCCGCATCCATGAGCGCTTTGAGCGCATCCAGGCGATGTACTCCGACATCTCCGCCCGGGTGCAGGAGAATGTCGCCTCCGTCCGCCTCGTGCGCGCCTTCGCGCAGGAAGATGCGGAGATTCGATACTTTGAAACCGCCAACACGGAGTACATCCGCCGGGCGTTGCGGCTGGTCCGGCTGAT
>JAKAUB010000242.1 GCA_021827845.1 Acidobacteriota bacterium | reverse complement strand
CGCTATGCGCGCACCCATGATTCCTGCACCAAGAACTGCGGCCTTACGAATCGAATCGCTTCCCGCCATGGCCAGCAGATTACTGAACGCCGGGTAAGTTTGTCAAAACATCCCGCCGCTACGTCTTCAAGCGGTGGTTTACGCGTTTTCCGCGCGGCGGCGCAGTCCATTGGTCAGCAGTTCGGCATACTGCCGTCCAATTGCCTCGGGCGAAAGCGGCCCTCCCGGCTGGTACCAGACACCGATCCAGTTCACCGCGCCCGCAATGGCAAAGGCCGCCAGCTTGGGGTCGCAGGCACCGATCGAACCATCGCGCTGACCTTCCGTGATGAACCCGCGCAGGGTTGCGTCGATCCGCCGCTTCAAGGAGCGCACCTCGCGTTGCGCCGCAGCGGAGAGCTCGCCATCGTCCAGCCACGCCACGCAGCGGCCAAACTCATAGCGCACAACGGCCGTCGCGTAGGCTTCCACATAGACGCGCAGCTTATCCAGTCCGCAGGTCTGACCGGCGTCTGCGGTCTGCAGACTGCTTTCAATCAGCGCAATCCCGCGACGGTAACACTCAATGACGATCTCTTCCTTGTTGTGGAAGTAGTGGTACAAAGCGGGCTTGGTGATCTTCAGCCGGTCGGCCAGCTGGCTCATCGCGGTGCGGCGATATCCCTGCTCCAGAAAAAGATGCGCCGCAGTCAGCAGCACCGCATCCCGCTTCACTTCTGTGTCGCGTTTGCGCACCTGGAAGGACTTCCAGGGTTTCGTGGACGATTTTGTGGAAGTGCTCACGTCAGCCATTGTCGCAGGTTGATTTCAGCAGCCGTCAATCCTGCAATGGAAATGTAACCGCCGGTGTAGTACAAAGCCAGAAGGTTTGTGCGCGGGTCGTTGCCGCGCTGCCGCCGACTATGACCGATCCCCATTCGCCGTCGAGTCCCACCATCCGGGAGGAACTGCAGCGCCCTGCGCTGGATGCCTCTGAGCTGCCGCTGCAAACGCTGTATCGTCGCGAGAGGGAGTGGGCCGAGCGGCCGTATCTCCATCAGCCTATGCCGGCCGGCGCGCGCACGTGGACCTGGCAGGCCGCCGTTGAAGAGTCGCGCCGCATGGCTGCGTTCCTGAAGGCGCAGAACTTTCCGCCCGGCTCGCACATTCTGCTGCTCTCAAAAAACTGCGCCTGGTGGATCATGGCGGACTTCGCCATCTGGATGGCTGGCCATGTCAGCGTGCCAGTCTACGCCGCCATCCGCGAGAGCACGCTCGCCGCCATCCTCGATCACTGCCAGCCCGTCGCGTGTGTCCTTGGGCCCACTGACCAGACCTTCGAGTGCGTGACGGCGCGCGCCCGCTCGGCATCCATGCCCGTCATCGAGCTGCCAAATCTCCCCGAAGCTGAGCGCGTTTCCGGCGCGCTCTTATGGGACGCCATCGTCCGCGAGCAGGCGCCGCTGCCCGGCGAACCCGTGCGCGGCTGGCAGGAAGTGGCCACCATCATCTACACCTCCGGGACCACCGGCCAGCCCAAGGGCGTGATGCAGACCTTTCAGTCTGTCGCGCTCATGGCAAAATCCGTGCTGCCCGCCGTTCCGCCGGAGACCGCTGAAGGCGCCCGCATCGTCTCCTATCTGCCGCTCGCGCACATTGCCGAGCGCGCCATTGTGGAAGCCACCTCGCTCTATCTGCGCATGCAGATCTTCTTCGTCGAAAGCCAGCAGACCTTTCTGCGCGATCTGCAAACAGCGCAGCCGACCATCTTCTTCACCATTCCGCGCCTGCTTACGCGCTTTCAGCAGGGCGTGCATGAGAAGCTTTCGCCCGCGCTGCTGCGCACCCTGCTGCGCATTCCTGTTCTTCGCGGCATCGTCGGCCGCCACATCCTCGCGCAACTTGGGCTCGATACGGTGCAGCTCGCTGCGTCGGGCGCAGCACCGCTCAGCACGGATCTCCTGCGCTGGTACCGCGCGCTCGGCCTCAATCTGATCGAAGGCTACGGCATGACGGAGACCGGCATTACGCATGCCACACTGCCTGGCCATCTGCGCATCGGTTATGTGGGGGAGTCCAGCCCCTACTGCGAAACGCGCATCGCCGCCGATGGAGAGATTCAGATTCGCGGCGCGATGAATTTTCTCGGCTACTACCGCGACGAATCGAACACGCAGCACAGCTTCACCGCCGACGGCTTCTTCCGCACCGGCGATCGCGGCGTCATTGATGAAGTGGGACGGCTGCGCATCATTGGCCGTCTTAAGGAGGAGTTCAAGACCGCGAAAGGGAAGTACGTCTACCCGGCTCAGATTGAGAGCCTGCTCAGCGCCAGTGGTCTGTATGAAGCGGTCTGCGTGCTCGGCTCCGGCATGGCTGGACCGTTTGCGCTCGCCGTTCTGCCGCCGGAGAAACTCGCTGCCAGCCGAACCCCCGAGCAGCGCAGCAAGATCGAGCAGGACCTGATCCGCGATATGGAGCGTGTCAATGCGCAGCTCAGCGCGCATGAGCACCTGCGCTTTCTGGCGATCACCGCGCATCCGTGGACCACGGCCAACGGATTTTTGACGCCCACGTTGAAGGTACGCCGCGCTGTGATCGAGCTGCATTATGGCGCCAGCTTCGCAGCGTGGGAGCAGCGTCACCAACAAATTCTCTGGCTGGAGGATGCCGATGCCTGATCGCACCCGCTCGCCGTTGCGCCCCTCGCTGCTCGCGCTGTGTCTGCTGGCCACCGCTCCCTTATTCGCGTTCGGCCATCGCGGCCCGCGCGTCCGCGTCGCCAGCGGCCGGCTGCAGGGTGCGCTTTCAACCGACGGACAGGTCGTCGAATATCTCGGCATTCCCTACGCCGCGCCGCCGGTCGGCCCGTTGCGCTGGCAGCCGCCGCAGCCTGTCGCTGCGTGGCGTGGCACCCGGTCCGCCACGCAATTTGGCGCGCGCTGCATGCAGCCGCACTTTTACCCGGATATGTACTTCCGCGATCCAGGGCCGTCGGAAGATTGCCTGACGCTCAACATCTGGCGTCCCGCGCATGCCGCCTCCAAACATCTTCCGGTCATGGTCTGGATCTTCGGCGGCGGCTTTATCACCGGCGGCACCTCAGAGCCGCGGCAAGATGGAACCAATCTCGCGCGGCATGGCGTCATCGTTGTCTCCATGAACTACCGGCTCGGCATCTTCGGCTTCTTCGCGCATCCCGCGCTGGCGGCGGAATCGCCGCAAAAGGCCGCAGGGAACTATGGCCTGATGGATCAGGCGGCCGCATTGCGCTGGGTGCGGCAGAATATCCACGCCTTCGGTGGTGACCCCAAAAACGTCACCATCTTCGGGGAGTCTGCCGGGTCCATCTCAGTCAGCGCGCAGATGGCCGCGCCTGGCTCCATCGGCCTGTTTGCCCACGCCATGGGTGAGAGCGGCGGCGCCTTCCGCGCAGCGGGGCGCAGTTGGCCGTCGCTGGTCACCAGCGAGCGGCGCGGCACGGCCTTTGCCCAGTGGGTCTGCGGCGCCTGCAACCTGGCGCAGTTGCGCGCCATGCCGGCCACCACGCTCATGGATAAAGCCATCCACTGGCCGCATGGTGGTCTGTTCGCCGTCGGCTGGCCCAATGTGGACGGCTATTTTCTGCCGCAATCCCCAGCCGCCATTTACGCCGCGGGCAAACAGGCCCACGTGCCGCTGCTGGCTGGCTGGAACCGCGATGAGGGTGCGTTCGCGATGGCCGGGCTGCACCTCCAGCCCGACCTGGCCGGAATGCAGACGCTCGCGCAGAAAGACTTTGGCGCGGACGCTCCGGAGTGGCTGAAGGTCTACCACGCCACCAGTGACCCCGAGGCGGGCCGCGCCATCCTGGACTACGAGGGCGACCGCTTCATCGCGTACTCCACCTGGGAGTGGCTGGAGCAGCAGGTGAAGACCGGCGGCGCTCCCGTCTACCGCTACCGGTTTGACCAGCCGTCACCGGGCGACCCCAACCATCCAGCTTCGCTGGGCGCCTTTCACTCCGACGACATTGAGTACGTCTTCGGCAATCTCGACTCCCGCCGCGGCGCGCACTGGCGGCCGGAGGATTACAAGCTGTCCAAAGAGATGCAGACCTACTGGGTGAACTTTGCGGCGACCGGCAATCCCAACGGAGCTGGGCTGCCTGACTGGCCGCAGTACAGCGCGCCGGAATGGCAGGTGATGCATCTGGCGCCGGTCTCACAGGCACGGCCGGACCAGCATCGCGCGCGGTATTCATTCTTGCAGAAGGAGTGGGGAGTTAAGCCAAATCAAGCATCTACGGGAGAAACCACAGGAAAAGGATAAAGATTTCTCCGATATCTAACGTCCGATAACATGTATTCTGTTAAGTAGAGATCCCGCGCGATTCGACTCTGTCCCCGCCCCGCTGACTGCCCCGCGTTTCCCCTCCGAACTTCGAAAACCCTATCGCGCATACGGTGCGACATTCTTCCGTATGATCGCCCACTCCGTCAGGGTTAATGGCAGCTCCGGATAGACGCGGTTGTAATAATCCGCCAGATTGTCCCGGTTGTACGGCCA
>JAKAUB010000116.1 GCA_021827845.1 Acidobacteriota bacterium | reverse complement strand
GGCGCGCTCGATGTGCCCATGGCGCACTTTTTTGCTGAGGACGCGCTGAGCTACGAGATGCCTTCGCAGCGTTTCAGCGAAGACGAGATTCGCTTTCTTACGCAGATTCGGCGCTACTCCGCCAGCCTGAATGAGACGGACCGGCGGCTGCTGCTGGCGATGGTGAAGAAGTTTGCCGGCGCGGAGAACAACTAGAGCATCTTTCCCATTGGCAGAAGGGTCACGTGAATCGCCTGATGCGATCCTGAGCGTAGCGAAGGACCTGTGTATTGCACGGGAAGCCGATACATGGATTCTTCGCTTCGCTCAGAATGACGGACGTCAATCTTACGGCAACAGGGATAATGCTCGAAAAGCAGATCCCCTTCGGGGATGACAGCAAGAAAAGCAAGAGTAAGGGCAGAAGCGGTCTGGCGCTAGCGCCAGAAGCGCACGATGCCGTAGGCGAACAGCACCAGCGCCATTGCCGTCAGGGCAAAGACGAAGCGCTGGCGGCGGAAGTAGGGTTCGCGGCCTGTCCCCAGAACTGGCGCCAGCGGTACCCCTAAGGCCAACCCAGAGAGCACGCCGCCGAGGTGCGCCATGTTATCAATCTTGATACCCCCGGCATAGAGCAGCGTGGACGCGCCAATCGCCAGGTTGATGACGGCGAAGTAGATGACGCTGCGCCGCAGGCGCCGGAGTTCTTCACGCGGAAACGGCAGGTTCGGCGAGTTCAACAGAACAATCAGAATGCCGGCGATGCCGAAGACGGCGCCGGACGCGCCTGCGCCCACCACGCCCGGCTCCGTGCCGGCGCTGAGCAGGTTGCCGGCGACGCCGGTGAGCAGGTAGACGGCGAAGGTGCCAAAGGTGCCGAGCAGCGGCTCGCCCAGCAGGCCCAGGTTCCACAAACACCACATGTTGGTGCCGATGTGGATGATGCCGACGTGGACGAAGGTCGCGGTGACCAGGCGCCACCACTGGTGGTAGAGAATCTCATTGACGCCGCGGTTGGCGCCCCAGTGCAGAATGTTCTGCGCCGTGGGTGCCCACCAGGAGACGCCGCTCGCGGTCATGGCCAGATAGACGGCGCAGTTGATGCCGATGAGCACGTAGGTGGCGGGGGCGTACGCCCAGCCGGTGAGCAGGCGGGACTGGCGGCGCGGCGGCGGCCCCATCGGCTGGGGGTCCATGGGGTACGGCTCCATCTGTCCGCGGTAGGCAGGGTCGCGCTCAGGCGGCAGAATCTCCGCCCGGCCATTGCTGGAACCGTTGTGTCGTGAGACCGTCAGAGGTCCTTCTCCCTGAATGCAGGTGCTGCGTACAGGCTAGCGTTCACGGCCGGGCGCTGACAAGCGGCGGCATCTTCCGTCCGGCGCCTCCGTTTACCATGAAGGAGAATCCAGAGTGAGAGCGAGTGCGATGAAACCTGTACGGCGAGTGCTGTTGAGCGTTACCGATAAGGCGGGCATTGTGGAGTTTGCGCAGGCGCTGATGCGCCATGGCGCGGAGCTGGTATCGACCGGCGGAACGGCGCGCACGCTGCGGGATGCGGGCCTGCCGGTGCGTGACATCTCCGACCTGACGGGCTTTCCCGAGATGCTGGACGGCCGCGTGAAGACGCTGCACCCCAAGGTGCATGGCGGCATTCTGCATATTCGCGACAATGCGGAGCATCGCGCGGCGGTGGAGCAGCACGGGATTCAGCCCATCGACATGGTGGTGGTGAACCTGTATGCGTTTACCGCGACGGCGCAGAAGCCGGGCGTGCATTTTGGCGAACTGATCGAGAACATCGACATCGGCGGGCCATCGATGGTGCGTTCCGCGGCGAAAAACTTTGAAGATGTGGCGGTGGTTACGGATGCGGCGGATTACGGCCGCCTGACGGCGGAACTGGATGCCAATGGCGGCAAGCTGAGCCGCGCAACGCGTTGGGAGCTGGCGCGCAAGGCTTTCCGGCTGACCGCCTCCTACGATGAAGCGATTGCCACGGTGCTGGAGTCATTGCCCGCGCTGCCAGCGGCCAGCGAGGGGCTGCCTGCTCGGGCTGCAACGACGGAATTTCCCGCAACGCTGCGGCTGAGTTACGCGCAGGCCATGCCGCTGCGGTATGGCGAAAATCCGCACCAGCACGCTGCGCTCTACGCCGATGGCACTGGAACCGGAGTGGCGGGGCTGCGGCAGTTGCAGGGCAAGGAGCTGAGCTACAACAACCTGGTGGATCTGGACGCGTGCTGGGAGCTGGCGCAGGAGTTCGACGAGCCGGCGGTGGCGATCATCAAGCACACCAACCCGTGCGGCGCGGCGACCGGCGCCACCGTACGTGAGGCGTATGAGAAGGCGCTGGCGGCGGATCCGGTGTCGGCCTTCGGCGCGGTGATTGGCGTGAATCGCGAGGTGGATGGCGAGGCCGCGACCGAGATGGCGAAGCTGTTTGTGGAGGCGATTGCCGCGCCGGGGTACAGCGCGGAGGCGCTGAAGATTTTCGCCGCCAAGAAAAATCTGCGCTTGACGGAGATTCATCGCGCCCAGCCGGGCCGCGTGCTCAAGCAGGTTTCCGGGGGCGTGCTGCTGCAGGATGCCGATACGGGCCGGATCACGCGCGCGGAGCTGAAGGTGGTGACGCGGCGGCAGCCGACGGAGGAAGAGATTGCAGCGCTGCTGTTTGCCTGGCGGGTATGTAAGCACGTGAAGTCGAACGCCATTGTGTATGCCCGCAACGGCCAGACGGTGGGGATTGGAGCGGGCCAGATGAGCCGCGTGGACGCGGCAAAGTTTGGCGCGATGAAGGCGGTGCTGCCAATGGAGGGCTGCGTGGCCGCGTCCGATGCGTTCTTTCCGTTTCCGGACGGCCTGGAGTGGGTGATCGCGTCCAAGGCGACAGCCGTGATTCAGCCGGGCGGTTCGGTGCGCGACGCCGAGGTGATTGCGGCGGCGGACCGGCTAAATGCCGCGATGGTCTTCACCGGGATGCGCCACTTCCGGCACTAGAGACAGAAGCAGATCCCCTGCGGGGATGACTGCAAGAAAAGCAATACCCCTAGCTATGCCGGGGACGCGTAGATGCGCAGCGTGATGCGGCCGTTGGGCTCGCCGGCGGTCAGCAGGGTTTCGTCAGGCTGGGCGGCACCGGCATCGGCTGCTGCGGGTTGGGCCTGCATTGGCGCCGGTTCCGCGAGCCAGCCGCGACGGACGGTCTGCGGTGCGATCAGGGGAAGCGTCATGCGCAACGGGTCGGGCGCGGTGAGCAGTTCGCTGGCCTTCAGCATGACGTGTGCGCCGCCGATGATCGACACCGAGCCTTTGCTCTCGCCGGCGATGTAGTCGCCGAGCGATTCTGCCGCGAACTCCACCGCAGCCCCGACAAACTGACCCCCCGGCACGATAAAGACCGCTGCTCCCAGCAGGTTGGTCAACACCCGGCCCAGCATCAGCGACAGGTGGCTGGCGTCATCGTTGCTGGTGATCTGCAAGATCAGCGGGCACTCTTCTTCGATGACTTCATCTTTGAACAGGCCAGGCGCGTTGACGCCGTCACCCTCTGGGCCGTAAAAGTCGGCTGTATCAAACACATACGGCGTGTCGTCCTGCAGATCGGCCTGGATGACGGAGACGATCTGCTGGCGGCCGCCGCGGGGGTAGTCGAGCGTGGCCGTGATGGCGTTGTTTTTCTGGCCGCCGGCGTGGTTGGGCTTGCTGCCGGGCTCGTCGCCATTGGAAAAAACCAGGATGCTTTCGACCAGAATCGTGACTTTGCAGGAGGCCATACGGTTTCTCCAGGGAAAGGTGGAACGGCGTGCTTCCAAAGAGATGCGCCAGCGCCGCCCGGCGTTCCCCGGCGCGCCTTGTTTCTATGGAGATGCGCAGCGAGGGGTGCGGCGTACAATCATGAGGAGGATGGCCTTTCCGGCTGTGGCCAGCGGCCATCGTTCTCGAAAGGGCAGGATTGTGGGGCCGATGAAGATCGTTGCTATCGCTGGGCCGAAGCGCGCGCGGCTGCAGTCTGTTTGCCATTGGCTTGCTGCCGGGACGTTGCTGGCGGCTGGCGCAGCGGTTGCGCAGGCTCCCCGGCCGGCGGCGCCGGCGAGCAACGCCAAGCCTGCGCCGGCAACGGCGACGGGCGGCAACGCAACGCCGGAGACTGCAGAGGCGCGGCAGGCGGACGCCTACTATCATTTCGCCCTCGGCCATCTGGACGAGCAGTCAGCGGAGCAATATGGCCGGCCTGAACTGGCGGATCGTGCAATCCAGCAATATAAGCAGGCGCTTGCCGCCGACCCTGACTCCGAGTTTCTGCAAAACAGCCTGGCGACGACCTATTTCCGCCTGGGGCGCATCCGCGAAGCAATCGAGGCGGCACAGCAGATTCTGAAAAAAGACCCGAACAATGTGCGCGCGCATACGCTGCTGGGGCACATTTACCTGCGCTCGCTGGGCGATCCGGACTCTGGACAGCAGGGCGGCCCGATGCTCGATCTGGCGGTGGAGCAGTTTCAGAAGCTGGTCGCGCTGCAGCCCAACAAGGTGGAGAACCACCTGGTGCTGGGACAACTGTTTGCGATGAAGCACGACAACGCTGCCGCAAAGGCGCAGTTTGAGGCGGCGCGCAGTCTTTCGCCCGGATCCGAAGCAGTGGTGTTGAACCTGGCCCACATGCAGGATGCCGAGGGCAACTCCGCAGAGGCCCTGAAGACGCTGCAGGGCGTACCTGACGGGGATCGCACGCCGCGGATTGAGCTGGCGATTGCGTCCCTCTATGACCGGCAGAAGAAGACCTCAAAAGCCATGGCGGCCTACAAGGCGGCGCTTGCGATGCAGCCCGATAACATCGACGCACAGCGCGGGCTGGCGGAAGATTTGCTGCTGCAGAACGATACGGACTCCGCGCTGAAGCTGTACGAAGGGATTACCACGCAAGACCCCGAGGACGCGCACTCGTTTCTGCGGTTGGCGGAACTGGAACGGTCGGTGGGCCATCTCCGCAAGGCCCAGGCGGCGCTGGAGCACGCACGGGCGCTGGATCCAGACTCTGTTGAGCTGCATTACAACGAGGCGATGATCGACGAGTCCGAAGGCCACCTTACAGAGGCGGCGGATACGTTATCGCGCCTGGCCATGGCGACTTCGCGGCCGGACGGTCAGTACTCGGCGGACGAAAAGAACAATCGCGCCATCTTTCTGTCGCGGCTGGCTGGGGTGTATCGCGAGCAGAGCAAGACGCAGGAAGCGGTGCGCACCTATCAGCAGTTGATTCCCCTGGGCGGCGACTACGCGGCGCGCGGCTATCAGGGCATTGTGGATACCTACCGCGACGCCAAGATGTATCCGCAAGCGACGGCCGCTGCGGAGCAGGCCGTGAAGGCGCAGCCGGCAAACTCCGATCTGCAGTTGACCCTGGCGACTGAGCTGGCCGATACCGGCAAGGCCAAAGAAGGAATTGACCTGGCGAAGGCGCAGGTCAAAGGCGGACCGAATGATCGCGTAGCGTGGCTGACCCTCGCGCAGATTTATACGCGCCTGCGCAAATGGAAGGATGCCTCCGCCGCGATCGATCAGGCCGACAAGCTGAGCACCACCAACCCGGAAAAGGCGCTGGTCGCGTTTCTGCGCGGAGCGCTCGAGGAGCGGCAGAAGCATATTCCGCAGGCCGAGCAGAGCTTCCGCCAGTCGCTACAACTGGACCCGGATAACGCTCTAACGCTGAACTATCTGGGCTATATGCTGGCTGACCGCGGGCAGAACCTGCCGGAGGCGCTGGCGCTGGTGCAACACGCGGTCAAGCTCGACCCGGAGAATGGCGCCTACCTGGACTCGCTCGGCTGGGTGCATTACAAAATGGGCCAGTATTCGCAGGCACTTCAGACGCTGCAGAAGGCCATCGCGCTGATCCCGACCGACCCGACCGTGCATGACCATCTGGGTGAGGTCTACGCTGCGACCGGCAATCTGCAGGGCGCGATCACGCAATGGCAGAGCTCGTTGCAGGATTATGCCAACTCCGTGCCGGCCGACGCGGAGCCGGCGGACGTGAGCAAGGTTCGCAAACGTCTGGATAAGGCGAAGGCGAAGCTTGCCAAAGAGCAGGCCCACGCCACCGAGCCACGCAAGCCCTGAGAATGCGTCCGACGTCGCTGCGTCTGTGCGCGGTGCGGGGCAACGCCGGGGACCCGCTGTCGGCGCGGCTGCACGCTGAACCGCGCCACGGCTATCGCGCCCCCTTTCAACGCGACCGCGACCGCATCATCCACTCCCGCGCCTTCCGGCGGCTGGCAGGAAAGACGCAGGTGTTTACGCACCGCTCCTCCGACCACTTCCGCAGCCGCCTGACGCATACGATCGAAGTGACACAGATTGCGCGCACCGTCGCCGCCGCGCTCGATCTGAATGAGGATCTGAGCGAAACGCTCGCGCTGGCGCACGACATCGGACATCCGCCCTTTGGCCATGCGGGGGAGCAGGCGCTGGACGCGCAACTGCGTCCGCACGGGCTGCGCTTCGATCACAATCTGCACGCGCTGCGCGTGGTGGAGTTTTTTGAGCAGCGCTACGCGGCCTTCCGCGGCCTGAATTTGACGCTCGGCGTGCGGGAAGGCATCATCAAGCACTCGCGTGACTATGCGCCGCAGGATCACCCGGAGCTGCGCGAATATCTGCTGGAGTCGCGGCCACCGCTGGAAGCTCAGTTGATCGACCTGTCTGACGAGATTGCATACCTGACCGCAGATATGGACGACGGCATGGAAGCAGGCATTCTCGACATTGAGGATTTGCGCGCCAATGTCGCGTTGTTTGCGCGCTTTTATGAGGAAGCCGCGAAAAAATATCGCGTGGAGCCCAAGCTGCTGGCGAGTGAGGGGCTGCGGCGCATGCTGAATGCGCTGGTCGATGACCTGGTGGACACCACCTACGCGCGGGTGCAGCAGTACGGGTGTGCCAGCGTGGGTGATGTCCGGGCCGCGAACGAGCGCCTGGTGCAGCTATCGCCGGAGATGGAGCAACTGCGCGCCCAGGCCAAGCAGTATCTGTTTCGCAGGCTGTACCACGCGGAGGACTTGAATCGCGGTCACGCGCTGGCGGAGGAGGCCATCTCCGGACTGTTCAGGCACTGGATGCAGAATCCTGGGAGCCTGCCGCAATCGCAGCAGGCCCACGCTGCGCAGGAGAGCCTGCCGCGAGCGATTGCCGATTACATCGCCGGCATGACGGATGCGTATTGCGTGGAGCAATGGCGGCTGGTCGGCGGCGATCGGCGCGGTTAAACCGGCAGCGCTGCAGCAGGCTTCCAACCGGCCGCCCCGGCTGGGTACACTGAACGCGATGCCCGACAGCAATAGCCATTCGACCAGTACTGAGCAACAGCCCGGAAAGCCCGCGAAGAAGCCGGGCAGAGTGCGCGGCGGCGTCATCGCCGCAGGTGTAGGCGCAGCGGCAATTTTGGCAGCCGGTGGCTACGCCTACGCCGGCATGTCGCCCAGCTCGCAGATTTTTGGCACATGCGTGGTCGCACCCGATCGCCCGGACGAGATTGCGCTGACCTATGACGATGGCCCCGGCGCGAGCGATACGCTGCGGCTGCTGGATGTGCTGGCGCGGCATGACGTGCGCGCGACGTTTTTTCTGATCGGGCGATTTGTGCGGCAATATCCGCAGATTGCGCGCTCCGTGGCTGCCGCAGGGCACCTGATCGGCAATCATACGATGACGCATCCGCTGCTGCTGGCCCGGCCGCTGAACTTTATTGAGCAGCAGATTTGCGACTGTAACGCCGCCATTGAAGATGTTCTTGGCATGGAGGTGCGATGGTTCCGGCCGCCGCACGGGGGCCGTCGGCGCGTCATTCTGCGCCTGGTCGAAGAGCTGGGCATGCAGACCGTTCTGTGGAATGCGATGGGCTATGACTGGAAGCCCACCACAGCAGATGCGGTGGAGCGCCACGTTCTGCGCAGCTTCTGGCGGAACCAGCTGCGCGAGCGGGCGACCAATGTTCTGCTGCATGACAGCAGCCAACTGGACAATCCGCAGGATCGCAGCCACACCGTTGCCGCCACAGACCGCCTGATCCAGTTCTGGCGGGCGCATTTTCAGCAGAGCGGCGCAACCTGCCGCTTTGTTACGCCGGAGGCCTGGGCCTAGGCGCGTGCGGTTTCGGCAAAAGCCCGTTTGGCGGCAGCGAGCGTCTGTTCCACCTCCGCCGGGCCGTGGGCCGTGCTGAGAAACGCAGCCTCAAACTGCGACGGCGGCAGCCAGACGCCCTGGTCGAGCATGGAGCGGTGAAAGCTGGCGAAGGCTGCCGTGTCGCTGCGTGCCGCCGAGTCGAAATCCGTGACTGGATCTGCCTGAAAAAACCACGTCCACATGGCGCCGGAGCGGTTCACGCTGATTGGAATGCCAGCGTCTGCGGCGAGCTCTGCCACGCCCTGCACGACCTGCCGCGCCACCTGCTCCAACTGTGGGTAGATTTCGGACTGACGCTCCAGCAACTGGCGGATCGCAGCGATGCCGGCGGCCATCGCCAGCGGATTGCCGCTGAGCGTGCCTGCCTGGTAGACCGGGCCGAGTGGGGCCAGCATCTGCAGAATGTCGGCACGGCCGCCGAAGGCGCCGCATGGCAGACCGCCGCCGAGAATTTTTCCCAGGCAGGTCATATCCGGCGTGATGCGATACAACTGCTGCGCGCCGCCGAGGGCCACGCGGAAGCCGGTCATCACCTCGTCAAAGATCAGGAGCGCCCCATCGCGCTGCGTAATGCGGCGCAGCGCTTCCAGATAGCCGGGGGCGGGCAGAATGCATCCTGCGTTGCCTACGATAGGTTCGACGATGATGCAGGCGATCTGCTCCGGGAAGCGCGCAAAGGCCGCTTCCACGGCGGCGATGTCATTGAATGGCAGCGCCAGCGTATGCTGCGTGGCGGCCGCCGGGACGCCCGCGGAGCCGGGAATTCCCAGCGTGGCAACGCCCGAGCCCGCCTTAACCAGCAGCGCATCGGCGTGACCGTGATAGCAGCCCTCGAACTTGATAAACAGATTGCGCCCGGTGAAGGCGCGCGCCAGCCGGATCGCCGACATCGTCGCCTCTGTGCCGGAGTTGACGAAGCGCAGCATCTCGATCGAGGGAAAAGCACGCTGGACCAGGCTCGCCAGCTCCGCCTCCTCAGGGGTGGATGCGCCGAAGCTGGTGCCGCGCGCGGCCGCCTGCTGCACGGCAGCGACGATGTGCGGTTCCGCATGGCCCAGGATCATGGGGCCCCAGGAGCCGAAATAGTCGATGTATCGGTTGCCGTCGGCGTCCCAGAGCGACGCCCCCTCCGCGCGGACGACGAACGGCGGGTCGCCGCCGACGGCCCGAAAGGCGCGGACGGGCGAGTCCACGCCCCCCGGCAGCAGGCCTTCGGCGCGGCGCTGCAGTTCCCGGGAGACGGCGAGTGGGCGAGTGGAAGAGCGAGGCTGCGTCACGTTCCAGTATAGGAGCGGGCGGCGCGATTTTCCCGGCGGCCCGTGGTCTTTCGGCCGGGAACGCGATGCTACACTGATGCTTCCCGGAATTCATGCGAGCTGGCGCGCCCGGCATAAACAGGGCCCAAAGGCTCGTCGGCTACCAGTATTGCCATCTCCGTTGAAAGACGACCCGTGCCGACTGCGCCTTCAAAAAAGAACGCCGCCTCAGTAAGCTACGCCGACGCCGGCGTCGATATTTCCAGCGGGGATCGCGCCAAGCAGCGCATCAAATATCTCGCACAGCGCACCTTTACCAAGCAGGTGCTGAGCGAAATCGGCGGTTTCGGCGGCCTGTTCCGGCTGGACACCGCGCGCTATCCAAACCCGGTGCTGGTTTCGAGCGCCGACGGTGTTGGCACCAAACTGAAGCTGGCGTTTGAGTTGAATATTCACCACACGGTGGGCGCCGACCTGGTGAACCACTGTGTGAACGACATTGCTGTGCAAGGCGCGACACCGCTGTTCTTTCTGGACTATCTGGCGACGGGGAAGCTGGACGCTGCCGTCACGGAAAAGGTCGTCTCCGGCCTGGCGGATGCCTGCCGCGCCAACGGCTGCGCGCTGATTGGTGGCGAAACAGCGCAGATGCCCGGTTTTTATGCGGACGGCGAGTATGACCTGGCCGGCTTTATCGTCGGGGTGGTGGAGCGGGAGAAGCTTATTACCGGTGCGGACATCAAGGCGGGCGATCTGCTGATCGGGCTGCCGTCGACCGGGCTGCACACCAATGGCTACTCCCTGGCGCGCAAGCTGTTTTTTGAGGTTGCGGGGTATTCGCCCGATCGCTACATCAACGAGCTGCGGGAGAAGGCTGCGGCTGCGCTAATGAAGACGCATCGCAGCTATCTGAACGTGATCCGCAAACTGACAACGCCCGGGCTGGTGCAAGGGATGGCGCACATTACGGGCGGAGGCATCACGGAAAATCTGCCCCGCATTCTGCCGAAGAACGTGAGCGCTGTGATCGAGCTGGGTTCGTGGCCGGTGCTGCCGGTGTTTGAGCATCTGCGCGCGCTGGGAAATGTGGAGCAGGAGGAGATGTTCCGCACGTTCAACATGGGCGTGGGGCTTATCTGCGTTCTGCGCGCGGAGCATTACAAGCGCGCCAAGGGTGTGCTGGACCGCATGAATGAGCCGCACTTTGTCATCGGAAAGATTGTCAAAGGCGACCGGCGCGTTCTGTATAGCTGAGTTTTCCCATGACGCAAATTGGCGTTCTGCTCTCCGGCCGCGGTTCCAACTTTCTCGCCATTGCTGACGCCATTGAGCGCGGTGAAATCCCCGATGCCCGCATCGCCGCGGTGCTTTCCAATGTCGCAGGCGCTCCCGGAATCCACGCCGCGCAGGCGCGCGGGCTGCACACCGCAACCGTGGAGTCGCGCGGACGCAAGCGCGCGGAGCACGATGCGGCGATGCTCGAACGGCTGCGGGATGCAGGCGTCGAGCTGGTATGCCTGGCAGGGTACATGCGGCTTCTTTCACCGGGCTTCGTCGATGCGTATCCGCAGAAGATTCTCAACATCCACCCTTCACTGCTGCCCGCGTTTCCGGGGCTGGATGCGCAGCGCCAGGCGCTGGCCTACGGGGTGCGCGTCACTGGCTGCACGGTGCACTTTGTGGATAAGGAGCTGGATCACGGGCCGATTGTGCTGCAGCGAACCGTGCCGGTTCTGGACACAGATGATGAGGCGACGCTCGCGGCGCGGATTCTGGAGCAGGAACATTTGGCGTACCCCGAAGCAATTGCGCGGGTGTTGAGCGGGCGCTATCACTTTGCCGATCGTCGCTATGTATTGCGCGGCGCGCGAACGATGGCGGCAGGAGGAGCACATTGATCGCTTTCACCAAAGCGCATGCCTGCGGGAACGACTTTCTGGTGGTGGACGAGCCAGTCGCGCCGGAGTCGATGCCAGCGGTTGCGAAAACGCTGTGCGCGCGGAACACCGGCGTGGGTGCGGATGGCGTCGAGTTTCTCGCACTCGCCGGCAATGGCGCGTATTCCATCCGCTTGTTTAATGCAGACGGTTCGGAGGCGGAGATCTCCGGCAATGGAACGCGCTGTGTCGCCGCCGTGCTGGCGCAGCAGGACGACGCCGATAAATTTGCGCTGCGTACGGGAGCCGGTCTGCGGCGATGCCGGATTATCAGCCGGGAAGGGCCGCGGTACACGATCGAAACGGAGATGGGCATCCCGGTGGTGGCGGCGAAAACGATACGGCTCGGGGATGGTTCGGCGATCGACGGCGTCTTTGTCGATATGGGCAATCCACACTTTGTGATCTTTGAGGATGCTCTGCCAGCGGGCACCTCCGAGGTTCCCTGGCAGCAGGTGGGCGCGGAGATCTGCGGACACAGTGCCTTTCCGCAAGGCGTGAATGTCGAATTTGTGCGCGTGACAGGTACAGATAGCGTCTTCTTCCACATCTATGAGCGCGGCGTGGGTCCGACGCAATCATCCGGGACCGGGACCTGCGCCACAGCAGCCGCGGGGATGGTATTCCGCAACCTGCAGCGCACACTGACGGTCCGCTCCGAGGGCGGCGAGCAGCGCGTGACTTGGCCCAGCCTTGAGAAGAGCCTGATGCTGACCGGGCCGGCCGAGATCATCGCTCGAGGAGCCTGCTTCCTTCTATGAGCCCCGCAACTCGCACTCATTCCCCAGTCCTGCCTGCCGCCTTGCGGCCCGGAGATTGCGTGCGTCTGATTTCGCCGGCGAGCTGGTTTGAGGCAGATCGCGTCCGTGAAGGCATGGTGGCGCTGGCTGCGCGCGGGTATAACGTGCAACTGGCGGAGCACGCGCTGGCGCGGAGTGGGCAATATACAGCCGGCACGGTGGCGCAGCGTTTGCAGGATATGCACGCGGCGTTTGCTGACCCGGAGGTCCGTGGCATTATTTGTAACCGTGGTGGTTACGGATCGTCCGAACTGCTGCCGCATCTCGATCTGGACCTAATTCGCAAGAACCCGAAAGTCTTTATTGGCTGCAGCGACATTACGGCGCTGGAGACCTGGCTGCACGACCAGACCGGTCTCGTAGTCTTTCATGGGCCCATGGCCGCGGGAGACTTTGCGCGGCTCGACGGAGTGGATGCGGGAAGCTGGGACGCTTCGCTGGCGGTGGCGAAGCCGTGGTCGCTCGGGCCGGACGCTGGACTTCGCGTGCTCCGTCCGGGCGTGGCTCGCGGCCGCTTTTATGGTGGCTGCCTGTCGCTGTTAGCGGCCTCCTTGGGAACGCCGTACGCGATCCAGACGGATGGATGCGTTCTATTTCTGGAAGATATTGGAGAAAAACCCTACCGGATTGAGCGGATGTTGTTGCAGCTTCGCCTGGCGGGCAAACTGGACGGAGTGCGTGGCATTGTCTTTGGCCAGATGAAGGACTGTGTGCAGCCGGGAGCACCGCCGCAATTACTTGACGAGGTGCTGACGCGGGTCTTCGCGGATTTTCCAGGCCCGGTAGCTGTAGGCCTGCGCTCAGGCCACGTCAACGCGCACAACATTACGGTGCCGCTGGGTATCGAGTGCGAACTCGATCTTTCCGCACAACCGGTGTTACGCTTTCTCAGCCCCTCAGTACGCCCAGCGGACGACGAATGACCCAAGGCCGGCACGTTCACCTGATTGGAATCTGTGGCAGCGCGATGGCGTCGCTCGCCGGGATGCTGCAGTTGCGCGGCTGGCGTGTGACCGGCTCCGACAAGGCTGCGTATCCTCCCATGTCCATGCAGTTGGAAGCGATGAAGATTCCAGTCGCGCAGCCCTTTGACGCAAAAAATCTTGAGCCAACGCCTGACCTGGTCATCATCGGGAATGCGATTTCACGCGGCAATCCTGAGCTGGAAGAGGTGCTGGACCGGCGGATTCCGTTCGCGTCGCTGGCGGCAACGATTCATGACGAGTTTCTGCGCGGCCGGGAGTCGCTGGTGGTTGCGGGCACGCACGGCAAAACAACGACAACCAGCATGCTGGCGTGGATCTACGAGACGGCGGCTGCCGATGACGCTGCGCTGGCACCCTCGTTTTTGATCGGCGGTATTGCAGAAAACTTTGGCTCCAGTTTTGCGGTGCGTCCCACGCGGCCCTTCATTCTTGAGGGGGATGAGTATGACACGGCTTTCTTCGACAAGGGCCCGAAGTTTCTCCATTACTTTCCGGATCGGTTGATCCTGACGCATGTGGAATTTGACCATGCAGATATTTATGCCGACCTGGATGCGGTGAAGACCGCGTTTAAGCGACTGGTGAATCTGGTGCCGCGCCGTGGAAGGATCGTGGCCTACGATGCGCCGGAAAACGTAACCGAGTGTGTTGCAAAAGCGTTCTGCCCGGTCGAGCGTTACGGTTTCCAGCCCGACTCGCATTGGCGGATCACAGACTTCTCGACCGATTTGCAGGGCAGCCGCTGGTCACTGCAACGGGCGGGTGCGGACCCGCTGAAGCTTGGCATGCCATTGGCCGGCGAGCATAACGTGCTGAACGCTACCGGCGCAGCCGCGCTGGCGCTGGGCGCGGGTATTCCGGTAGCGGCCGTGCAGCGCGCGCTGCAATCCTTCCGCAGCGTCAAGCGGCGACTGGAGGTGGTGGCCGAGGTTGGCGGCGTGACCATCATCGACGACTTTGCGCACCATCCGACGGCGATTCGCGAGACGCTGCGAGCGCTTCGGTTGCGCTATCCCGCCGCGCGCGTCTGGGCGGTGCTGGAGCCGCGATCCAACACGCTGCGCCGCAATGTCTTTGAGCAGGAGCTGGCGGATAGTCTGCGGGTGGCCGATGAAATTATTCTGGCGGCGGTATACCAGGCGGCCAATGTCCCGGCTGAAAAACTTCTCGATCCTGCACGCGTGATTGCGCGACTGCAGGCGGTTGGCGCTGCCGCGCGGCAGTTGCCCGGCGTTCCCACGATTAACGACTTTCTTGCCGCTCACGTTCGCCCCGGCGATGTCGTGGCAATTCTCTCTAACGGCGGTTTCGACGGCATTTATCGAAGCCTGCCGGAACGGCTTCGCGAGGGTACGCCGGCCGCGCCATGATCGCCAGCCTCAAAATCTTTCTCTGCTACGCCCTGTTGTCGCCCATCGCAGGACTGCTCGGCTTTCCGTGGACCTGGATCACCGGCGACATCACATTCCTATACCGTTTTTCGATGTGGATTGCGGCGCTGGGTATCCGGGCTGCGGGTATTGGCGTCGAGGTTGAAGGCCTCGAAAATTTCCCGGCGGACCGGGCCTGCATCATCATGGCCAATCACGTGTCCAATCTGGACCCACCAGTGCTGTTGCCGTTGGTTCCGGGGCGCACGGCAGTCTTTGTGAAAAAAGTGCTAATGAAGATTCCTTTTATCGGCATGGGGATGCGCATGGGCGGCTTTGTTCCGGTGGAGCGCAGCGGATCGCGCGAAGCCGCCATTGAAAGCATTCGCCGCGCCCGCGCCGTCCTGGCTTCCGGGGTGCACATTACCAGCTTTCCTGAGGGTACGCGCTCGCGCTCCGGAACGATGCTGCCGTTCAAAAAAGGACCGTTCTATCTTGCGCAGGAGACCAACGCGCCGATCATTCCGGTGTCCATCTATGGCACGGAGGCGATGATGCGAAAGGGAAGCCTGGCGATTACGCCCGGCGTCGCGCATGTGCACTTTCACCCGCCAGTGTTCGCCGCCGATTTTCCGGCTCGCGAAGCATTGATGGATGCCGTGCGCCGCGCAATTGCCGAAGGACTGCCGGAGTGGATGCGCGGCTAGTGGCAGGCTGAAGCAGAGTCGGGCAACAGCAAATCCCGTTCGGGATGACGATCCAGAAACACTACCGCAAAGAGAATGCAGCGGAAGATCCGGCGTCAGCCATGGATCAGGATGGCGTGAAAGCCGCTGGCCTGCACGCGGTGCCGAACCGTCTGCGCCTGATTCAAGCTGCTGAGGGGCCCGATCTGTACGTGCAGCATCCGTCCGTGGTTGCTGGCGTAGATGCCCGCATGATAGCCGCGATGAGCGAGCGCCGCCTGTAATCGCTGCGCATCCTTCCGTTGCGTCACCGCGCCCACCTGCACCATATAGTGCACTGCGGCCGCCTGCACGTGCGGGTTGCGGCCGGAGGCAGGAGCGTGATGCGCCGGCGCGGGCTGCATCGCATGGTCCTGCGTCGCGGTCGCGGGCCTGAAAGCGGCACGGTGAACGGCAGCGGGAACATTCGAAGCTGCGGCCGCCCCTTCAGAAGCGGCAGGCATTGCGGCGAGCGCTGGCGCGCCGACGATGGAGAGTCCGCGGCCGAAAGAATATCCCAGGCCAAAAAATACGGCGGAGACCAGCGTGATGGCCAGGAAAACCGCCATCACTGTTTTGCCGCTCCAATACACCTCGGCGGCATCCTGCATTTGAAACGGCTGTTCGAGAGCGGTCATCGTCATTGGTTCTTGGTGTCCGGCGCGGCCGGGGTCGTGATGGATTTTGTAAAGTGCTGCAGCAACGTCACCAGCTCCAGCGGTAATGGGAAGACAACGGTCGTATTCTTTTCCGTGCCAATCTCGCTCAGCGTCTGCAGATAGCGAAGCTGCATGGTGATGGGCTGCTGCGCCAGCAGCGTGGCGGCATCGAGCAGGCGCTGGGCGGCGTTAAACTCGCCTTCCGCGTTGATGATCTTCGCCCGCTTGTCGCGTTCGGCCTCTGCCTGCCGCGCCATGGCGCGCAGCATGGTCTCCGGCAAGTCCACCTGCTTGACTTCAACGCTCACCACCTTCAGCCCGTACGGCGATGTGTGCTGGTCGATGATCGCCTGAATCTTGAGGTTCAGCTTTTCGCGATGCGCTAGCAGCTCATCCAGTTCCACTTCACCCAGCACGCTCCGCAGCGTGGTCTGGGCAAACTGCGACGTCTGGTACACGTAGTTTGAAACCTCGACGACCGCCTTGGCCGCATCGATCACGCGCAGCGTAATAACGGCGTTCACCTTCAGCGTCACGTTGTCGCGGGTGATGATGTCCTGAGCCGGGACCTCCATCGCCTCCTGCCGCAGCGAGATGCGCACGATCTGGTCGAACGGTCGGAAGACGAGCACCACCCCGGGTCCTTTAGGAGCAGGCAGCAGCCGCCCCAGCCGGAAGATAACGCCGCGCTCATACTCCTTCAGAATCTTGATCGAGCTGAACAGGTAAAACGCAACGATTAGAACGACGGCCAGAACTGCGGTTGAGGGCATGGTGCGCTCCGGCGCATGGCGAGCATGCTATTTCGATGTATAGCATGCAGGCTGCGCAATTTTTTACGGATTGAGTTTCAGGAACCCCGCTGGTCACGTTCGACTTCCAGCAGAAGCCCATTGCGGGAAACGATTCGAAGACGGTCCCCGGGTTGCGCACCGGCAAGGGCGTGCGCCTGCCACAATTCTCCGCGAACCAGCACCTGGCCCGTGGGATCCAGGGCAGTTTGCGCGACGGCGACTTCGCCCAGCAGTGCATCGCCGCCGGTAGTTACCTTATTGCGCCGGGCACGGAGCGCGATGGTCGTCAGAAAAATGGTGATGATGCCAAACCCGGCGCCCGCGCCGATCGCTGTCCCCAGGGCGACACGCATCTCTGGAATAGGGCCGTCAACCAGCGTGAGCAGGCCGAAGATGAGGCATGCAGTACCAGCCAGGCCGAGGATGCCATGCGTGGCGAATTTTATGTCGAGCACAAACAGCACCGCGGCGGCCACCATCAGCGCGATACCTGCATGCTCCAGCGGCAGCAGATTCAGCGCGAACAGGGCCAGCAATACCAGCAGCGTTCCCAGCGCCCCGGGAACAATGGTGCCGGGTGCGTTGAATTCCATATAGATCAGCAGCCCACCCAGAATCAGCAGCAGCACGGAAAGATTCGGGTCCGTTAGCGCGCCGAGAATTCGCTCCCGGATGCTGGGTGCAAAATGCTCAATGCGAGCATTTTCGAGGTGCAGTGTGGTGGTCGACCCGGTGAGACGCGTGATCTGCCTGCCATTCAACTGCTGCAGCAGGGCATCCATGTTGGGCGCGATCACGTCGATCAGGTGCAACTGCAGGGCCTCCTGATCGGTGTACGACTTGGAGTGCAGTACGGCATCTTCTGCGGCCGGAACGTTGCGGCCGCGGCGCGAGACGTAAGAGCGCAGAAACGCCGAGGTGTCGTTCTCCAGTTTCTGCTTCAGCACCGGGTCCATCGTGGTGCTTTCCAGAATTGGATGCGAAGCGCCGGCGTTGGTGCCGGGGGCCATGGCGGCGATGTCTGCAGCCTCCAGAAGGAAGAAACCGGCAGAGCCGGCACGGCTGCCCGACGGCGCAACGTAGACGATGACCGGCACGGGCGACGCTTCAATGGCGCTGACCATGACCCGCGTGGAGGTGAGCAGGCCGCCGGGCGTCCCCATCTCAATGACGACAGCCGCGCAGCCCATCTGTGCGGCACGGTGGAGGCCGCGCTCCAGATAGCTGGCGCTGATGGGCTGGATGGTGGTGTGCAGCGGAATCTCCAGCACAACCGGGCCGGGAGTGGCAGTGAGCGCGGCCGGAGCCGCCAGCGGAACAAATGCGCCGCAGCACAGGATGGCTGCAGCGAGCAGGGGTCTCAGTCGTCCGCCGTGGCGGATCCTTCGCAGCATGATGCGTTCCGTTCTCAGGCGCGTCACGAGTCTACTGCGCCGGGCCCTGTGCGGCGATGGCTTTTTGCAGGCCGAGGGCGGCGGAGTTTTTTGGATCGAGCTGGAGCGCGTGATCGACCGCCGACTGCGCCTCTGGATAGGAGCGCTTCTGTAGCGCCACGCGCGCCAGCACCACGTATGCCGCGGCATTGGGGCGGGCGGCGATGGACCGCTTCGCTTCGCGCTCCGCCGCTGCCGCATTGCCGCTGAAGTCATGCACCTGCGACATGCCGGCCAGCGCGCAGGCGTTCTCCGGCGCAACCTTCAGTGACAGTTGAAACTGCCGCTGCGCCTGCAGGATCAGACCTTCGTTCACGTAGTGGGTTCCACGCTGACACAGCACTTTTGCCTGGGCACGCGGCGGCATGGACTGCAGCTTGATGGCATTGATCTGCTCCATGGCAAAGGCCGCCTGACGGAAGGAGCTTTCATCCCAGGAGCGGGCGATCCGCTCGAGCGGTTCGTACTCCGTGTCGCTATTGGAGGAGTCGGCCTGAGCTGCGTCGGCAGCAGAGGTATCGGTAGCCGCGCTTGCGGGCGTGCTGTCGTCGGCATTTGCATCGGCGGGCTGTGCCGGAGCCTTTACAGCCTGGGGAGCCGGGGACCTGCCGGAAGCCAGTGCTTCAAGATTCTCGATGAGGTGCCTGGTCTCCTCATCGTGCGGCCGCAGAGCCAGACTCTTTTTCACGGCCTTCAGCGCTGCGGCATAGTTCTTCTGGCGGCGTTGCGATACAGCCAGATTGAACCAGTAGTCGGCATTCTGCGGGTCAAGCTGGACCACGCGCTCAAAGAAACCAGTCCCGTTCTGTCCGCCGCGATTGATGGCGATGCCTTCGTTGTTCAGCACGCCGGGCATGGGCAGCACTGCGGCAATGGATGCAAACTCTGACTGGGCCGCTGCATAACCGCCGGTGTAGAGGTGCGCCAGACCTGCGTAAAACTGGGCTTCCAGCCATTCGCGGCTGGATCGGGGTACGCGGGCGAACGGAGCCAGTGACTCCTCATACTGCTGGTTATCGAAGTAGGCGCGGCCCAGTGCAAACCAGGCCTGCGAGTAGTCAGGACTCAACTGCACGGCGTGCGAGAAGCGGTCAATCTGCTGCTGCGGGGTCTCCTCGGCTTCGCCGCGGATGTAGCTCTCAAAGGCATCCAGCCGCAGGTTATTGCCGTCGGCGATGAAGGTCTGCTCATCGATGGCCAGCGTAGGATCTATGGCATTGGCGACCTGCCATGCCAGCTTGTCCTCCAGTTCAATCAACTGGTTGAGGGGCCCGCGCACCTCAATTGGCGGCGGCATTGCCGGATTATTGATGCGCAGCAGGCGCGCAGTGGCTGTGATCTGTCCGGCAACGATGCTGTACGACCCAATCACGACGTATTGCGCATCGAGTGTTTGCGCAATGCGGAACGTGGTCGCCAGGGTGGGATGAAAATCGGCCGGCATGCCGAGATGCTGCATGGCGTAGCGCTGGTCCGTTCGACGGATTGTAAGAAAGCCAGCCGAGCCCAGCCGCGCATTCAGAATGTTGGGAAATGAGATGCCGATCCAGTCGAAGCCCGGCGCGGCGGAATGATTCTCAAACGGCGTGACCCAGACGACGCGGCCGGTTGGAAGGGCAGCGGCGCGCGAGACAGCCGGCGCCAGCAGGCATGCCAGAACCGCCAAGGCCAGGATGCCGCCCGTGCGGCCCACAAGCGTCTGAGGTTTTCGGATCACGGTACAGCTGATTATAGGAGAAGGGAAATCAGGTCGATCTGCCCTCCTTGCGGACGGATAGATTCTTCTTCTTTTATTCGCCCTGTCCCATGACAACGAGACGGGCCCGCGCAGCCCCAAAACTTTCGCCAAAGAAGCCGATTGAGCATACAATCTAGCGTATTTCGATCTGTGCTGGCCTCCCCCGCCTGAGGCCTATATGCGAAATACCATTCCCGTCGTGGTAGTGATGATCACTTGGGCAATTCAGGTGAACCCTCTTCAACCTGGATGTCATAACGCCCCGCAAAAAGCGGACCTCATTTATCCGGAAGTCAAGGCAATGTATGTCGGTGGTACGTTAGCGGCGATGGAACCATCCATGTCCGACGGAAATCCGCTCACCCGCCTGATGCTGCGCACATCAATTCCTATCAGGCAGTCTCGGATTAGGGGGACGCTCACAATTACCAGGAATGAAATTTACTTTGAATTTTCGTCAAAAAAAGGACCGGTGATAAAGTGCGACGAGTTAGTGGCAGAACAATCCATACTGAGCTGTCTGACCTGCTCGCAATGTCGAGAACAGGCTCATATCAAAAATCGGTACCGGCTAGAGGTGCCCTATCATGCGATTGCAAAACTTGAGCAAGCGAGAAGTCTACCCTCAGATCAGACTATAATCGCAACTCTTTATGCGACGCTTGTAGGGAGTCTATTTAGCGGCGTAATCGCGCATTTCGCAGAATCGCAGATAGAAATAATCGGCCCAGCTGCCGTGGGCGGAGCCGCGTTGGCCTATTACGTCTTCGTTGCAAGGCCACGATCTCACGATAATTACATTTTGCTATTTGTGAAAGCCGTCGCTGGATATCCTTACAGGTCGGCCAAACCTGTGTCGGAGCCAAGCGAATTGCTAATTTTCAAAATTCCGAATCGACACGATTATTACAATATCGAAGCTATTCTGACCGCAGAAACCGGATTCAAATTTGATCCCCAAATCGCAAAAACGGCCAGCAGGTCGGCACATTAGCACTCAGGCACCAGCGCCTTACTTCTGAGCTTGCGGAATATAAATTCCCGGCATTTCGCCTTTACTTTTCGCTCTTCAGCACATCTTCCGCAAAGTAGTTGACGACGCGCGCCTGATCGCGCAGCACTTCGTAATAGGCGCTCTGCAGCAGGCGCGAGCGGCTGTCGTGCAACTGCTGGCGAATCATCTGCTGCACGCGCGGGTCGCTCAGCGGATGCTGACCGGCAGGTTCAATGGCGATCAGCTTGTAGATGACGTAGCCCACAGGCTGCTTTTGCGGTCCCTGAAGGATAGGCAGAATCTCCGTGATTTCACCGGGGTGCAGCTTGGCGATGGCGTTGTAATACTCCGGATTGGATTTCAACTGCGACTCCGGAATAAAGCCCATATCGCCGCCGCTCGAGGCGGTGTCCGGTGACTCCGAATAATTCATCGCCAGGCCGGAGAAGTCCGCGCCGCTCTCCAGCTGGTTGCGCAGGGCCTGGATCTTCTTGCGCGCTTCTGCATCGTTGCGGGCTTTGCTGTTCTGCAGATTGCCGGCCTGCTGAGCGGGCAGAGAGGTGACGACGATCTGCGCCAGATGATACTGGGGCTCGATCAGATTGAAGTCCGCTTTGTGCAGGTTGTAATAGTTGGCGACGTCAGCTTCCGTGATGTTGATCTTCGAGTTGATCTCTTTATTGATCACTTTGCTGGTGGTCAGATTCAGCAGATGATACTGGGGCTCGATCAGGTTGAAGTCCGCTTTGTGCAGGTTGTAATAGTTGGCGACGTCAGCTTCCGTGATGTTGATCTTCGAGTTGATCTCTTTATTGATCACTTTGCTGGTGGTCAGATTCAGCCAGACGTCGCGGCGCACATCCTCCATCGTCAGGCCCTTGGCTTTCAACTGCGCGTCGAACTGCTCCTGCGTATATGGCGCCTTAAGCTGCGCAATCTTAGCGTCCACCTCGGCATCCGTCGCCACCAGGTGCATCTTCTCGGCGCGCTGCCGGATCACTTCCTCATTGATACGGGAGTGGAGAATGTCCAGCTTCAACATCGCCGACTCATCCGGGGTCGGCTGCTGCTGCATGGTGCTGACCTTGTTGTTGTAGTACTTTTCTACCTCGGATTTCATGATGGGCCGGCCATTGACCGTCGCCCATACATCCGGATTCGGTGTCTTCTTGCAGCCGCAGGTGAGGCTGGCCAACATTGCGCAGGCCGCGACGGCTGTGAGGCCAACCCGGACGCGGAAGCCTGCAAATCCCCTGGAGGCCGGGCGTTTTGCCGCCGTGCCGAACTGTGCCTGTTTCCTCTGCTCGCCCATCTTTTCTCCGTTTTCTGTTGCCCTGCGGACCTGCCGCTTGCGTTATCGGACTGGAGCCGCTGCTGGAGCTGTTGCCGGTACACCGCTGTTTTGAGGGGGCGGTGTCTGCCCAGCGTCGCGCAGCGCGCGGTCGATGATCGACCACAACATATCCTGCGACAGTGCGCCGGCAGCGCGTTCACCGTTGATGAATAAGGTAGGCGTGCCATCCACTCCGACCGTATCGCCTTCCTTGATCGACTGACGAATCGCCTTGTCGTCCTGCTTGCCGATGCAACTGTTCAGCTTGTTCATATCGACTTTCTGGCGCTTGCCCTCATCCCGGGTCAGCGAGTCCAGAGTCAGAAACGATTGCGCCACATTCTCCTGCCCGCGCGGTCCGGAGATTTCATCGCTGTGGCTATGGATATAGTCCACCAGATTCCAGTAACCGCTGGGGCTCTGGGCCGCCAGACAGTTCACATCCACCGCGGCATGCATCGCCCAGGGGTGCATGGGGAGCGGAAAATCCTTATAAACATAGCGCACCAGCGACCCATAATGCTTCTCCGTCCCGGGGAACAGCACCGCATTCATGCGGCTGCAGAACGGGCACTCCAGATCGTCAAAGCTGATCACCGTAACCTTTGCCTGCGGGTTTCCGCGGATGGGACGGCCGAGGATCGAGATGAGCGCTGCCGGGTTCTTTGTCAGGTCGAATTTTTCCAGACGGGCCAGCGTATTGTTGTCGCTTGAGATCAGGAAGTTCGTGGTCTTGGTCTGGCCGCCGCCGCTCATAAACGTTACCGGAAGCTGGTCGTAGCCATTGATTTCGCTCTTGGCGCGTTTGCCCAGCGTAATCGAATAGTCCGGAGGAACGTTGTACTGGGAGCGGATTGTGAGCTTAATCGCCCGGTCCAGCTTGGTGTCGCCCGCCGGTTTCGCCGCCGAGGACTGCGCGTTGACGGCCGCAGTCGCAGCCAGCCCAACGAAAAGAAAAAGAGAAAGAAACCGCGACCGATTTGCCATGAATATCTATCACTCCATTATCACACGCAGCGCCACTTCAAGCCGGTGACTGCCGGGGAGCCACGTTGACCGGCCGGGCACTTCTCAGGGACTTTTTACAGAGATTGGCGCCCCGAGGGCGTAAAATCAGGCGAAACCCATGGAATTCGCCCTCAATCTCGTCTGGTTCCTGGTGTCCCTTGGACTGGGACTGGGGCTCTTTGCCTCCCGGCGCTCTCGCGCACGTGGGGCTGGCCGCCCGATGCCGGGATGGGCTCTGTGGACAGGATACGTCGTACTGGTGGCGCTGTTGCTGCCGGCGATTTCCATGAGTGATGATCTGCTGGCCATGGTTGCGCCGGCGGAGGGCGAGCAGATTGCGCGCCGCTACGATGCGCCGCGCCAAATCCTGGCGCCCGTTACGCAGCACCACGTTCTGCTCTATCGCGCCCCGCGTGTGCTGCTGGCACCTCCAGCAGTCCTCGCGTGGATGGATATCTCCAGCGCGCCGATCATCCAGCTCCCGCTGATTCCCCATAGCCTTCGCGCCCGCGCGCCGCCAGCCCTTACCTAGACGCCGGTTGCCGGCCGGCAATCGCGCCTTTTCTT
>JAKAUB010000134.1 GCA_021827845.1 Acidobacteriota bacterium | reverse complement strand
GGCACCAGCGGCAGTCCGCCGGAGAGCAGCGTGGATAGCGTCCGCGAAAAGAGCGCGACCTGATACTTGACCCAGATGCTGCCAAAGATCGGTGTTGCGATGCGCGCGCTGTCAATGCGCGCGGCCCCGCCGTCGGTCCGGCTCCAGCGGAAGATTGCATAAGCAATCGCCGCCAGCGCCACCAGACCATAGGGCAGGTATTGCTGGAAATATTTGCCAAGGTCCAGCATGAACACCGTAATGCTGGGCAGCTTGGTGCCGATCTGGTCGTACAACGCGCCGAAGCGCGGCACCACAAAGCTGATGAGGAAGATGAACAGGCCGGTCACCATCACGACCAGCAGAATCGGATAGAAGAGCGACGCGATCAGCTTCTTGCGGAACGTGAGCGCGATGCGCTGGAACGCAAGATACCGGGTGAGCACCTCTTCCAGGTTGCCCGACCGCTCGCCCGCCAGCAGAGATGTCGTATAGATCGGAGGAAATCCACCCTGCGCCTCAAATGCCGCGGACAGAGACTGTCCGGTCCGCACGCGCTGTGCCACATCTTCCAGTTGCGAGCGCAGCGCCGGGGCCTTTTGTCGTTTCGCCAGCAGATCAACAGCCGAAAGAATCGGAAGACCGGCACGGATGAGCGTCAGAAACTGCTGGTTGAAGATGAGGAAGGGTTCCAGCTTCACGCGCTTGGTTACGCCGCCGCGCGCTGCCAGCCCCTTCGGCTTTACCCAATAGACAAACTGGCCCGCCTGCGTGTACCGCTGCCGCAGCTCTTCCGCGGAGTTTGCCACATGCGTGCTCTCCTGCACATGGCCCCGCTCGTCGGCGACTTTTACAAGATATTCCCCCACGGATTACTCGCCCCCCGGCAGCGCAGCGCGCAACTCGCCCCAAGATAACAGCCGGCCCACTTTTCCCTTCTCTCCCACAGCAAACGGCAGGCTCACAGCGTTCCATCCCTCCGGGCTGAAGGGCTGCCAGGTTCGTCCCCCATCGCGCGAAATGTCGCTGCCCGTCGTACCGGCAGCAATCCAGGCACTCTCGCCCGGGTCCCATCCGACCGTCGAGCGATAGCCGCGGGGAGGTGCAACCGCCGTGCGCCACGGCGCTGCCATGGTCTTGGCCGCCGCGATGCCGGGTGCGCTCGCATGGGCGTAGTCGCCGCCCACGGCCACACCGTTCTCCGTATCGCGAAAGGCCACCGCAAAAATACCTGCCGCCGGGTTCGCAGGATCCAGAGCACCGACCCGCTCCCGCACGCAACCGGGCTGACCCACCGCTTCCAGCGGAGTGAGCCATAGCCCATAGATCCAGCCACCGCTGGTGCCGAACCAGAGCCGCCGCGGGTTGGAATCGGCCCCGTCCGGACTGGGGCGATCGGACCGAAGCACCGCTAATGACTGATTGCTGGCGGCAAACGCGCCCTGTTTCGGATCCATTACTCGCAGACATGGGTCAACCTGCCGCGTCCAGCGCGTGCCGCCGTCATACGTCACAAACAGCGTGAACATCCCGTGGACGGGATCTCCCAGAATCGCGCCGAATCGCGTGCCGTCAAACTGCAGCGCATCCCAGAAGCCATCGGCGTCGGGATTTGAAAATACCAGTCGCCAGGTGCGGCAGCCGTCATGTGTGGAGTACAGCCGGGAAGCATTACCGGGGCCGCTCGACAGCACCATGGCATGATCGGCGTCCCAGGCCCACACGCTGCGAAAATCCAGCTTCTCCGCGCCGTCCGGCACGCTGCAGCCCAGCCAATGGGCGCCGCCGTCCGTCGTGCGAAGAACAGTTCCACCCGACCCGCTGGCCCAGGCCACGCTGTCGTTGACCGCATGAATGCCGCGCAGGCTCGCCGTCACGCCGCTGCGCTGCAGCCGCCATTGCGCCCGCGCTGTCAGCGGGAAAGCGGCCAGCAGAAATGCCAGGACGGGATAAAACTTTGCGTTCATACGTTTTTTTTGATCCGAAAAGCCTGCGGCTGCGTTTACATGGGAGCCAGGCCGCGCACCACCATCCCGCCCGGGGGCGCCTGAAAGGTAAACGTGCCCGCAGGCAGCGTTGGATTGTCGGCTTCCCCGCTCAGACGAAACTCCGTCTGCGATCCATCGTTCTCTTTCCATGCGATGGTCTGAATCCGGCCCTCACGGTCCACCTTCAGGGTAACTCCCGTCACGCGATCCCCCACCCCGCGCGGCACGCCGGTGATTGTAAAGCCATCCCCGTCGGCTGCAACCGCCGGGTTCGTCAGCTCTTTTTTAAGCCGCGCATGGCCCAGCAAAAATCGCAACGGGGAGCGCAGGTCATCCAGCTGCTTGGCCGGGTAGCGCTGCGCCTGCGCGTCGCCGGGCGTGTAGGAGTAGCCAAACTTGCCGTCGATCAAAAACACCTTCCCGGCCGGATTGGCATAGTTCCACCGCATGCGGCCAGGCTTCTGCAGCAGGAGTGTTCCGCTTTCCTGGCGCTGCATTCCGGCACCGGCGTAGGACTCGGTGAACTGGACTCGCAGACTCCGCAGATGATTGTAGTGATCGTCCACCCGCTGCAGCACAGCGTCCGCGGAAGAAGGATTCGCCGCCCGCGCCACACCCGCACACAGCAGTACCAGCAGCGCGCAGAGAGCCACAGCGCAGCCACGAACGGCGGGCCGGTACTTCAGGCCCCTCCGTTCCATGACTGCTGGCTTGTTCAGAATCGTATCTTCCTTCGATCGGGCTGCGTCGCTGCAGATCTGCGGCTTTATGAGATCGGCTGGGTGCAGTTGGTGCCGCCCGCCGGATCGGCCTTGATCTCGCCGGTCTGGTCCATGCAGAAGCCGCGATGCCCGGTCTTGCCGACCGACTGCGGGACGGCCGTCACTTCATAGGAGGTGTACACGTCCTGGTTGTTGACGGTGACCTTGGTGCAGTTCACCACATTAAACAGGTAGCCGCTCTTGTAGCCGCTGGCCAGGTCGGCCGGAATCAATTGTGCGGCCTGCGCACTCGGCGGGCCGGACTTGGGGTCGCCGCCCAGCGCAGCCAGGCCGCAGGAGAACCCATTCGCCGGAAAGTTCGTCTGATATTGAATTTCGGCGCTATTGATCGTGCGCAACTCTTCCAGCGCGGCCGTCTCATTGGCCTGGCTGCGCATATTCATATAGTTCGGAATTGCCACGGCCATCAGAATCAAAATGACCGACATAACGATCAGCAGCTCCATCAGTGTGAAGCCGCCTTCCAACCGAGAACGGCGATTCGCCGCAGACCTGTTCATAAAGTTGTTTCCGCCCTGTTTTCCTGCCCGAGGGGACGCCACCGTTGACCGGGGGCTGACTGGCCGGTTGCCCGCGCCGGCCGCACCCCTGCCTGGCCGCACGATCAGCTTATCAGCAGGCCAGGTGATCGCGCGTAATCTTCAGCCCGTTCAAATTTCCCAGCAGGGCCAGGGCAACCGACTGCGGAACAAACAGCCGCCGGGCCATGGCCTGCACATCCTCGCTGGTCACGCGGCTCACCCGCTCCAACACCTCGGGGATGGCGTAGAACTGCTGAAAGTACATCTCCTGCCGCGCCAGATTGGACATCAACGCGCCGGAGCTCTCAAGGCTCAGAAGAATGTTTCCCTTCAACTGATCCTTGGCGCGCTGCAGCTCTTCTTCCGGGACGGGCTGTTCCTTCAGACGCCGGAACTCCTCCACCGTTAGCCGGACCACCTGCTCGGCGTTCTGCGCTGAGGCTCCGGCGTACACGCACAGCGAGCCGGTATCGCGGAACGAGCTCAGCTCGCTGAAGATGGAGTAGGCCAGACCCCGATCCTCGCGAATGTTCTGGAACAGGCGCGAACTCATGCCGCCACCCAGAATCGTATTCAGCAGCGAAGCCGTGTACCGCTGCTCGTCGTTCACCGCCGGTGCCGGCACGCCCAGGCAAAGTTGCAACTGCTCCAGCGACTTTTTCTGCCGGGATACGATGCGCGCGTGCGCCTTGGGCTGCGGAGCCGAGAGCGCAGGACTTTCTTCCCCGCCGCCGGGCAGCCCGGACAGCTTCTCCGTCACCATTGCAACAAAGGCATCGTGGTCCAGGTTTCCCGCCGCCGACACAATCATGTTGCCGCCCTGGAACCGGCCGCCGTAGAAGTCAAAGAGCGTGGACTGGTCGAAGCTCCGCACCGTATCGCGCGTTCCCAGGATCGGCTTGCCCAGCGGATGGTCCTTCCAGAAGCTCTGGGTGAAGATCTCATGGACCAGCATGTCCGGGTTGTCCTCATCCATCTTGATTTCTTCAAGGATCACTTTGCATTCCCGGTCGATATCATCGGGAGCAAACACCGGATGCATCACCATGTCCGTCAGAACATCGAGCGCCTTGGGAACATGCTCGTCGAGAACTTTTACGTTGAAGCAGACCGTCTCCTTGCTGGTAAAGGCGTCCAGGTTGCCGCCGATTGCGTCCACCTCCCGTGCAATACTCTTCGCGGACCGGGACTTGGTCCCTTTGAAAACCATATGCTCAATAAAGTGCGAGACGCCGTTGATTCTGGGCTGTTCATCGCGAGAGCCGGTGCGGATCCAGACGCCCATCGAGACGGAGCGCACATGCTCCATCCTCTCGGTCAAAATCACGAGTCCGTTGGGTAAAAGGGTGCGTCGAATATTGCGGCTCTGCGCGGGTTCTGCGGCGCTGCCATGCGT
>JAKAUB010000062.1 GCA_021827845.1 Acidobacteriota bacterium | reverse complement strand
TCCGATCTCGAGTACATTGCCGCTGGCGATGTCTTTCAGACGGTCCTGTCGCAGCGGTTCGACGTGGAGCCGGGCGCCGATCCCTTTTCCATCTATCGCGCGCTGCGCATCGTGAACCCGTCGCCGTATATGTACTTTTTGCGGATGGGGTTGCGGCGTCCGGGCGATACGCACATTGCCGGCTCCTCGCCGGAGCTGCTGGTGCGCGTCCATGGCCGCAAGGTGGAGTACCGGCCTATTGCCGGCACGCGGCCGCGCGGCGAGACCGAGGAGATGGATCGCGAGATTGAAGCCGAATTGCGCGCGGACGAAAAGGAAGTGGCCGAACACATCATGCTGGTGGATCTGGGCCGCAACGATGTGGGTCGCGTCAGCGAATACGGCACAGTCCAGGTGAAGGATCTGATGGTCGTCGAGCGTTACTCGCATGTGATGCATCTGGTGACGGCGCTCGAAGGCACGCTGCGCGAGGGGTTATCGGCCGTAGATGCGTTCCGCGCCTGCTTCCCGGCAGGCACTCTGACCGGCGCTCCCAAAGTCCGGGCGATGGAGATTATCGAAGAGCTGGAACCGGCGCGCCGCGGGGTGTATGGCGGGAGCATTTTCTACGCGGATTTCTCCGGCAACTTCGACTCCTGCATCGCCATCCGCAGCCTGCTGATGCGCGGCCGCGAGGGGCACATTCAGGCGGGCGCCGGCATCGTCGCCGACTCCGTCCCGGAGCGGGAGTTTGAGGAGAGCGTGAATAAGGCGCGCGCCGTGGTGCGGGCGATTGAGCGGGCGCGCGAGATGTAGCGAACATGATATTCGCATGTTTTGCTATGCTTTAAGAATGTTGAGGCGAGCCGCATGATCGATCTTCGTGAAATCCGCTCCGTCACTGATTTTCAGAGAAACGCCCGGGAATATGTGGGCCATCTCAAGAGCACCGGCAGCCCGATGGTGCTTACCGTGAATGGACGGGCAGAACTCGTCGTGCAGGATGCGGCCAGCTACCAGGAATTGCTGGATCGGTTGGAAGAACTGGAAGCCGTATCGGCGATCCGCGCCGGTCTGGAAGATGTGAAAAACGGCCGCACAAAACCGGCTCGCAAAGCTATGAAGGATCTGGAATCCCGGCTTGCGATTCGACGTTGAGATCACCGCCAAAGCCCTGGCCGATGCTGAAGAGTATTACCAGTTCATTCGCGACCACCAGGAAAGCCCTCTGGGTGCGGAACGGTGGTGGAGTGGGCTGGTGGAACAGATCCTCTCTCTCGAGTCACTGCCTCTTCGATGTCCTCTGATTCCGGAACAAAGCTTCTTTGCACAAGAGATCCGGCACCTGTTATATGGCTCGCACAGAATTATCTTTTCAGTCGATGGTCACAGGGTGACCGTCTTGCGCATTTATCACAGTGCGCGCAATCGTCTGACGGCAGTGCGGTGAGCGAGACGGGCACCTGTCACCGCCGCACAACCAGCCGCGGCGCGCAGGTGCTGGCGAAGGGGTTCGCCAGGAATGTGCCGCCAAGCCCAGACAAAATCAGGCTGCCGTCGCGGTTGAAGTGCGAGGTGTGGAACTCTGTCTCCGGCAGGCCGTGGACGCGGTGCCAAGTCTTTCCGGCGTCCGCGCTGGTGTAGACGCCAGTGATTGTCGTCACCACTTCGCGATTGGGCCGCAGCGGATCGACCTCCACGCTGTAGGCACGGATGTTGGGGCCCGCCTGATCCTTGTTCGGATGCAGCAGAAAGCTGGCCTGCGTGACGCGCGCCACCTGATCTGTGCTGACCGGGTTATAAACCCCCCAGCAGGCGGCCAGATGCAGCCCGTGGACGGTGCTCATCGAATGGATCGCTGAGTCCGGTCCCACGCCGTCAATTTCGTGCCAAAGGTGCGTGCGCAGATCGAGCCGGAAGGCCTGATCGCCGGTGCCGACGTACAGAGAGCGCGGATGCGCGGCGTGCGGCTGATCAAACTCCATCGAAAAGATGTCGAGGTCCGTGGGCAGGCGCGGCAGCCGGCCCATCTCCACCCATCGGCCGCCCGCTCCGCGGCGATACTCGATCAACTGCGGCTCCAGATCAAAATATCCATAGCCGAGGATCATGCGCCGGCCGTCCGCGGTAATCTTCACTACACCGGCGCGCACGGGCTGGCCCGGCTTCTTGGCGATGGGAATCCTGGGCGGCGCGGCTGGAACGCGCGGGCCCGGGATGGGCCGGATGCGAGCAGCGCCGCGCGCACGCGGGATCACCTGAAATGCGCCCTCTTGCGTGGTGACGACGAAATCACGGCCACCGGGAGCGACGCCGAGCCCGTTGCGCAGGCCTTCGCCAATCTTCGCGTCAAAGTACCTGGGACCAATGCGGGCCAGCGTGCGCCACGTCAGACCGCCATCGGTGGATTGCAGTAAATACAGCGCGCGATCCGAGTAGGGAACCGTGCTGCTCATGTCCGCCGTCAGCGCCCATACGGTGTTGGCGTCGCGGGCATTGGGTTTTGGGTCGGTGGCGACTGTTTCGATGAAATTGCTGGCAAACGCGTGGCTGCCGGGCAGCGTTGCCACAAGATGGACACGGCAATTTCTCAGATCGTACTGAATGCCGTTTGCTTGAATGGAAAGTGGGACCCCACCCAGCCCGAAGAGGGACTTCGATGGGGCGCCTGCGGAGTCTTCAAAACCGCGGTGGCGCGACAGAGGGCTTGCGTGGAGCGCTCGCGAGCTCGTGGGAAGGGCGAGCAGAAGGACGGCTGTCAGCGTTTTCGGTCCTGGAGAGAACTTCATCGGAATTGCCGCTCAGATCAAATCCACTTGAAGACTGCGGGTGGTGACTCTTCAAGCCGGGATGAATGTTTGGATGCGCCCCCGGAGATTTACCCTCGGTCGGGTACTTCGCCCGGCAAGGCCAGAGAGCGGGATCAAGCGCGCCACTCCACCATCGGAGGCATTCCTGTCCAGAGCGCTTGAGCCGCCCGCGCGAAATCTCGTCAGCGTTCAGCCATGTACGGCGTCCGCCGGAACCAGATACTTCCGCCGTTCGAGGCGTTGAATGAAGCGAAGGACGGGAGCGCTTGATCGAATCCGCATGCACGGGCGCTCGATCGTAACGTAAAGCGTTACGGAAAAGAGCAGTGTCAACCCCAGTCCGACAAGGCTGTCGAGGAGGATAGCGTCCAGCGCGCCCACATGCCTCGCGAGCCTGGGGCCGAGCTTTGGAAAAATCCAGAAGAACAGCATCTCGTGCATCAGGTAGACCGAAAACGACAACTGTGCAATGGGATAGAAGCCCTTCCAGGCGAGAAAGCGGTAGAGCCGGCCCCCGAAGAGAGCCGGCGTATAGATGGCCGCGAGAATCACGAAAATCAGGCAAAGGGAGAATACGTCGCGATGCAAAGCCCACCATAGTTCCCGCGCAAGATGCGGGATGCGAATGAAGAAGTCCGAACCCATTCCGGTGGAAACGATGTGCGCCATGATAGCCAGGCAAACGAGGGAGAGTGCCGTGACGGTGCGCGTTCGCGCGAAAAAGCTGCGAAGTTGTGGCAGGAAATAGGTCTTCAAATAGGCTCCGGCGACCCCAGCCAGAAGACCTCCGAAGCGCATCCAGGGCTTGTCGTAGAGCACATCGAAGACCCTGAACGACGGAACGTCGAAGGCATACCGGAATGGAGGGCAAAGCCCGCTGATATGGATGACAGTGAAGCGAATGGTCACGGAAAGAACCATCAAAAGGGCAAAGATGTTGAAACGTCCCCTGCCCAGGCGGATGAACAGCAGGATGAAAACCGGCAGCAGCAGATAGAACTGGTCTTCGATAGCGAGGGCCCAGCACCAATCCATGTACTGCTTCAGAATCGGCATGAAATTGTTTACGCAGAGAATGTTTGCCCAGGCATATTGCGCCTTTCCCCACTTCGGGTAGTTCGGCAGATTGTGCAGGAAATAAAGTCCGAGCAGCATCGCCACCCAATACACGGGAGTCAGCCGCAGAAAGCGGCGAACATAGAACCGCGCGATGCGCAGGTCTCCGGTTTTCTTAAATTCGGCAAAGAGGATCGAACCAATCAGGAATCCACTGATTACAAAAAACAGGTCCACCCCCTGGGTGCTGTTCACAATCCACGACAGCGGACGGTGTACCCAGAGCCTCGCAACCTCCGCGGGAAAGACGCCGAGGTGAATGACAAAGACATGCACTGTGACCACCCACAGGACAGCGAGGGCCCGTACTCCATCGATCAGGGGCTCTTGAAAAGCGGGACGGCTCTTCAGATGACCCAGGTTTTGGCGGATGTTGAAAGCGGAGGTTTTTCCGAGGCCGTCCGAGGGCGCGGTCTCCATATGGCGTCTCCTTCAAATACTGACGGGTGGGAGGAGTTGGTAGAAGTTTACTCCGAGGGCGCGAACGCTCCGGGTATATTTTTCAGGGCAAATCCGCCGGTACTACTGGACAGAAACTACAGCGCCTCATCGACGGTTCCCATCGTGCCATCTGCTTGCGCTGCGCAGCGAGATGGTCGCATGCCGGATCCATCAGGCGCGAGAGAATTCTGGCCCAGTACGCCCGAAGGCGGGATGCGCCGCTCGATTGAGGCTTCGTAATCTTGCTATTTTAGGTAGAGTGGCCCTTGCATGATCTTTATCCTCGACAACTACGACTCCTTCACTTACAACCTGGTCCAGATTCTCGGGCAGTTGGGCGCGGAGATCGAAGTGCGCCGCAACGACCAGGTGACCGTCGATCAAGTGGCCGCGATGCATCCGGAGCGCATTGTCATCTCGCCGGGCCCGTGCACGCCGCAGGAGGCGGGCATCAGCATTCCCCTGATCCGCCGCTTTGCCGCGAGCGTTCCCATCCTCGGCGTATGTCTGGGGCATCAGGCGATTGGTGCTGCATTCGGCGGCCGCATTGTGCGCGCTCCGCGCCTTATGCATGGCAAGACCAGCGAAGTGGAGCACGACTCCCGCACAATCTTCCGCGGCATCCGCAAGCCCATGACCTGCACCCGCTATCACTCGCTGATTGTCTCGGAGGATGGTCTGCCGGATGAACTGCAAATCTCAGCCCGCTCTGAAGGTTTGATTATGGGATTGCGCCACCGCAATTACCCGGTCGAAGGGGTGCAGTTCCATCCAGAGAGCGTGTTAACCGGCGAAGGCGTGCGCCTGCTCGAGAATTTTCTCAAGCTCAACTGATTGTTGCTTTTCTATCTGTCATTCCCGCAGGGAATCTGCTGTTGCATTTCAGCTCGGCATTGCTACAGGCGAACAACAAGCAGATCCCCTTTGGGGGATGACAACCAGAACAGCAAAAGCGAATGCAGTTGCTTTTCTTTCTGTCATTCCCGCCAGAATCTGCTGTTGCATTTCGGCTCGGCATTGCTACAGGCGAACAACAAGCAGATCCCTTTTGGGGATGACAACCAGAACAGCAAAAGCGACAGCAGTTGCTTTTCTATCTGTCATTCCCGCCAGAATCTGCTGTTGCATTTCGGCTCGGCATTGCCACAGGCGAATAACAAGCAGATCCCCTTTTGGGGATGACAACCAGAACAGCAAAAGCGAATGCAGTTGCTTTTCTTTCTGTCACTCCCGCCAGGGAATCTGCTTTCCGCTATTCCGGCCTGCGGCTACGCGGACGGAGGAGTCGGCCGGTTCTTCTGCGATCCGAAATAAAAGCCAAGCACGGACCCGATCAACCCAGTCAGGGCAGGCAGCACAATTGTCAACATATCCTCCGTCTGTTTCCAGGTGTCGTGCGGGCCGGAGGACTTTACCGCTACCCACACGATGATGAAGGCGAACAGCGCGAGCAGTCCAACGGTGACAAACATGCGAACGTAGTCCCGCTGCTCTTCCGGGTTATATGGTTCCAGCGTGTAGTGGGCGGCGGCAGCGATAGGCTCCGGAGATACGGTCAGCTCAAAGTGTGCGGGCGCATTTGGGGACGGGAGGTTCGCGGAGGTGGTCATCGGCCGCTCCCGGAGACCGGCGGTGCGCCGGGCGCGAACTTCAACTCTTGCATGGCGCGGCCCCGCTTCAGCAGGATTTGTGCGCCCGCTCCGCTGCCAGCGACCAGTAGATGCGTCACGTTCACCGCCTGCTCCAGTGCAGTTGCGAGCGGAATATTCTGGCGGGCAGCGATATCGCGCAGTGCCTGCACCGTAGCGGCGGGAATCGTAAGCTGCATTGCCTGTGGGCTGACATCCTCGGGCATAGCGCCTCCTTCACTGGTTCCTGTCCGGCACAATCGTTACACTTCAGACAGCGCCTGACAAGCTTCCGCCCCGTCCAATTCAGCATGAACCGATGGTCCCCGAATTCCCGAAAACCACTGCCCGCCGGCCGGTGTCTGCTGACGGCGCTGCTGGTGGCCGCACCCGTCGCGGCGCGGGCTCAGACGGCGGAGCAGCCCATCGGCAGTCTGGTGGCTGGCTCCTCGATGGGCGTAAAGGTCTCCGGGGCTGTCACTCTGGATGGCGCCAGAACGCTGCTGGGTAATGGCAGCAGCGTGGGCGCGGGCGCAGCGACGCTTCCCGTCACTCTTACGCGCGGCGGCCGGCTCGACCTTTGCGCCAACACAACGGTCCATCTGTCGCAGCAGTACAATCCTGCGGATCCGCGCAGCCCGCTTCTCATTGCGCTCGATCATGGCGCTATTGAAGCGCACTATCGTCTTGACAAGAACTCCGACGTTGTCCTGACGCCGGACCTGCGCATTCTGCTTTCCGGGCCGGGAAGCGCGGATGTGCGCATCCGGGTCAACGAGCAGGGCGACACCTGCATATCCAACCGCGGCCACGATGCCCCCTACCTGACCGTCAGCGAGCAGATGGGCACCGGCGTCTATCGCGTGCAGTCGGGACAGCGCGTGCTGTTTGAGCATGGCAGCGTCCGCTCTGTGGTGGATAACGAGGCCCAGCCCTGCGGCTGCCCCGCGCAGCCGCTGGTCGCCGTAGCACCCAGCGGCCAAACCACCACGCCGCAGCATGCCGCGAAGGCCGGGCAGGCGGTCGCTGCGAAAAATTCTTCGCCGGGCGGCCCCAGCTCCACACCTGCCGATACAGCCTTTCCTCTGGCAGAGAGCGAAGGCCTGGTTCCAGCGCCCAAGATGCCCGCCTCCCCTGCACTGATGCCCGGAGAACAGGCCTCGCAGATTTCAACGACGCTCAGCTACATTGCGCCCCGGCAATCCGTCCCTACGGGCCTGCCCAATGGTGTGGCGACGCCGGAGAGCGCCGCGACGACGGCGACCACGCCAGCACCGGGCTTTGGCCCATCCGTCAACACCGGCCCGGCGCCCGTCGCCCAGCCAGTGATTGCGACCGCATCCGTCGCTGCAAAAAAGAAGAAGCCCGGCTTTCTGCATGCGGTGGGCCGCTTCTTTGTCCGCATCTTTGGCTGAGTGCGTGCATTTCGAAATACCACACAGAAACTTCTAGAGATCGTCAGGGTTCGCATGGGTGGAAGTTGCAATGCTTCGAAAGGAGTTTCGCTATGCGTCTCCTATCTTCTGCCTTGGTTCTTCTTATCGTTCCCCTATTGACTCCACCTCTCACCGCACAAGACCTTACGCAACAAACCCTTCAAACCCAGCAAACCCTCCAGACCCAGCAACAGATCAGCGATCAACAAATGCAGCAGATGCTCGTCCAGCAGGATGAGCAGGCGGCCACGCAATCGGCGGCCGTCTACAGTCCTGCGATGGCTGCAGGAATCTTTGTCACACCTCCGCGCTTCTCGCTGAAGCCTGGTACCTATCACCATCCTGTGCGGGTTCGCATCAGCGATCCCACGCGGAATACCGTGATCTACTACACCACCGATGGATGGACGCCGACCGTTCTCTCGCGGCGTTACATCGGGCCCATCTCCGTTCCCTCCTCTGTCACGCTGCAGGCGGTGGCGCTGCTCAACGGAGTGGTCAGCAGCACCGTGACCTCCGCGACGTACACGCTGCCCGGCAGCGTGCACCAGGAGCCGCGTGTGGTGCTGGCGGGGCATCCGGTGCCTGACCCCGCACTGGACTGTGGCCTTGGCCCCCGGCACGTGCGGCTGATGTTTACCAAGCCGGTCGTCAGTCAGGGCCTCCAGGTGGGGGATGATCTGCCGGTCGTCTTGAAACATGCCGTCCGGCGGCACAACGCCATCATCATTCCTAAAGGGACGCCGGTGCTGGCCACTGTCACCCAGACCGACCGGCCCGGCTTCGTCGGGGCGCCTGCGGAGATATCCTTTTCCGTCTGGTCACTGGATGCGAATGGCCAGATTTATCCCCTCGCCGGATCGCGCACGATGGAGGGCGCAGACCATCAGCACAAGGCGCGCTATCTGGCGATGATTCCGTATGTTGGCTTTGCCGGGCTCTTTATCCACGGCGGAGAAGCGGTGATTCCGCAGGGGGCAACCTTCACGGCCTCGATTGAAAGGCCGGCGGCGCCCCAGCAGACCAGCCGCTGACCTGTGCCGCATGCCGGTGCAGGCCAGCCTACGTTAGACTGATGAGTCAGGCCGGGCAGGGCGGCCGGAGTCGAACCTCCGGGCCGCCCGCTTCGTCCGGCGGGCCTTTTACAGGCCCTTCCCAGACAAAAGATCAGAAAACGTAAGGAGCAATGGTTTATGGCGATTCCCGCCACGCAAATGCGGCCCGGTATGGTCATCAAGCACAACGGAGAACTGCATTCCGTTTTTAAAGTCGAGCATCGCACCCCCGGCAACCTGCGCGCGTTTATCCAGGCGAAGTTGCGCAACCTGCGCACCGGCGCCATGTATGAGCACCGTTTCCGCTCAGCCGACCCCATTGAGCGCGTCATTGTCGATGACATTGCGATGGAGTTTCTCTATGCCGATGGCGATGACTACGTCTTTATGAACACGGAGAACTATGAGCAGACCACGCTGAACGCGTCCATTCTGGGCGACTCCGTGGAGTATCTGATCGCCAACCTTCCCGTAAAGGTCTCGTTCTTTGACGGCGTCGCGGTAGGCATCGATCTGCCGCAGACCGTCGAGCTGACGGTTGTGGAGACCGAGCCGGGCATCAAGTCGGCCACGGCATCTTCCGTCACCAAGCCCGCCAAGCTCGAAACCGGGCTCGTGGTGCAGGTGCCTCCGTTTATCAACGAAGGCGAAAAGATTCGCGTGGATACGGCAGAGGGCGCCTACCTGTCGCGCGCCTGATCCGGCACCGTCGCGGCGTCTGGACTCGCCACCGTTATGGTCCGTCACTACATTGTCAAAGGTCGTGTGCAGGGCGTAGGCTTCCGTTGGTTTGTGCTGCAGGAAGCCTCCGCCCTGGGTCTGTCCGGCTGGGTGCGAAACACCAGCGCCGGCCATGTGGAAGTGTTGGCTGCCGGGGAGGCTGAGATGCTGCGGCAACTGGAGCAGCGGCTGCGGCGCGGCTCGCGGGGTTCGCGCGTCGATGCCATTGAGCAGGAAACCCGCCCGGATACCGAGGCCGAGGGTTTGAAACCGTTTGAGATTGAAGGAGCCTGGTAAAACCGAAATGTCTGAACTGCATATTGATTGCGAGCCTCTAAAGAAGCTGATCCGCACTGTCCCCGATTTTCCAAAACCCGGCATCCTTTTCTACGACATCACCACGCTGCTCAAAGATAAGTCCGGTTTTGCCATGATGATCGATGCGCTGGCCGCGCATTACTTTGAGAAGAACATCGATCTGGTGCTGGGCATTGAAGCGCGCGGATTTATCTTTGGGCCGGCGTTGGCCTACCGGCTGAATGCTGGATTCATTCCGGTCCGCAAGCCGAAAAAGCTGCCGGCCAAAACGGCCCGCGTTACCTACGATCTGGAATATGGCTCGGACGCGCTGGAGATTCATCTGGATGCGGTTGAGAGCGGGCAGCGCGTTGTGATCGTGGATGACCTGCTGGCGACTGGAGGCACCATGGAGGCCACGGTAAAGCTGGTGCGCCAGCTTGGCGGAGACATCGCCGGTCTGGCCTTTGCGTTGGAGCTGGACTTTCTCAAGGGCCGCGAGCGCTTCGAAGGCCTGGATGTCTTCAGCCTGCTGCACTACGATGAGTAGCAAAGCCTAAGGTCGTATCGCATTAGGGGCTCCGCTGGAGCCCCTTATGCTTTTTGGGGCAGGGCCGTGCTGAAAATTTCATAGACGCCCTGCGCCCGCTTTGTGTACGCTGGGGCGCGATGCGTCGTTCACGGTTTTGTCTTTTTTTCGCGTCTTCTCTGCTTCTGGCCACGGCTTGCGGTGTTTCCCAGACAACGCCTGCGCCTGCTGGTCCATCGGCGCCCGCCGGCGCGCCAACCGCCATTGCCACCCCGAAAACGCCGGCAGAGTTTTTTGCCCGCGCCCGCCAGCTCAGCGACCTGGAGGCGGCTGGGATTCCGTTTCACCTGAAGGCTACCTATGTTGCGGCCGGGAAAACTGAATTTACGGGGAATGGCACCTACGAAGAATGGTGGCGATCTGACCAACTATGGCGGAAAGAAGTCACACTCGAAAATTTTCGATATCTCTTATTCAAGCGCGATGGAAAGACACAGGCATTTGCCACAGGGTCGTATGTCCCCTTGCGGCTCCGTCAGGCCATGAATGCGGCTGTGATCAGGATCCCAGACGCGGACGCCACCTCTACTAAAGGATGGAAGGAACAGTCGAAAAACATCGAGGGACTGGACATGGATGTTGTTTCGGGCGTGTCCCCATGTGATTTGAAAAACAAAAGTTCCAGCTGCCTGAAGGCCGATTACTTTACGCAGTCAGGAGTTCTGCGGGTCGCGCAGTACGGCTTGAATTCCACCGTTTACAACAAGCTTCAGCCCTTTCAAGGCCGTCTCATTCCGCGTGAAATCTGGGTTACAGACGGCAAACAGAGAATTCTGACAGTTTCTGTCGATCGGCTCGAACCACTAAGCGCCGACAGGGACGAGCCATGGATGTCACGTGTCGATCCTCAAACCTCTCAAGCGATGCCCATGATCGGTACAGGCTCACAATCAGTAAAGACTCGATCGATTGATTCGCCCCCTCCGGTCTATCCGATGACAGCCAAGCGAGCTGGAAAACAGGGAATTGTTCTTATCGATGCGCAGATTGATGACAAGGGAAATGTTCGTGAGCCTTTCATTTTGCAGTCGGCGGGAAGCGACCTGGATGAAGCGGCTCTTCAGGCGGTCGGGCGCTGGCGCTACGAGCCAATAACTTATAACGGAATGCCTGTCCTTTTTGAAACGCAAATTACGATAATTTTTAAGCTCAACAGGTAGGAATGCCGAAACTCGACTTCCTAAAAGGCCGCGAGCGCTTTGAAGGCCTGGATGTCTTCAGCCTGCTGCACTACGACGAGTAGACGCGCGATCTAAGAAAATGGCCGCCTTTCCATGACGACTGGAGATGCAGTGCTTACGCTGATACCGTGTTTTGCATTTGCATTTCTTGCGGCGGGATTTCATTTCCGGAACCGGGGCTGGCGCGAGTCGGCAGTCCTCGCGTCCATTCCATGGACGCTTTTTCTTGTCGTACTGACGGAGCTGCTCACCCAGCTTCACGCTCTTACGCGCATAGGGGTCGCCCTTGGCTGGATGACGTTTGCGATGATCGGTTTCGGCTGGATGATTAGCCAACGCCGGCGTCTGCAAGCAGAAATCGGCCCACCCGCAACGGCGCCACTCCTGGCCGCAGACGAGAAGATTTTTCTTTCCGCAATGGGGCTGCTGGCGGTGTTGATCGGCCTGTCCGCGCTGATCTCCGCACCCAACAACTGGGATGCAATGGAGTACCATTTGCCCCGGGTTGTAATGTGGATCAACCAGCGCGGGGTGCAGTTCTATCCCACCGTGGACTGGTTTCAGTTGGACCAGCCTCCGCTGGCTGAGTACGGGATGTTGCACCTGTATCTGCTGTACGGCAGCGACAGGCTGGTCGCGCTGGTGCAATGGCTCGCCTACGTTGGCTGCGTTGTCAGCGCCTCTTTAGTGGCGAAGGAGTTAGGAGGCGATCGCCGAACCCAAGCGGTCGCGGCTGTCCTGGCTGCTGCGATTCCCTCTGCGATTCTAGGTGCTTCCAGCACGAAAAACGATTGCTTCCTCGCTTACTGGATTGCCGTCACGGTGTATCTCGCATTGCGCTGGAGGCGAATAGCAAGCTGGACACGCGCGTATGAAATTGGGACCGCTGCGGGGCTGGCCCTGTTCACCAAGGGGACCGCGTATCTCTTCCTTCCCAGCCTTCTCCTCGCCTGCAGCATGGCATGGGGCCGGCATGCGTGGAGGAGTTTCCTCATCCGTCTACCTTTGGTGATAGCAATGATCGCGGTAATTTGCGGTCCTCTTTGGATTCGTAACTACCGGTTCTCCGGGTCGCCGCTGGGCATCCCTTATTTTCGCGGCAACGGGAGCGTAGAAAACAGGAGATTCCAGAACGACCATTTTTCTCCCGCACAAGTGGGCGCGGACGTTTTGAGAAATCTTGCGCTGAACATTGGCGTTCCCGGAAAACGCATCAATGAGTTTTCTCAGCGGGAAATTTCAAGGTTCATCGCGCTCCTTGGCGTCGACCCGAACGAGCCGGGTCAGATCAGTTATCGCCAGTCGGGAGAGCCTTTAGATTTTCGCGTCAGCTTCGATCCTTTCGATGAATTTTTCAGCGAAGACCCAGCGCCCTTGCTGCTTTTCCTGCTGGCGTGCGGACTGGTCGCCGTGCACTGGCGGCGTACGCGCAAAGACGTCCGATGGCTTGCCGCCGGACTGATCACAGCCTACGTCGTCTATTGCGCGTTATTGCGTTGGGCGCCATCGAATGAGCGCTATGTCATTCCGCTTATCGTTCTCGGCTCCTCCTTTGCTGCGGTGGTATTGACGAACGAATTGCCGCGCAACGGGGTGAACATATTGGCTGGACTCGCGCTTGCAATAGGATTTCCGCTGGCGGTGTTCAACCAGACGCGGCCGCTATTGACGCGGCACGGACTGCAGGGCAGCATCCTGACGACTCCGCGGGATGCAACCTATTTCTTCGACAACCATCAACAACTTGCGAAGCCGTTCCTCGCAGGCGCGCGCGCAGCGAGGGCTTCGGGCTGCCGGAGCATCGGGATCGATGCAAACCTGCTGCACTTTGAATATCCCATGATGGCACTGCTGAACGAGGACGGCGGGTCGCGTCAGGTCCGCTATGTCGGGGTTGAAAATTCGACAGCGCGCTACAAACGGACGGACGAACCAGGGGTATGCGCCGTCCTGTGCCTGGGGTGCCTGCACCATCCGGAAAAAATGGCGGAGTACGCTACCCGCTTTCCGACACAACAGGCGTTTGGGACGCTGATTGTCTTCCGCCAAAACCGGTAGTTCAGGGTCGCCTGCGGTAGGAGGCATCGCCTTGCGTTGCGGCAATGACTTTGCTATTGCTATTCGCGCGGGCAACGATCAATGACGGATACTAAGAGCTATGCCGTTTCGCTCCGGGTTCGTCTCCATCATCGGTCTGCCTAATGCGGGCAAGTCCACCCTTACCAACGCGCTGGTCGGTGAAAAGGTCGCGATTGTTACGCGCAAGCCGCAGACCACGCGCAATCGCATCCTCGGCGTTCTGGATGTTGATGCCGTAAAGGGCAAGCATCCGGCGGCATAAGAAAATTTGATAGACGCCATGCATGCGGTTTGTGTACGCTGGGGCGCGATGCGCCGGCTTCTCTTTCGATCTCTTTTCGTGCTGGGTTGGTGTGCTGTTGCCGGTATGGCTGTCGCCCAGACGCTTCCTAATCCTGCTCCACCTCCAGCGTCTGCTCCCAGCGTTGTCGCTAATCCGCAAACGCCGGAAGAGTTCTTTGCTCGTGCGCGGCAGCTCAGCGATCTCGAGGCGGGTGGGATTCCGTTTCACTTGAAGGCGGCAATTTCCTTGGACAAAAATACCGGTTTGCGCGAAACCGGTAGCTACGAAGAATGGTGGGTAACCCCACATATGTGGAGGAAGGAAGTCACGCTTGGCACATTTCGATATCTTGCGACGGCGGACTCCAGGCGATCAACTATGTATGCGAGCCAAGTCCCGGCTCCCTGGCAGATGAGCGTAATTCTGCGGTCTGTCCCTTTCAGAGTTTCTGCACGCCTGACAGAACGACAGCGTTGGAGACGAGAGAAAACCAAGGTGAACCATATTCCGGTGATTTCGTTGACAGGGCGACCTTGTAAAGCGGTAACATCGCCGGTCAAGACGCCAACGAACTGTGGCGACCAATACATTTTCACCAACGAGGGTGTTGTACGTGTCAAGAAACTGAACGGCGTTTCGACCGTGTTCAATGAATTCCGTGCATTTGGCAAACAATTAATTCCAACCAGCATGGAGACAGCGGACTCAGTTGGCCCAATCGCCTCAATCACAGTCGATGAGATTGAATCTTTCAATCCTGACGCACACCGGTTAGCGGGTTTGTCTCAAATCCCTCCCGGCTTGCAGTTGGTGAAAGGCATTGAGCCTGGAAGTTTCCATGATGGCCCGGGGATGAAACCTCCTAAGCTCTTGCATGCAGTGGAGGCCTCTCTACCGGCAGACATGAGAATTCGGCGTCCGTTCCATGCAACAGCGGTTGTGGCGACGATTGTTGACCTCGATGGGCGGCCACGCACAATACACGTCATACAATCCTCGGGTACGGCTCTGGACGATGCGGCCGCTGCGTCGGTGCAACAGTATCGGTTCACTCCTGCTCAATCGAAGGGAATTCCTGTGCCCATGGAGATCGACGTCGTGGTGCAATTCAACCTGCGCTGATTTTGGGACTGCATTGAGAAACTGGGTAATACTAGGCAGGTATGCCGTTTCGCTCCGGGTTCGTCTCCATCATCGGTCTGCCTAATGCGGGCAAGTCCACCCTTATCAACGCACTGGTCGGCGAAAAGGTCGCGATTGTTACGCGCAAGCCGCAGACCACGCGCAATCGCATCCTCGGCGTTCTGGATGTCGATGCCGTAAAGGGCAAGCATCCGGCGGCGCAGATCGTCCTGGTCGATACTCCCGGCGTGCATAAGCCCTCGACGCTGCTCGATAAGCGCATGCTGCAGGCCATCTACGATGCACTGGATGAGCGCGACGCGGTGCTGCATGTCATCGATGTGACGCGGCCGTTTCGGCCGGAGGTAGCCGCCGACGCCGAGGGGCGGCAGCCGGAGCGCGAAGATACGCTCGTGCTGCAGATGCTGGCCAAGCTGGACTGTCCGGTTTTTCTGGTACTCAACAAGATCGACGCGCTCGAAAAGAAAGAAGACCTGCTGCCGCTGATCGCCCGCTACAGTGGCCTGCGGGAGTACGCTGCCGTGCTTCCCATCTCCGCCCGAAGCGGCGACGGGTTGGAGCGGCTGCTGACGGCCGTGATCGATCGCCTGCCCGAGGGCAAGCGCATCTTTCCGAAGGGGCAGTTCACGGATCAGCCGGAGCGCTTTCTGGCGGCCGAGATCATTCGCGAAAATATCCTGAATTGCACTGGCGAAGAGGTTCCATACGCCACGGCAGTCGTGATCGAGCAGTTTGAAGAGCCGGCGCAACGCCCCGCAGCCGCAGGCAAACCCAAGGTCCTACCGCTCACGCGCATCGCCGCCGCCATCTTTTGCGAGCGGCCGGGCCAGAAGGCCATCCTGATCGGCAAAGGCGGAACGATGCTCAAGCGCATTGGCACGGGAGCGCGGCATCAGATTGAGGCCATGCTGGGCACCCGCGTGCATCTTGAACTGTTTGTAAAGGTGGCGGATGAGTGGCGCGGATCGAAGACGTTTCTCGACTCGCTCGACTGGCGCAACCAGATGGAAGCCCTGGCACGGCGCACCAAAGAAGAATCCTAGCCGCCGCTACGCATCCTTGCCGGCCATCCCCAGCGCCTTCATCTTGCGGTACAGGTGGCTGCGCTCCAGCCCCAGCGCCTCGGCCGCGCGGCTCACGTTGCCATGGCACTCTTCCAGCTTGCGGGCAATGTAGTCGCGCTCGTACGCTTCGCGCGCCTGCTGCAGCGAAGGGAACTCCTCACTGCGATGGCGCGTCCGCGCCGCCAGTACCGGCAGATGCTTGCGCTCGATGCGGCGCGCCTGCGGGTTCAGGATCACAACCCGCTCCAGCAAGTTTTTTAGTTCGCGGACGTTCCCCGGCCAATGGTGCTGCTGCAGCGTCTCCAGCGCATCTTCGGTGATGTCGATGCGCGGACGGCCATACTGCTGCCCAAACTCCTGCAACATTTCGCGCGCCAGCAACGGGATATCCTCCTTGCGCTCGCGCAGCGGGGGGACATAAAAGGGAATCACGTTCAGGCGATAAAAAAGGTCTTCGCGAAAATTACCCTTTGCGATCTCTTCTTCCAGGTTTTTATTCGTCGCGGCAATCAGCCGGACATCCACGCGGACCGGGTGGGCCGCGCCGACCGGCGTGAACTGCTGATCGTCCAAAGCGCGCAGCACCTTGGCCTGCGTCTTCAGGCTCATGTCGCCCACTTCGTCCAGCAGCAAGGTGCCGCCGTCGGCGCGTTCGAAGGTGCCTCGCTTTTCCTGCGGGCCGCCCGGCAGCGCGCCATGGCGAAAGCCAAACAGCTCCGACTCGATAAAGTCTTCGGGGATGGCGGCGCAGTTCAGTTCAACAAAAACGCGCTCGGCGCGCGTTCCCTCGGCGTGCATGGCGCGGGCGATCAACTCCTTGCCGGTGCCTGACTCTCCGTAGATCAGCACGCGGCCATTGGTAGGCGCCATCAGGCGAATCTGCTGCCGCAGTGCCTTGACGGAGACACTATTGCCGGTGATGCGCGCGCGGGCGGTCAGTTGCTGCAGAAACTCGTGGTTCTCAATCCGCAGGCGGCGTGCCTGGATGGCATTTTTGACGATGATCAGCGTGCGTTCCAGCGACAGCGGCTTTTCGAGGAAGTCGAACGCGCCCAGCTTGGTCGCCCGGACGGCGGTCTCAATGGTTCCGTGGCCGGAGATGATGATGATCTCAGGCGCGCGGCGGGCATCCCGGGCGCGGATTTCGCTCAGTAGCTCCAGCCCGTCCCGGTCGGGCAGCCAGATATCCAGCAGCACCGCGTCAAAGTCGGCATCGCGCACCAGCTCGGACGCTTCCTGCGCGGTGGCGGCGGTGGTCACCGCATATCCCTCGTCGGCGAGGATTGCCTCCAGCGACCGGCAGATGTCCGGCTCATCGTCAACGACTAAGACATGATTCATCGAGCGGCCGCGCTCCCTGTCTCTTCGGGGCGAAGCACGGCTGGCTCGGCCAGCGGCAGTTCGATGATGAATCTTGTTCCGGCAGGACTGTTCTTCTCGACGCGCACGGTGCCCTGATGCTCCTGAATGATCTTCGCAGCGATGGAAAGCCCCAGGCCGGTTCCCCGGCGCCGCGTGGAAAAGAATGGAAGGAAGAGCCGTTCGCGCGTCTCGTTGGAGATGCCGTGCCCCGTGTCAGCGATCACGATCTCCGCCATCTTTTGAGATGCGCCTAAGCCCGTGGTGACGCTGAGCCGTTTTACCAGGCTCTGCTGCATCGCCTCGGCCGCGTTGTCGATCAGGTTGCTGATTGCCCGTTGCATGCCGCTGGCGTCAGCCAGCACCGGCGGCAGATCGGGAGCAAGATCCAGAAAAATGTCGATACCCTCGAGCCGGCCTTCAAAGAGCGCGAGCGCGGCTGTTACCACCTTGTTTAGATCGGTCGGCTCCGGGCGCGATGCAGGAAAATCTGCCAGCGCGGCAAACTGGTCCACCAGCCGGCGCAGCGTTTCGACGGAGGAGCGGATAATTCCCGTCGCGCTCCGCAGGCTTTCGGCTGAGCCGGCAAAGGTTCCCCGCTCCAGATGCCGCTCGATGCGTTCAGCGGAGAGTGCGATGGGTGTGAGAGGGTTTTTGATCTCGTGCGCGACACGCTGCGCCACCTCTTTCCATGCCATCTGCTTCTGCGCCCGCAGGACGTCGGTCACATTATCCAGGACCACCAGATAGCCGGGCAGCGATCCACGCATCTCCGCGGCCGTGAGCATCAGATGCAGCGGACCACCGGCGCTGCTGGTCTCCAGCTCAATCGAAGCTGAAGGCAGGCGGCGGCTGCGGCGCAAAACCCGCGTGATCTCTGCCGCGGCTTCGGCGGGGAAGAGAGATTGCAGAGGCCTTCCCTCAAGCACGCGCTCGCCGGAGGGATCGAACATGTCCTGGAAGGCACGATTTACGCGGACAATATGCAGTTCCCGGTTCAGAGTTGCGACGCCGCTCGGGATGGTCTCCAGAACGGTTTCCAGTTCGCGGCGCCGCTCATCGAGCGATAAGTTGGCAGCGGATAGTTGATCGGTCGACTCTTCCAGCTTGATGCGGCTGGTTTCCAGGTCAGTAGCCATGTGATTAAACGAATGCACCAGCTCGCCAAGCTCGCCGCCTGCGTCAACGTCCACCCGCGTGCCGTAATCGCCCGACGCCATCGCGTCCATGGCATCGGCCAGCGCCTCGACGGGGCGCGTGACCTGCTTGGAGACGAACAGCGCCAGCCAGCTGCTCACGAACAGCGTCAGCCCGGTGAGCAGCAGCAGCACAAGAAAATAGGTCTGCCGCACGCGGCGCCGGGCGCGGATCAGGCCCCAGTAGCGGTTTGTGCCACCTTCAATCTGCGCCATGGCCGACGCCACATCGACCGACAGCGGCATGCCGACGATGATGACGCGGCCGCCGGGAGCCATCGCGCGGCCCAGCGCGTAGGCCATATCGCCGACGTGCAGGACAGGGTCGTCGGCCCGGCCGGCCGCGCGAAGCACCAGTTGTGCAACGCTCTGGCCCTGCGCGCTCTCAGGCAGATCCACGGCCCGCAGTCCGGAGATGATACGGATGGGGCCATGGTCCGCGGGTGGCTGATAGCTATCGAGCAGTGTGCCGCCGCGAAAGACGAAAACAAAGCCGCCCTGCAGGGTGACTCGATGGCGCTGGAAGATTTCGGGGGGTATGGGCGCGGCGAGCTGTGGTGCGGCCAGAGCAGGCTCAGCAGCAATCGATTCGGCCTCCGCACGGGCGTTGGCGGAGGCATACTGCGCCATCTCCAGGGCGATCCGCATAGAGTCGTCCCGCAGCCTCACCACGGGTTGCGAAAACCACCGGTCGATGGAACGGTTCATTAACAGGTAGTTAAAAAACAGCATGAAGATAGCGGGAGCCACCGACAGCAGGAGAGCCCCCAGCAACATGCGGGTACGCAGCCGCGAGCCTAAAACCCGGCTCTGTCCGCTGGCATACAGCTTGAGGATGTTGCGCAGCAGCAGGACAAGCAGCGTGAGGAACAGGAGAAAGCTGAGTCCGGAAAGTGCGGTAAAAAACAAAATGGAGCTGGTGCTTTGTGGCGAGAGGAACTTAAGATTGAAGGAGTTTTCCGCCAACAAAAGCAAGAGGACGAGCAGCGCGAGGGAGCCCAGCACCACCACCGCGGTCCGCCGATTGGTACTAGTTCCCATTTCGCAGGGAGCGCCCGGTCGCGCGATCCACTGGAAGCGCAGATGCGGCGGGCCTCTGGCAGCATTATAGGTGGCTGCGAGGCGCTCGCCGACCTGTCCGGACTTCTTGCTTGACACGTGGCTGGAATTCGAGGAACCTGCCCCCGGAGGGACTATGAAGCGAACGAATCGATTCTCCCACTCCTTTTTTGCTCTAAGCTGCCTCAGCGGCCTTCTAATGCTGGGATGCAGCAGCAAGCCGACAGACTCTCAGCTCGCCGCCAGCGTGCAGAAACAGATTGCCGCCGACCCGGCGCTGCAGGGCCAACAGATCGCCGTGTCCGCCAGCAATGGAACTGTTACCCTCACCGGCAACGTGAGCGGCCAGGGCTCGCGAGAACTGGCCAGCAATGACGCCTCCCACGTGAAGGGTGTCAAGACGGTCGTCAATAATTTGGCGACCGGTGGCAACTCCGGCAGCGCCATGATGAACGGCCAGCCGATCCAGAGCTTTTCCACTGCGCCGCCGCCATCGCAGCAGCAGGCTGGTCCTCCTCCACAGCAGGGAGGGTATCCTCCGCCTCCGCAGCAACAGGGAGGAGGCTATCCGCCGCCGCCGTCGTCTTCCTATGGGTCGGGGCCGCCTCCGCAGTCGAGCATGGCGCAACCGATTGTCATTCCGGCAGGGACCAGGATTCGTGTGCAGCTGGCCCAGACACTCTCAACCAAAGGCAGCCAGACAGGCGATCCGTTTTCAGGAACCGTTGTCAGTCCTGTCCGCGTAAACGGGCAGACGCTCATCCGCTCCGGCGCGCGCGCCAGCGGTACGGTGATTGAAGCCAAGCCGCAAGGCCGCTTCATGGGCAAGGCAATCCTCGCCGTGCGCCTGGACAGCGTTCGCGCCGACGGGCGAACCTATCCGGTGCAGACCAGCACGGTTGAGCGCCTGGAAGCGAGCAAGGGCAAACGGTCACTGCTGATGACTGGTGGAGGCGCCGGCCTGGGCGCGCTGATCGGCGGCCTGGCGGGCGGCGGCAAGGGTGCGCTGATCGGCGGCTTGCTGGGCGGTGGTGGCGGCGCCGCCGGAAGCGCTTTTACGGGCAACAAGGATCTGGTGCTTCCCGCCGAATCTGTATTGACCTTCCGGCTGGATCACGACGTCGTCATCCGGCGCTAGTCACGCCGTAAGTAAAAGATACCCCGCATCGCCAGACAGCTGGCAGTGCGGGGGATTTTTTTGCGGATCGGGTATTCCGTTGACTATACGATCTGCTCGGTGGGCTTCCAGGGTTTGTTCTGCGATTCAGCGACCGGCTTGCAGGTCAGCGTTCCGTTGAAGGTATTCACGCCTTCGCGCAGCCCGGAGTCTGCCTGAATGGCAGCGCTGGCGCCGGAGTTCGCGATGCGCATCACGTACGGGAACGTCGCGTTGGTCAGGGCCAGCGTGGAGGTGTTGGGCACCGCCGCGGGCATATTGGTCACGCAATAGTGCACCACCCCGTCCACTACGTAGGATGGGTCACTGTGCGTGGTGGGCCGGGCCGTCTCAATGCATCCTCCCTGGTCGATGGCAACATCGACGATCACGGCGCCCTTTTTCATCTTGGAGACCATGGCGCGGGTGACGATCTTGGGCGCCGCTGCGCCCGGGATCAAAACGCCACCGATGACAAGATCCGCCTCGCGCACCGCGTGGGCCACATTGTAGGAGTTGGACGCCAGCGTTCCGATGCGGCCGCCAAAGACGTCATCCAGCTCCCGCAGCCGGTTCAGGTTGAGGTCGACGATCGTCACCTTCGCGCCCATTCCCATTGCCACGCGCGCCGCGTTGGTGCCGACGATGCCGCCGCCGATGACGCAGACATTTCCCGGAGGAACGCCCGGAACGCCGCCAAGCAATACGCCCCGGCCGCCATGCTCCTTTTCCAGATAGGTGGCTCCAACCTGGACGGACATGCGGCCGGCTACCTCTGACATCGGCGTGAGCAGCGGCAGCGCGCCGGAGCGGTCGCGGATCGTTTCATAGGCGATGCCGGTGACCTTTTTCTCCAGCAGCCGTTCAGTCAGCGCGGGCAGCGGCGCCAGATGCAGATACGTGAACAGCACCAGCCCTTCGCGGAAGTGGCTGTACTCTTTCTCCACCGGCTCCTTTACCTTGACGACCATGTCGGCAAGACGCCACACGTCGTACGCGGAGCCCACAATCTCTGCGCCGGCAGACTGGTATTCGTCATCCGGAAATGCCGAGAGCTCGCCCGCATGCGTTTCCACCAGAACCTTATGACCAGCTTCCACCAGCGACTTGACGCCGGCAGGCGTAACGCCTACCCGGCTCTCGTGATCCTTTACTTCCTTCGGTACGCCAATAATCATTCTGCTTCCTCGCAAGAAAATTTTTCTTAAGGAGCGCAGGCTGCGCTCCAGGAGAGTGCCGCGGATGGAATCTACTCGCCGGTATCGATCTGTGCGCGCTGCAGCCGTTCCGAGTAGTCCACATAGACGGCCTTCCACGTGGTGTAGAAGTCGAGCGCCGTAGTCCCGCCTTCGCGATGACCGTTCCCGGTCTTCTTGACGCCGCCGAAGGGCAGATGTACCTCGGCCCCGATCGTCGGAGCATTCACGTATGTGATGCCGGCCTCCAGATCCCGCATGGCGCGGTACGCACGGTTTACATCGCGTGTGTAGATGGAGGTGGAAAGCCCATACGAGATGCCGTTGGCGATCTCGACCGCTTCCTCAAAATTCTTGAATTCCAGCAGCGCAACCACCGGCCCGAAGACCTCTTCCTGCGCGATGCGCATCTTCGGTTTGACGCCGCTGAAAATCGTCGGCGCAAAGAAGTATCCATTGGCGTGATGCTTCCCCGTCAGGCGCTTGCCGCCCGCCTCCAGGGTTGCGCCTTCCTCCCGGGCAATTTTTACGTAGCGTTCGCTGGTCTCGATCTGTTGCTGGTTCACCTGCGGACCCATCTGCACACCTTCCACCAGCCCATTGCCCACGCGCAGCTTCTCCGCCGCTTTCACCAGTTCGCGCGTAAACTTTCCGGCAATCTTCTTATGCAGCAGAATGCGGCTGGTTGCGGTGCAGCGCTGGCCGGTGGTGCCGAATGCGCCCCACAAGGCGCCTTCGATGGCAAGATCCAGATCCGCGTCGTCCATGACAATCATGGCGTTTTTGCCGCCCATCTCCAGGGAGCAGGGCTTGAAGAGCCCGGCGGCGGTCTGTCCAACCATGCGGCCCACTTCGCTGGAACCGGTGAAACTGACGGCGTCGACGCCGGGATGCTCGACCAGCGGCGCACCGGCCTCCGGCCCAAAGCCGAAGACGATATTGACCACCCCCGGCGGCAGACCGGCGTCCATCAGCGTCTGCACCAGGTTCAGGGTCGAGAGCGGGGTATCTTCCGCCGGCTTGATGACGCACGTGTTGCCGCAAACCAGCGCGGGGAAGAGCTTCCACGATGGGATGGCCATAGGGAAGTTCCAGGGGGCAATCATGCCGATCACGCCGACCGGCATCCGCACGCTCATCGCAAACTTGCTCTGCAGCTCTGACGGCGTGGTCTGGCCAAACATCCGCCGTCCCTCGCCCGCCATGTAAAAGGCTGTGTCGATGGCCTCCTGCACGTCGCCGCGGGTTTCATCCAGCACTTTACCCATCTCGCGCGTCATCAGCCGGGCATACGCTTCCTTGCGCTCGGAGAGCAGTGTGCCGGTGCGGTACAGGATCTCGGCGCGCTTTGGCGCGGGCGTTAGGCGCCAGGTCTTGAAGGCTTCGCGGGCGGCGCGCACGGCAGCATCGACATCCTTCGCCGTCGAGGCGGGGAACACCCCGACCAGGTCGGAAGTGTCGGCCGGATTGCGGTTTTCAAACGTGGCGCCGTCGGCGGCAGGCTGCCAGTGGCCGCCGATCAGATTTTGGTAATTATGTTTCGTCGTTGTGCTGGATGGGGCTTTGCGCTTCGAGGCTTTCACGATAACTCCGGGCGGCGAACAGATCTGATGCTTCGCCGAGAGGCATGTCGCGGGTCACGGGACGCTTACAGGCGTGCGCTAGCCGCCGACTCGGAACCAACTAGAGTAAATGATCGATGCAGGATTGAATATCGGCGCCCGGGGCTCAGGCCGGGGGCGTTGGAAAGTAGGGCCATTTCCATCGCGGACGTAGCCGGAACAATTTCCGAAGGCGGAGACGGGCAGGCTCCTCGAAGAAGATGAAGACCAGTATTGCCAGGAGCAGGAGCAATACCGGACTCAGGACTTCATCCAGAGTGTGCGGTGCGTGCGCCCATTGCGCCACCAGGACGCGGGTCCACAGGCGGGTGGGCAACTGCAGCAAGTAAACGCAATAGCTGGCCCCACCCAGTAGAACCAGGACGCGGGTGGAAAGAAGCCGCGCCACCACACCCGTTTGCCCGGCGAGGCTCACAATCAGGATCGTGAATGGGATAACCGCCAGCGATACCCAGCGGTCCGACACGAAACACAGGAGCACGAGCGATGCAGCGGCCGACAGGTCCGCCAGCATCCCGCTCCAGCGCAGCCTGCCCGTGCGCAGGAACAGGATGGCGACTATCGCACCGATAAAGAATTCTGGAAGTCGGTAGATGGGCATCGGTATCGAGCGCAAGAGACGATACGAAGAAAGCGCCCAGAACTCCATCGGCCGCGCCAGATTTCCGACGGCAACGGCCAGCATCAGCCCAGCGGCCAGCCATCGTAGCGTGCTGGTTTTTAGGCGGGACAGGACCGGCAGCAGGAAGGGAAAGATCAGGTAGAAGCATGCCTCAACCGAAAGGGACCAGGCGGGAAAGTTCCAGGTTCCACTGAGGTCCGGCTGCCAGTGACCCGGCAGCCAGGATTGCACCATAAGCAGCACGGCGACCCTGTGCAGCAGCCTGGTTCCAGTGGTAAATGGAAGCATGAAGAGGAGTGAAAGCAGATAAACAGGGTAGATGCGGGCGACCCGGGCTTCCCAGAACCGGCCTGCGAGGCCGCGATGCGAACCCTCACCCACATAGGTGTAGCCCAGAATGAAGCCTGAAAGGATAAAGAACAGACTGACGCCGAGATAGCCCTTGGAGAGAAAGTGAATCAGCAGCGCAGGGCCGTGGTGGCGGCGCGTGAATCCGAGGCCGAAATGAAGCGTTACCACGTAATACGCAGCAAAAATTCTAATGCCTGTCAGGGCCGGGATGGGAGG
>JAKAUB010000154.1:14524-24610 GCA_021827845.1 Acidobacteriota bacterium | reverse complement strand
CGATCGGGACGTTCCAGAAGATTCATCCGGAGATTAAGGATTACTGGATCAGCGTCAAGTACGACGATCCGAAATATAAGACTGCGGTCTACGACGAAATCGAACAGCAGCTTCGGATTGACCGCAAAGTGCGCTTCAATCAGCCGGATAACTTTGCCATCTTCGCGCCGGATGCCATTACGCGGCTGTGGAATCAGCTCACCGGCGGCATCTTCATCTTTATGATCGGCGTGGCCAGCGTGGGCCTGATGGTGGGCGGCGTGGGCGTGATGAACATCATGCTGGTCTCGGTGACAGAGCGTACCCGCGAGATTGGTGTGCGCAAGGCGATTGGCGCCACGCGCAAAAATATCCTGGTGCAGTTCACGATTGAGGCGATCACGCTGTGCGCGGTCGGCGGCGTGATCGGCATCCTGGTCGGCGGCCTGCTGACATTTATTGTGCGGCTGGTGCTGCCGAACATTCCGGCGTTTGTCTCCACCTTCTGGGCCATCACCGGCTTTACCGTCTCCTGCGCCATCGGGCTCATCTTCGGCATCTATCCGGCGTGGAAGGCGGCGAATCTGGATCCCATCGACGCGCTGCGCTACGAATAGCCGCCGGGCTGAGCGAGAATAACAGCAGCCCGATGCTCGTCGTCCTGCCCTCCATTGCCGCCATGCGCGCCGCGCACTGGATTGCCGTCTGCTTTTCGCTGGCAGCGCTGGCCTCGCTTGTCTATTTTCTGCTGGTCTTTCTCGGCGCGCGCGCGTGGGTACGATTGCGCCGCCGCCCGCTACCGGCGGTGTTCCCGCCCGTCAGTCTGCTGAAGCCGCTCAAGGGTGTGGACCCCGGCATGTATGCGGCCTTCGCCAGCCACTGCCGGCAGAACTATCCGGGCGAGTACGAAATTGTATTTGGCGTTGCATCGCCGGAGGATGCGGCCGCGGCTGCGGTCGAACAGTTGCAGCGCGAGTTTCCTGACGTTGCGATTCAACTGGTCGTCTGCCCGCAGCAACTGGGCAGCAATGGCAAGGTGAGTACGCTGGCGCAGATGGCGCCGCACGCGCGCTACGATCATCTGCTGATCAACGACAGCGACGTGCATGTCACGCCCGAATATCTGCGCCACACGATGCCGGCGTTTGCCACACCCGGCGCTATGCCGGTGGGCATGGTGACGGCGCTCTATCGCGGGCGCGCGCATGGCGGCCTGTGGTCGCGGCTGGAGTCGCTCGGCATCTCCACGGACTTTATGCCCGGTGTTCTGGCGGCGCGCTGGCTGGAGAAGGGATTGCACTTCGGCCTGGGTTCCACGCTGGCGGTGACGCGGCCGGCGCTCGATGCCATCGGCGGCTTTCTGCCGCTCGCCGATCATCTGGCGGATGATTATGAGCTGGGCGCGCGCATTGCGCAGGCGGGCTATCGCGTGGAGTTGTCGCGCGCGGTGGTCGAAACATCGGTGCCGGCGTACACCTTCCGCCAGTTTGCAACGCACCAGTTGCGCTGGAGCCGCACCGTGCGCGCGTCGCGGCCGTGGGGGTATCTGGGACTGCTGATCACCTTTGGGCTGCCGTGGGCGCTGGCGTCTGTCGTGGCCACCGCCGGTTCGCTGGATGCCCTGGCGTTGCTGGTGCTGCTGCTGTGCGTGCGGATTCTGGTGGCGCTGATGATTGGCGTGGGCATTCTGGGCGATGCGGGCGCGCTGCGCGATCTATGGCTGCTGCCGCTGCGCGACGGCGTGGCGCTGCTGCTGTGGTGCTGGAGCTATGCGAGCGATACGATCGTCTGGCGCGGGCAACGGTTTCGTCTGCGCAAGGGCCGCCTGATTCCTGACGCGCCGTTATAGTGGGGGCAGCAGAAAAAATATCGTGTCGAGCGCGCCCACCCAACCTGACCTGATTCTGCCGTCGCCCCCGGCAGCAACGCTGATTTATGACGACTGGTATCCGGCGATGCGCGCCCAAGGCCTGCGGCGCGGCCAGACCGCGACCACGCTGCTGCTGGGCCTTCCGCTGCTGGTGGGCCGCACGCATGAAGGGGCAGTGTTCGCACTGCGCGACAGCTGTCCGCACCGCGGTATTCCGCTGTCGTGCGGATGGTTTGACCGCTCCGGCGTCACCTGCAAATATCACGGCTGGCGCTTCGATCCTGTCACCGGACAGTGCCGCGACATTCCTTCGCTGACGCCGGTAGACACGCTGGACCCTTCGCGCATCTATGCCGGCGCCTATCCGTGCGTGGAGCGCGACGGCTACCTGTGGGTGTATGTGCCTGCGCCGGGTGCGGGCCGCGTGCGGGCGGAGGATGTCTCCGCGCCGGTTCCGGAGCTGCCGAAGTTTTCGGCGAAGTTCCGCTCCGCGCATTTGACGGCGGAGCTGCCCTGCAACGTGGATCACGGCATCATCGGGCTGATGGATCCGGCGCATGGGCCGTTTGTGCATCAGTCCTGGTGGTGGCGCAGCGGCAAGAGCATCCACACCAAGGAAAAGCAGTTTGAACCGATTCCGCAGGGATTTCGCATGGTGGCGCATGCGCCCTCCGCCAACAGCGCGCCCTACAAGCTGCTGGGCGTGTATGGCGAGCCGGTCACGACGACCATTGACTTTGTGCTGCCCAACCGGCGCTATGAGACGATCCGCTGCGGCGATAAGTGGTTTGCGAGTTTAACGACCGTCACGCCGGTGACGCCGACCGCCAGCCGCATTGACGTGGTGGCGGCGTGGAATATTTTCTACTCCGTGCCGCTGGTGCCGCAGATTGCGCAGGCGTTTGGCCGCCGCTTTGTGGAGCAGGACCGGCAGACCATGGTGGAGCAGGCGCGGGGGCTGCGCTACCACCCGGCGCTGATGCTGATTGACGATGCCGACCGCCCGGCGAAGTGGTACTTTGCGCTGAAACAGGCACGGCTGAAGATGGCGGAAAGCGGCGGCGCGTTTGTGCATCCGCTGGACGGCCCCGTCACGCTGCACTGGCGGAGTTAGCCGCGCCCCAACTCAGGCGTCGACGGTCAGGTGTTCCACGTCGAGGTTGAGGCGGGCGCCCAGTGCCAGAAACGCGCTGCGCCACGCGCTGTCATGCTCGTTGTGGGCGGCCACTTCCAGCGAAAAGCGGTACCAGCGGTTCTGCGCCTCCCAGGGATCGGCGGGAAAGGGCAACTGTTGCAGCTTCTCGGCCAGCGCCATGGCGCGCTCCAGGCTGGGCATATCCTGCTCGCGGACAACGTCCAGCACGGCATCCAGCAAGCGGTGGCTGGCGAGATGCTCCAGCACGGGCGCGTTCAGCGAAATTTGATTGTCCTCCGCTTCCCGCAGCAGGCGGCGTAGCTCTTCAAGATTTACCGGATGCACCGAGAGCGTTTCACGCAGCGCGGCATTCAGCGTGAACTCCGCAGCCAGCCGCAGGGCTGGCGGGCAGGGCATCTCCGAGTGGTTGAGATAGCGCAGCAGCGATGCGTGGTCCACGTAAATGTGTCGCAGCGCTGCCTCCATGCCGGCCCGAGTGGGTTCCAGCAGGCGGTTGAGGATGCGCTCGCGGTCATCGCGAAACAGGGAGTTGAGGGAGTACGTCTCGCCGCCGAAGTCGCGCACCAGCAGCTCCATCATTGCCGCCAGGTCGGCGCGGCTGACGGCTTCCTGCATCTGCTCAGAAAATTCAGTGAAGGTGTGCGCACGATCGTCGCCACGCTGCGGACGGACGGCGGCTGAGACATGCTCTTCGCCGAGATGGACGACGGCAAACTCCATGGCGCGCGATTCCCGGGTGATGCGGGACGCTGCCTGCGCCTGCCCCAGCGCCACCCGCCCGCGGCCGGAGAGCAGGACATTTTCCGACTGGCGGCGAAACTCGTAACAGTATTGCCGGGTAAGGTCGGGCTGCGACTCAAACAGCGACACCAGTGCATACTGCGCCATGGCGCGGCCCAGGCTCACACGCCGCGGCACAACATGTTTGCGATACAGATCGGCGCCGGTGGCATGGCCGGGTCCATTGGCGTGCGCCGCTGCCAGATGCACAAGAAATTCCTGCTCCAGCGCGGCCGCCTTCGCGCCGCAGCTCTGCGCTGCCAGCTCCAGCGCCCGCGCGGCGTAGCAGAGAATCTGCAGCGTCTCAATGCCGGCCAGATCGCTGAAGAACCAGCCGCAACTGGTGTACATCAGTTGCAGATTGCGTTCCATCTCCATCAACTGCAGGGCGCGCACCTGTTGCGCGGGCGTGCGGGCGCCGGGGACGAAGCGCTCCAGAAACGACTGCTGCGCCTCGGGAGTGCCCTGCAGCATGACGTGAATGTAGGCGTTGCGCGCAGCCGCGGGCTCCATCTGCAACTCCGCCGCCGCCTTACGCCACAGGGGCCGCGCGGTATCGCGCAGCCAGTCCAGCGACTTGCGCAGCGGCGCGCGCCACTGCTGGTTCCATCCGGCGGCGCCGCCGGTATTGCAGCCGCAGTCGCCGCGCCAGCGTTCCACGCCATGGAAGCAGCTCCAGGAGCTGTTATCGACAATCTCCGCCTCCCACTGCGGCGGAAAGCGATCGAGAAATTCGCCGTAGTTGGTCAGCGTCGCCTGGCCGCTGCGTTCCAGCCAGTGCAGTGCGTAGGCCAGCGCCATGTCGCCGCAGGGGTGATGGTGCCCGTAGCTCTCGCCGTCGGTTGCCACGTGGACCAGTTGGGGCGAGCTGTCGTCGGCGCGAAATCCCTGAAGCAGCCGGCTGGCGAACGTGACTCCATCGTTTAACAGGCCTTCAAACGCGATGGCGCGCGAGATGGGCCCGTCGTAAAAGAAGATAGCGATGCGGCGTCCGGGGCCCGTCCGCACCCAGTACGGTTGCCGCGGATCCACACCGGCATACGGCGTGGCGCGCCATTCCCCCGCCGGTTTGCCGTTGGGATGCAGCGGCCGGACGCGGGCGCACTGATGCGGTGCCAGAACCGTGAAGCGAATGCCGTGCTGCACCAGCAGGTCGAGCGATTCCCGGTCGGCGGCGGTCTCGGCCAGCCACATACCTTCTGGTCGGCGCCTGAAGCGATGCTCAAAGTCGGCGATGCCCCAGCGGATCTGCGTGACACGATCTTCCTTCGCGGCCAGCGGAAGAATGATGTGGTTGTACACCTGGGCCATGGCCGAGCCGTGGCCGCCGAAGCGGTCCTGGCTGCGCTTGTCGGCGTCCAGAATGCGCTGGTAGGTCAGCGGCGCCGAGTGCTCCATCCACGCCAGCAGCGTGGGGCCGATGTTGAAGCTGATCCGGGAGTAATTGTTGACAATGCGCTCAATGCGGCCCTCCGCATTCAAAATGCGGGAGCTGCCGTTGGCGGCGTAGCACTCGCGCGTGATGCGCGCATTCCAGTCGTGGAAGGGCGCGGCGGATTCCTGCAGTTCGATCGCCTCCAGCCAGGGATTTTCGCGAGGCGGCTGGTAGAAGTGTCCGTGGACGCAGATAAAGCGGTTACTGTCGCTCATGCGGGCTGCCGGGTGGAGGAGGATTGTTGCTGCGCGGCTAAATCGCACGCGCGCCAGAGGTACCAGCTGGCAACGGAGCGCCAGCCCTGCCAGCGCGCGGCGCGGCGCTCCATCGCTGCGGCCTTCGGCAGGTCGCTGGGTGCAACAGCGTCGCCCGCGCGGAGCGTGCCCATGGTGAGCGCAAACCCTTTGCGCACGCCGTAGTCGCCGGTGGGCAGAACATCGGGCCGGCCGAGGCGGAAGATTAACAACATATGCACCGTCCACACCCCGATGCCGCGCACGCTTGTCAGGCGCTCGCAGATTTCATCATCGGGCATTTTGCCGAGGCGGCTGAAAGGAGGCACGATGCCGGTGTCACATTTTTCCGCCAGATCGCGAATCGCCGCCAGCTTGCTGGCCGACAGTCCTGCGCCGCGAAATGGCGCCTCCGGCAACGCGAGAAATGCTTTAGCGGAGGGCCGTCGTGCAGGAAAGAGATCGAGGACGCGGCCGTGAATCGCGCGCGCGGCGTTGCCGTGCAGTTGCTGGTGCGTGATCGACTCCAGCAGCGCTTCGAAGGTGGACCGCGTGGGACGCAGCTGCAGCGTGAGCGGCCCGGCGCGTTCGATCAGGCGACGCAGCCTGGCATCGCTTGCAGCCAGTTCGCGGCAGGCGCGGACGCCGTCGTACGGAAGTTTGCGGGCGCTCACGGACATGCTTCTCTCAGTCTATACAGGACGATTTCCGGTGCATCCGAGGTCGGGAGGAGTACCGCCGCCGCGAATTTTTCATGACCGAAACAATACAACTCGGTGAACATCGCCCAAGGAAAGTTGACGCAATCGGCCAGGGTTGCTCTATACTTTCGTTTTGCTGGCAACAATTGTTTTCCACCCGTGGATTTTCTACCTTCGCCAATCCGGCTTGTACGAGCAGACCGCTTCGGCGTTGCAAGCCGCGTACTCCAGTAGGGACGTTTTTTAATCATGGCGCAGATTTTTGACCGTAGCTCAAATTCCCTGACTCGCATCAGTCTGGTTCTTTTTGGCGTTTTTCTGGTGTCGCTCGGCGTGACCCTGAACTATCTGCAGCGTTCCCCATGGGTTACCAAGCAGGGCCAGCGCGATCCGCAGCCGGTGCCGTTCAGCCACAAGCACCACGTGCAAGGCCTCGGTCTGCAGTGCCAGTACTGCCACACCAGCGTTGAGAAATCGAGTTACGCCGGCATTCCCCCGACCAAGACCTGCATGAACTGTCACGCGCAGATCTGGACGAACGCCGACCTGCTGGCGCCGGTTCGCAACAGCTGGGCCACCGGACAATCTATCGTCTGGACGCGTGTGCACGACCTGCCGGACTACGTCTACTTCAATCATTCGATCCACGTGAATAAGGGGATCGGCTGTTCGAGTTGTCACGGGCGCATCGACAAAATGCCGTTGACGTATCAGTCCAGCTCGCTGCAGATGGAGTGGTGCCTGAACTGCCACCGCAACCCGGCGAAGAATCTGCGTCCGACGTCAGAGATTTACGAGATGGCGTGGAAAGGCCCGTCCACGCTGCACCCCGTGTGGTGCAGTAACGGCCCCACCACTCCGGGAACGCCGACCGCGCAACTGGTCAACTGCACCGTGCAGGATCCTGACAACAGCGCACCGCAGGTAGCCGAGATGGATGTTCCGGGGGGTACGGCTTCTCCGAGATTCCATGACATGAAGACATGGTCGTGGCCCGATCACGGATCGGTTCACGCGCAGGTGCCGGTGAATCCGCACTACATCAAGTTCACCAGCCAGGAAGATCTGGGGAAATATCTGATCGTGCAATACCATATCCGTTCGCCCCGCCAGATCACCAGCTGCGTCACGTGCCACCGGTAAAACGCCAGTGAGAGACCACCGCGAAAGTTTGGATCCGAAAATGGAAAACCGAGACGAATCCGTAACCGGCGACGCCACGCGCAAGCTTCAGGCCAGCGCATTGAAGGAGGCGGCGCAGGCACGGTTGGCCGGCAAGTCCGGCAAGCAGTACTGGCAGACCGTCGACGAGCTGGCCGACACGCCGGAGTTTCAGGAAGCGCTGCGCCGGGAGTTTCCGCAGCATATGTCGGAGTGGGTAGACTCGGTCTCCCGCCGCGGTTTCATGAAGCTGATGGGGGCGTCGATCGCGCTGGCCGGCCTGACTGGCTGCACCAAGCAGCCGGATGAACCGATTTATCCCTACGTCAAGCAGCCGGAAAATCTGGTTCTGGGCGAGCCAGTATATTTCGCGACCGCACATCCGTTTCCGATGGACTCCGTGCCGGTGCTGGTGACCAGCGCCGCCTACCGCCCGATCAAGGTGGATGGCAATCCGGAGCATCCGGTCAACCGCGGAAAATCCGACCCCTACACCCAGGCCACGCTGCTGGGTCTGTACGACCCGGATCGCTCGCAGCGCGTTTTATATCGCGGCGAGACACGCAATTTTTCCGATTTCACGGCTGACTTTACCCAGATGCTGCAGAACAAGAAAGCGAGCGGCGGGCAGGGGTTGTATTTTCTCAGCTCCACCGTGCTGTCGCCCACGCTGGCCCGGCAGTGGAAAGAGGCCAGCGCCAACTACCCCAATGCCAAGTGGATGCAGTATGAGCCCGTCAATCGGGACTCGGCACGCATCGCCGCCAAGCAGGTGTTTGGGGAGTTTGTCGATTCGCAGTACAAGCTGGACCAGGCAGACGTGATTGTTTCGCTGGACGCGGAGTTTCTCTCCGGCCTCTGGCACCCGGGATTTTTGAAGCTCGCGGCCGACTATGCCCGCCGCCGTTCGCTGGAGCCGGGCATTCCCATGAACCGGCTGTATGCGGTAGAAAGCACGCCGTCCACCACTGGATTTAAGGCCGATCATCGGCTGGCGTTGCGCGCCAGCCAGATCGATGCCTTTGCGGCTGCGCTGGCACAGGCGGTGGGTGCGCCGGGAGCCGCTGGCGCCGGCGCCATGCAGTGGACGCCGGAGCAGACGGCGTTTCTGAATGCCGCGGTGAAGGATTTGAAGGCGAACGCCGGCAAGAGTGTCGTGATCCCCGGCGAGCAGGCCTCGCCCGCCGTTCACATGGCCGCGCATGCCATCAATCAGGCGCTTGGCAATGTCGGCAAAACGGTGATCTATACCGAGACCGTGCATCCGATGCCATCGGTGCAGATGGACGATCTGAAGCAGCTGATCGCCGATCTGAACGCCGGCAAAGTCGACTGGCTGGTCATTCTCAATACGAATCCGATCTACGATGCTCCGGCCGATCTGAACTTTACGGGCGCTATGGGCCGGGCCAAGACGGTCGCGCACCTGGGCCTCTACGCCGATGAGACGGGCGCGGTCAGCGACTGGCACATCAACGGCACGCATTATCTGGAGATGTGGTCCGACGTCCGTGCCTACGATGGCACGGTGAGTATCGTGCAGCCGATGATTGAGCCGCTGTATAAGGGCAAGTCGGCGCACCACATTGTGCAGATGATGCTCGAAAATCCGGCGATGCCAACCAACTCCGCCGTCCAGCTTACCTGGCAGCCGCTGCTCGGGCTGAAGGATGTGGACAAGAACGGCGATCTGCAGTCGCAGATGGATGCCTCCTGGCGCCGGGTGTTGCACGACGGATGGATCGCAGACACAGCATTTCCAGCCAAGACGGTCGCCTTCAAGGGCGGCTCCGCTGCCGCGCCGGCGACGCCCGCGGATGCCTCGGCGATGGAGATCATCTTCCGCCCAGATCCGAACCTGTACGACGGCCGCTACTCAAACCTGGGCTGGCTGCAGGAGCTGGCCAAGCCGGTCACCAAGCTTTCGTGGGACAACGCGGCGCTCATGAGCATCAACACCATGAGCCGGCTGAAGGCCAGCGAGAGCGATGTGCTGGAGATTGAGTACCAGGGCCGCAAGATCAAGGCTCCGGCGCTGGTCATGCCGGGGCACCCGGACAACAGCATCACGATCTATCTGGGCTCAGGCCGGCGCAACTCCGGCCGCGTCGGCACCGGGACGGGCTTCGATGCGTATCCGCTCCGGGTTTCGGTCAGCCCGACCTACGTGGTAGGGGCGAACGTCACCAAGACCGGCGATACGTACGAGTGCGCGATCACCGAGAGCCATTACATCGATGAGCGCGGGCGGTTTGCGCGCAACTACGGCTTTGAGAAAGAAGCCGAAGAGGAAAAGCCGGAAAACGGACCCCATTCGCTCGAAGGCGACGAGGCGCAGCAGCGGGGCATCATCCGGGTGGCCACGCTCGAGGAGTACAAAAAGAATCCCGCGTTTGCCACCGATCTGGGTGAAGAGGCGCTGCCGCCCAAGGATGTAACGCTGTTCCCGGCCTGGGACTACAGCAAGGGCTATCAATGGGGCATGTCGATTGACATGAACTCCTGCGTCGGCTGCAATGCCTGCATCGTGGCCTGCTATGCGGAGAACAACATTCCCGTTGTCGGCAAGCACCAGGTGAAGGTCGGGCGCAACATGCGCTGGATTCGGATCGATACCTATTTTGAAGGCGATCTGGATCAGCCTAAGGCCTACTTCCAGCCCATGACGTGCCAGATGTGCGAGAACGCACCGTGCGAACAGGTCTGCCCGGTCGGTGCGACGGTGCACACGCCGGAAGGCCTGAATGCGATGGTCTACAACCGGTGCGTGG
>JAKAUB010000154.1:0-14411 GCA_021827845.1 Acidobacteriota bacterium | reverse complement strand
GTACGCAGCCGCGGTGTGATGGAAAAGTGCACCTACTGCGCGCAGCGTATCGTCCAGGCGGAGATTCGGGCCGACCGCGAAAACCGTCAGATTCACGACGGCGAGATCGTGACCGCATGCCAGCAGGCTTGCCCGACCAGCGCCATTACGTTTGGCAACATAAATGACAAAAACAGCCGCGTCTCGCGGGTGAAGGCGCAGCCGCGGAACTACAGCGTGCTCGGCGATCTGAACACGCGGCCGCGGACAACGTACATTGCCGGGGTCGAAAACCCCAGCCCGGATCTTTCGCAGAATAGCTAGCTGCAAGCGCGGCGGACGCAAGAGACGCCAACATTGTAAGTAGTGCACCGAGGTCGGACGAATCGATGGTTACGCCAGGAATATCGCCGCAGGAACCGCGCCGGGTAACCGGGGCAGATGGGATGATCGACCCGGTCACGGGCGAGCAACGTGTCATTGCGCCGGGACATACCTTCCGTTCGGTAACAGAAAAGCTCTCCCGCATTGTGCTGACGCCGCACACGCCGGTGGGCTGGTTTCTGGGTCTAGGCCTGGCTGGCAGCGTCGCGATTCTGCTGCTGGTGGCGGTCACCTGGCTGTTTCTGAAGGGCACCGGCATCTGGGGCATCACGATCCCGGTGGCTTGGGGCTTTGCCATCATCAACTTTGTCTGGTGGATCGGTATCGGCCACGCGGGCACGCTGATCTCGGCAATTCTGCTGCTGTTCAAGCAGAAGTGGCGGAACTCGATCAACCGCTTCGCAGAGGCGATGACGCTGTTCGCCGTCGTCTGCGCCGCCATGTATCCAGTGATCCATACCGGCCGTCCCTGGCTGGCGATCTACTGGCTGTTCCCGTACCCCAACACGATGAACTACTGGCCGCAGTTCCGCTCCCCGCTGATGTGGGACGTGTTCGCGGTCTCGACCTACGCCACCATCTCGGTCGTGTTCTGGTACATCGGCATGATTCCCGATCTGGGCACCATGCGGGATCGCGCCAAGAGCAAATTCGCCCGCTTCGTGTACGGCAACATGGCCCTGGGCTGGCGCGGCTCAACGCGGCACTGGATGCGGTACGAGACCGCTTCCCTGCTACTGGCCGGCCTGGCGACACCACTGGTGCTCTCCGTGCATACGGTCATCAGCTTCGACTTTGCCGTGGCCATTATGCCGGGCTGGCATACGACGATCTTCCCGCCGTATTTTGTCGCCGGCGCCATCTATTCCGGATTTGCCATGGTGCTGACGCTGGCCATTCCGATCCGCAAGTTCTATCACCTGGAAGATCTCATTACCCTGCGGCATCTTGATAACTGCGGCAAGGTGATGCTGGCGACAGGCTTCATCGTCGCCTACGGTTACTCCACCGACATCGCCTATGCCTGGTACTCCGCCGATAAGTGGGAGTTCTTCATGGCCTGGAACCGCATCTTCGGGCCCATGGGATGGTCGTACTGGATTCTCATCGTCTCGAACATCCTGATCCCGCTGACCACGCTGTGGTCCCGCAAGCTGCGCCAGAATGTGGTCTTTCTCTTCATTCTTTCGCTGATTGTGAATACCGGCATGTGGTTTGAGCGGTTTGTCATCGTGGTCGTCAGCCTGACACGCGATTACCTGCCCGGATCGTGGGGAACGTACAAGGCGACGCGCTGGGATTACATGACATTCATTGGAACGCTGGGATTGTTCACGTTCCTGTTCTTCCTGTTTATCCGCCTGCTGCCGATGATTCCGATGTCAGAAATCCGGCAGATTCTTCCGGGCGCGAAAATCAACGAAGCTGAATTGCAGCAACGAGGTGGTCACTGATGCCGGTGCAGGAAGGCATTTACGGGCTGCTGGCAGAGTTCGACACGCCCACAGAACTGGTGATTGCGGCACAGGCCTCCTATCAGGCGGGCTATCGCCGCATGGACTGCTACACGCCATATCCTGTGGAGGAAGCCGCCGAAGCGATGGGCTTTGACGAACCAGCAGAAAAAGGTGTCTCGCGGGTCTGCCTGCTGGGCGGCATCCTCGGCGGACTGGCCATGTTTACGTTGGAGAGCTGGATCTCCATCTGGGCATACCCGCTGAATATTGCCGGGCGCGGAAAGTGGTCGTGGCCGGCCTTTGTCGTGCCGGCGTATGAGTGGACCATCTTGTGGGCTGGCCTGTCGGCGGGCTTCGGCATGCTGGCGCTCAACCGTCTGCCGGCGCCGTATCATCCCCTGTTCAATGCGCCGAACTTCCGCAATGGCGCCACCTCAGACAAGTTCTTTCTGTGTCTCGAGGCCCATGATCCTAAATTCTCCATCGCTGAGACCCGGGCGCTGCTCGAGTCCTTCAATCCGGTTTCGGTCGTCGAGGTGGAGCACTGATGTTGCAAGCCATGCGCTCAAAGACAATCTTTCGCTGGACCACCGCGTCCGCTGCCCTCGCATTCGCGCTGCTGGCTGGGGGCTGCCGCGAAGACATGCAGAACCAGCCCAAGATGATTCCGCAGCGGGAGAGCAGGTTTTTCCCCAGCGGCCGCTCCGTACGGCCGCAGGTTCCGGGAACCGTCGCCCGCAATGAGCTGGAAGCCAACGCATACTTTTATTCCGGCATTGAAAACGGGACGGCGCAGGACAAGATGCCATACCCAGTGACCATGACCGTTCTCCGGCGCGGGCAGGAGCAGTACAACATCTACTGCACGCCCTGCCACTCCCGGGTGGGGAATGGCCGCGGCATGATTGTCGAACGCGGCTACAAGCCTGCCGGCAATCTCATCTCCGCACGCATCATGCAGGAGCCGCTGGGTCACTACTTCGACGTCATCAGCAACGGATACGGCGCGATGCCCGACTACGGCGCGCAGATTGCGGTCAAGGACCGCTGGGCGATCGCGGCGTACATCCGGGCGCTGCAGTTGAGCCAGAATGCCAAGCTCAGCGACATGCCGGCGGGGACCAACGTGCAGACGCTGGCTGAGGTTTCGCAGCAGATGGGATATCCGGCGAACTTCCCGGATGGATGGACGCTGCCGGCGCTGACGAACGTACCCAGCGCTGGTGAGATGACTGGGCCGATGGCTGGCCCGAACGGCAAGGCGATGGCGGCACCCCCGAAGACAAAGAGCGGCAAGCTGCCGACTCCGAAACGGCAGGGACCGAACCACCCAGTGATGGAATAGGGCGAAACGGACAGGATCCATGGAAGAAATTCATCATTCACGAACATTGCCTGCTGATCTGAGCGCCCCTGCGGCCGTGTTGCAGTGGCGTACTCGCGCAGCCGGAGTGACCGCCGTCTTCGCCATCCTGGCGGTGCTCGACCTGCTGTTGAGCCACAGTTTCGACGCGATTCTGCACGGCTGGCTGATGGGGCTGATTCTGTGCCTGAGCCTGACGCTCGGCGGACTGGCGCTGCTGATGGTGCAGTGGGTCAGCGGCGGCAAATGGGGTCTGCTGATCCGGCGCCCGCTGGAAGCGATGAGCCGCACCCTGCCCATCGTCTTTTTGATGTTTCTGCCGATTGCGATCTTCATCAAGCGGATCTACATCTGGGCGCGCATCACGCATCCGGAGCAGGCGCTGCACAATGGACTGATCGACGCCATGCAGGCGCATGCCATCGCCTACAAGCGACCGTATCTGAACATCGAAGGTTTCTGGATCCGCGGCATCATCTATTTCCTGATTTTCGGGATCTTTACCTACTTTCTGAACAAGTGGTCGCTCCAGCGCGATACCGACACGGCGCACAACAACTGGTACTGGCAGAAGAAGTTCGAAAATCTGAGCGGGCCCGGCCTGGTGGTCTACTCGCTGGTGCTGACCGGCATGTGCGTGGACTGGGTGATGTCGCTCGATCCGACGTGGTTTTCCTCCATGTTCGGCTTCATGTTTATCGTGGCGCAGGGCTACGCCGGTCTCGCTTTCGTCATCCTGGTGGTGCTGGCGCTTTCGCAATACTCCCCGATGGATGCGGTGCTCCGGAAGACAGAGCAGCACGACCTTGGCAAACTCTGTTTTGCCTTCGTCATGCTGAACATTTATATGGCCTTTTCCCAGTACCTGATCATCTGGTCTGGGAATCTGCCCAACGAAATCCGCTGGTATATGGATCGGATCACGGGCGGATGGGGACCGATCGCCGGACTCGACTTCCTGTTCCACTGGGTGCTCCCGTTCTTCCTGTTGCTGTCCCGGGACATCAAGCGAAACAAGACCAAGCTGGCCCGCGTCTGCGTGATTATGCTGTTCGCCCGGTGCTGGGATACCTGGTGGCTCATTGCGCCGGCGTTTCCGTCCGAGCGTGCCAACCTGCATTTCACCTGGGGCATGCTGGAGTACATCTTCGTCCCCGGCGCGATGATCGGCCTCTGGCTGATTTATTTCTTTACCACCCTGCGCAGCCGCAACGTCGTGGCGCAGAATGATCCGCACCTTGTCGAACTGATGGAGTCGCAGCATGCACACGCCTGATGAGCGGCACGAGGGACAGAACTGGTCCCAGAATCCCGAGTCCAGCGACTTTATGACGCTGCACACCGGGAGCAATCCCGAAAGCCGCAAGGCCGGGTACGAGCTGGCGGACGCTAATGTCAAGGACACAGCGATCTTCCTGGTGGTGATGGCGGCAGTTCTGTGCGTCGTCTTTGTCGTTGCCTTTGGCGTTGGCAAACTTCTTTATTACGAGATCGGCCAGACCGATGGGCCGCCGAACAAGTGGAGCACGCTGGCTGGCGCCAAGTCGGAAAATCTCGAATCCAATCCGGCGATCGAACAGCAGCAGTTGCAGCATGTCGTCGCCCGCTTTCCGCAGCCGCGCCTGCAGACCGACGATGGAAACATTGACGTGTCGGAGATGCATGCCCGCGAAGACATGATGCTCGATCACTACACATGGGTCGACCAGCAGAAGCAGACGATTCGCATTCCGATCGACCGCGCCATGCAACTTCTCGCGCAGCGGGGCTTGCCCGTCAACACCCAGACGCCCACGGCCCCTGCAAAGGGATCCGATGCGGTGGCCACTGCGGAAGCGAAGCCGGATCAACGCATGTTCGGGGATGCTGTCAACACGGTCACCGCACCGCTGACCGACGGGTTTGCTCCCACAGCGACGGACTTGAAGGTAATGGAAGCGCATCAGCAGGAATTGGAACGTGGTGCGTTGCCAGCGCACGCAGTATCGGTACGGTCAACCCAGTAGTTGTCAACACGACGCATTTGATGACGTGGATGGTGCCGCCTGCTTCAGCGAGGCGGAAACGCTAAGATCGATACAGAGCTTCCTTCAACGGGACAGGAATGAGCGGAGAGATACCAGCGACGGCAACAGCGAGTCCGAAAGGACGAGGGCGCAGAACCCTCCGCCGCGCCGTGCTTGCCGGTGCGCTGTGTCTCGCGGGGATCGCCGCTCTGCCTTCTCGGGCACAGGTGGCACCGATCAACGAAAAGTCCCTGACCGATCCTGCGGGCAGCAAACTGCCGACGATCCTCAGTCAGGCCACCATCGACCAGCATCTGGATGCGCCGCTACCGCTGAACGTTCCCTTCCGCGACGCAAGCGGCCGCACCGTGGAACTGGGACAGTACTTTGGGAAGCGTCCTGCGATCCTGGCGCTGGTCTACTACCGCTGCCCCATGCTGTGCTCGGAAGAGCTGAATAGTCTGGTCGGAACACTCGAGATGCTGAAGTTCCGGCCGGGAAAAGACTTCGACGTGATCGTCGCCAGCTTTGATCCGAACGAGACCCCGGCGATGGCTGCGGCCGCGAAGGCCACCTACCTGAAGCGGTATGGGCGGCCGGAGACGGCGAACGGCTGGCACTTCTTGACCGGCCCGCAGGCTTCGATCACCGCGCTCACAAAGGCTGTCGGTTTCGGATATGTCCGGGTGCCTGGTCCGACCGGCAAGATGGATCAGTTTGCGCATCCGAGCGCCATTGAGTTGATCACCACCGAAGGCCGCATCTCGCAGTATTATCTGGGCGTTGAATACTCGGCGCGCGACATGCGGGCCGGCCTGGTGGAAGCGTCGCACGGCAAGATCGGCACGCCAGTCGACCTGATTTATACGTACTGCTACCGCTATGACCCACATATCGCAAAGAACAGCATGCTGATCGTGCGCATCATTCAAGCTGCGTGTATGCTGACGGTTCTGGCGCTGGCTGCATTTATTTTGATCTCGCTCCGGCAGGAAGCATTGAACGGTGGCAACTCCGGAGCCGTCACCAAGGCGAACGGGTAAATAACGAATGTCGCATATCAGTCCGGTCCTCTGGCAGTTCCTCGTTAACTGGCTCAAACACTTCGCGATATTTCCGCCTGAAGCCTCCACCATTGCGCCCTATGCGGACGCGCTCTACTTCGCGCTGGTGGGGATGACGATCGTCGGCATGCTGCTGGTCGGCACGATGGTCACGTTTTTTGCGATCCGCTACCGCAAGAGCAATCATCCGCAAGCTATCCAGATGGAAGGCTCCACGCTGCTCGAAGCCACCTGGACCCTGATTCCGCTCGGCATCTTCCTTGTATTTTTCGTCTGGGGCGCCATTCTCTACTTCCGCATCTTTAACCCGCCGGCCAACTCCATGCAGGTTTATGTGGTGGGCAAGCAGTGGATGTGGAAGGCGGAGCATCCCGGCGGGCAGCATGAGATCAACGCCCTGCATATTCCGGTGGGTATCCCGGTGCAGGTCACGCTGATCTCGCAGGACGTCTTCCACAGCTTCTCGATTCCGGCGTTCCGGGTGAAGCGCGAAGCGATTCCGGGCCGCTACACGACGGTGTATTTCGAAGCCACGACGCCCGGGAAGTATCACCTGTTCTGCACGCAATACTGCGGCACCGATCACTCCGCGATGATTGGCTGGATATACGCCATGCGGCCGGACGACTACCGGAAGTGGGCCGCCGGGAATACCAGCGGCGCGTCGCTGGCGCAAAACGGCGAGCGTCTCTTCGCCGTTATGGGCTGCAACGCATGCCACGCGGGCAACTCTCAGGCGCGCGGTCCCAATCTCTATGGGCTTTATAATTCCCGCATCCGGATGACGGATGGGACCACCATGATCGCGAACGACGCGTACCTGCGGGAGAAGATTCTGAATCCTTCGCTGCACGTGCCCGCCGGGTATGTGCCCATCATGCCCACGTACCAGGGGCAGATCAGCGAAGAAGGCCTGATCGATCTTGTGGAATACATCAAGTCGCTCGACTCGAACTACCGCCTGACGCAGATGATGAACAAATCGGAGCTAAACTCCGCCCAGCCCGCGCCGATTGGGGGAGCCAATCAGGGACCTGGCGCCGCACCGCTCCCAGGAGCTACAAAGCCATGAGCAGCACAATCATCTCCCTGCCCGACCAGACCACGGCCCGGCTGCCGCGTAAGAGCTATCTCAATCAGGAGTACGGCCTGAAGAGCTGGCTGCTGACCGGCGACCATAAGCGGATCGCGATCCTATATCTGATCTCGATCACGTTCTTCTTTATCATCGGCGGAATTCTGGCCGGGCTGATCCGCATGGAACTGCTGACTCCGGCGGCCGACCTGATGGCTACGGACACCTATAACAAGGTGTTCAGCATGCACGGCATCATCATGATCTTCCTGTTCCTGGTGCCCTCCGTGCCGGCTACCATTGGCAACTTTCTGATTCCGCTGATGGTCGGAGCGCGCGATCTCGCGTTTCCAAAGATCAATCTGCTCAGCTGGTATCTCTACGTGATTGGCGGCATCTTCATTCTGGCTGCCATGGTGCTGGGCGGCGTCGACACCGGATGGACCTTTACCACACCGCTTTCGACCCACTACCTGAACACCCACGTCGTAACCGCCGCGATGGGTATCTTTATCGCCGGCTTCGCGTCGATCTTTACCGGCCTGAACTTCATCGTCACGGTTCACCGGATGCGCTGCCCCGGTATGACGTGGTTCCGCCTGCCGCTGTTTGTCTGGGGACACTACGCGACCTCGATCATCATGATTCTGGGCACGCCGGTTCTGGCCATCACGCTGGTTCTGGTTGCCATGGAGCGGCTGTTCGACATCGGCGTCTTCGACCCAACCAAGGGTGGCGACCCGCTCTTGTTTCAGCACCTCTTCTGGTTTTACTCGCATCCCGCGGTCTACATCATGATTCTGCCGGGCATGGCGGTCATCTCGGAGGTCATCAGCACCTTCTCGCGCAAGCGCGTCTTCGGCTACACCGCGGTGGCGTTTTCATCCGTCGCCATTGCCGTCTTCGGCTTCCTGGTCTGGGAGCACCACATGTTCATCATGGGTGTCAGCCAGTACTCCGCGCTGGTCTTCTCCCTGCTGACGATGCTGGTCGCCGTCCCTTCGGCCATCAAGATTTTCAACTGGGCGATGACCATGTATCAGGGTTCCATCACCTTTGAAACGCCCATGCTGTATGCCTTCGGCTTCTTTGGGCTGTTCACCATCGGTGGTCTGACGGGTGTCTTCCTGGCCACGATGGGCATGGACATTCACCTGACGGAGACGTACTTCGTAGTCGCGCACTTCCACTTCGTCATGGTCGGCGGCATGTTGATGGCGTATCTGGCCGGCATTCACTTCTGGTGGCCAAAGATGACCGGTCGCATGTACCCGGAGGCGATCTCAAAGCTGGCGGCCGTCGTGACCTTCATCGGTTTCATCGTTACCTTCTTCCCGCAGTTTCTGCTCGGATATCTGGGTATGCCACGGCGGTATGCAGCCTACCCGGCTGATTTTCAGGTGCTTAACGTCTTCTCGACCGCCGGCGCCTCCATTCTGGGCATCGGCTACCTGCTCCCGCTGTTCTACCTGCCGTGGAGCTTGATCTACGGAAAGATCGCCGGCGACAATCCATGGCAGGCGACCGGGCTGGAGTGGCAGATTCAGTCGCCACCGCTGACCGAAAACTTCGTCGAAATCCCGATCATGGATCACGAAGCCTACGACTACGAATGGCTGGCGAACAAGACCCAGCACGAGGTGCAGACCGTTGGATAGCCAAGCCTACGCATCCGCGACCGATACGCTGCCTGCAGAGCACGGCCATCCGCCGTTCCTGCGTCACCACTTTGAGTCGGTGAGCCAGCAGCGTGAAGCCGCAAACTTCGGCATGTGGGTCTTCCTGCTGACGGAAGTGATGTTCTTCGGCGGCATGTTTTGCGCCTACCTCATCTTCCGCAACTGGTATCACCCAGCCTTCGTGGCCGGCAGCAATACGCTGGACATCACGCTGGGGACCACGAACACGGCGGTTCTGATTGCTTCCAGCTTCACGATGGCGATGTCGGTTTACGCCGCCGAAATCCGCCGGCGCGGCATGCTGATGTTTTTCCTGGCATGCACGATCGTCCTCGGGTTCGTCTTCCTGGGCATTAAGGGCGTCGAATACCACCAGAAGTTCGTCGACCACCACGTTCCGGGGCCGTCGTTCTCTATCGAGGAATTTGTCCATCCGTCGAACCCGAAGGCGCTGGCGCTCACGCCGGATATGGCGGAGAAGACGCAGCTCTACTTCTCGCTCTACTTCCTGATGACGGGCATGCACGCCCTGCACATGATTATTGGTATCTCGCTGCTTTTCTTCCTGCTATGGCGCGCGTACCAGGGTGCCTATACGGAAGGTCACGTGATGCCGATTGAGAATTTTGGCCTGTACTGGCACTTTGTCGATATCATCTGGATCTTCCTGTTCCCGCTGCTCTACCTGATCAGCCGGTATCGATAAAATTTGCCGCGAACCAGCCCCGGCACGGGGCTGAGCCTGCAACGGAGTCATGATGGACCTGCACAACGAGACCGTAGAGCACAATCGGGCAGAACACGCGGGCGAAATGCATATCGTTCGTCCGCCGGTGTATCTCGGAATTTTTTTCGCGCTGCTTGTTCTGACGGCGCTGACCACGGGCATGTCGTATGTGGATCTCGGCGTGTTCAATGCGGTGATCGCGCTGGCCATCGCCTGCTTTAAGGCGTCTCTGGTCGTGCTGTTCTTTATGCACATCCACTACAGTTCCCGCCTGCTGAAGATGACCGTGGGCGCCGGGCTGTTCACCTTCATGCTGCTCATCAGCCTGACGATGACCGACTATATCTCCCGCGCGTGGGGACGCTTTTAGCTTCACCCAAACCCTTTGACCGTCGATCCCCAACCAGTCTCTCCGCAGCGCAGCCAGATGGCTGCGCTGCATCTCTTCTGGGGCCGCACAGCCTTTGTTCTGGGAATCTTCTGGGGTCTGGCAAACATCGTCTACAGCCCGGTGGCGGCTCTCACCAGCATTCAGGGCAGCTCCTGGCCAGAGGTCTTTCTCACCGCCGCGAGTGGCTTTCTGGCGCTGGCAGGATCCGCCGGAGCGTTCTACCGGCGTAAGCCGGCATCGCTCGCGCTGCTGGCGGGTGGCGTGGTGCTCCTGATCTTCGCCTTCGCCGCGCAGGCATCCGGCCGGTTCGTTGCCCACGGGCCCGTCAATCTGGCGCTGCTTTTCCTCGCCGGCACCATACCCGCATTGCTGGGGGCTTATGGGCTGCGAGCCGAAGCCAAAGGCTGGCCAGTCCTGACTCCGCGCTCCTAGAAGGGAATGCGCCCTGTGAAGATGAGTGCGTGGTTGTAGGGATGGAACCGCGTGGTGGCAATCTGCATGCCGCTGCCGAAGGTGATGCCAATGCGGTTGTGAATGGGAAACCGGCCGAACATGACACCCGGCGTCAGGAACAGATCGGTCTTGCCGTCGTTGGGTCCTCCGTAAAAGAAGGACGCATTCGCTTCCAGCTCGGGCCAGAGATATTTGCCCAGGTGTTCCTGCGCCACCGTGTTCCAAAGGATGGTGCGGCCGGCCTGCTTCACGCTGTCGACCGGAAGGATTCCGCCGAGTGTGGACTCAACATCAAAGCGGCCCCAGCCCTTGCCACCGGCCAGCGTCGGGGTCAGCGTCGCGCTGACTGCGCCATTTTTGTACGAGCCGGTAGGCACACTGCCGCCAAAGAACGCGGTCAGAATGTAGTTGCCGGTCTGCTCGTTGCGGGCCAGGATCCGATATTTCATCAGAAAGCTGGCATCGCCGAAGCCATCCGGCGTGTTTGGCTGCGAATGCTGCAGGTAGGGCGCAGCATTGAACAGCAGCTCAATGCGCGGGGCGGGAATCAGCTCCAGGCCCTTGCCGTTGTCGTAGACCCAGGTCTGCTGGCCGCCGGGCAGAAGCTGTCGGACAAAATCTGCGCGAAACTCCTGCTCGAGTCTTGGGGTGACAAGAACGATGGGCGTGACCCAGTGCGGCTGACGGTTCTGCGTGGCCGTGACCATGTGCAGCCAGCGTGCGGTGAAGCTTTCCTGCGCGGGCGCTGGCCGGGCGGCCGCCACCAAGGCGAGCAGGATCACGAAAGAACGCAGACTATACCGCAGCAAATATCGGGGTAGAGATTTCTTGCGAGACATCGCCATTCAACGGCGAATCTATTCGACTTCTTCGCAAAAAACAAACCGTATTAATACGGAATTATGCGTTCTTATGCGCCTAGGGATTTTTCCGGATCCAATACCCGGCCGGCAACAATCGTCGCATGGATGCGCCCCGGCAGAGTCCATCCCAGGAATGGAGAGTTTTTCGAAAGGGAGTGGGACGTTGCATAGGTCCACGTTTCATCGGGTGAGAAGAGGACAAGGTCCGCCGGGCGGCCTTTGACGAGGGAGCCGCACTGCGTCAGGTTCAACACGCGCGCTGGACCGCTGGTCAGCAGTTCCACAATTCGAGCCAGCGGTATTTTGTGCTCCTGATGCAGCGTCTGCAGCGAGAGCCCCAGCGCCGTCTCGAGCCCAGTGATGCCGTTGGGTGTGCGCTCAAACTCCTGCTCCTTTTCATGCGGCGCGTGCGGCGCATGATCGGTGGCGATGGCGTCCACCGTCCCGTCCGCCAAACCGGCAATCAGCGCCATGCGATCCTGTTCGCTGCGCAGCGGAGGGTTCATTTTAGCGTGGGTGTCGTAGTCGCCGACGGCCTGCTCGGTGAGCGTAAAGTGGTGCGGTGCCACTTCGCAGGTGACGCGCAGACCCTCTCCCTTGGCGCGGCGCACGGCGTCCAGCGCAGCGGCGGTCGAGAGATGCGCGACGTGCAGGTGCGCGGGCGTGTCGCGCATCGTGGCCAGCAGGGCGATATCGCGGGCAACGATGCTGCTCTCGGCCTCCACGGACATGCCGCGCAGGCCAAGCCGGAATGAGAGAGCGCCCAGGTTCATGCTGGCACCGTGGGTGCAGTCCGTGTTCTCCGCGTGCTGGATGACGGGCAATCCCACGCGAGCCCCAAGCGCCAGCGCATCGCGCATGATGGCGTCCCCCAGAATCGGCTTGCCGTCATCGGAGATTGCAACCGCGCCCGCTTTTTTCAGGGCGGCGTAGTCGGTAAGCTGCTCGCCCATGCTGCCGCGCGTAGCGGCGGCGATGGGCAGCACGCGAATCGCCGCGTTGCGCTCCGGGGCCTGCATCCAGCGGGTGATCTCCGGCGAGTCGTTAACCGGCGTGGTGTTCGGCATGGCGCAGACGGTGGTAAAGCCGCCGGCCGCCGCGGCCCGTGTTCCGCTGGCGATGGTCTCCTTGTACGCCTGTCCCGGTTCGCGCAGGTGGACGTGAATGTCGATGAAACCCGGCGCGACCACGCGGCCGGCCGCCTCGATGACGGTGGCATGGCGTTCGCGCGCAGCAGCATCCAGCTCTCCGGGCGCGCCCACGGCAGCGACAATGCCCTGCTCCAGCAACAGGTCGTGTGGCGCATCGATGCCCGCTGCGGGGTCGATCAGCCGTCCGCCTCGAATCAGAATCGCACTCATGCGGGTCTCGCTTTCGTCGCGGCGCGGTGGCTGCGGGCAGCGGTTGCACCCAGCGCGCGCGCCAGCAGCGCCATGCGGACGGCCACGCCGTGGTGGACCTGCTCCGTGATCGCCGATTGCGGGCCGTCGGCGACGTCGCTCGTGATCTCCAGGCCGCGAATCATCGGGCCAGGATGCATCACCAGCGCCTCCGGGGCAAACCGGCGCAGGCGTTCGCCGTTCAGTCGATAGCGTTCGATGTAGCGGGCCAGATCGAGCTGCAGCCCGGCGAGCCGTTCCTTCTGGATGCGCAGCATCATGGCCACCTGAGAGCGTGCGAGCGCCCGTTCAAAGTCTCGCTCGATCGAAACGCCCGGACCGATATCGGCGGCCATCTCTGGCAACAGCTCTGGCGGCCCGCACAACACAACCTGTGCGCCCAGGCGCGGCAGCAGCAGTGCATTGGACCGCGCGACGCGGCTGTGCAGAATGTCGCCGGTGATGGTGACGGTGACGCCCGCGAGAGTTTTTTCATCGATCGGCACACGCGCCACAGGGCGCGTGTGTTGCGCGCGGCCAATACGCGACAGAATCGTGCGCAGGTCGAGCAGCGCCTGCGAGGGGTGCTCGTGCATGCCGTCGCCGGCATTCAGCACCGGCAGTCCGGTCTCGCGGGCCAGCAGAAACGGCGCGCCGGAGTTCGGGTGGCGCAGGATGATGCACTCCGCGCCCAGCGCGCGCAATGTGAGGCCGGTGTCCTTCAGCGACTCGCCCTTTTCAATGCTGGAGGAGAGTGCGCTGACCAGAACCGTGTCTGCGCCGAGCGATTTGGCCGCCAGCTCAAAGGAGGTGCGGGTGCGGGTGCTGGACTCATAAAAGAGCAGCGCCACGCGCCGCTTCTGCAGCAGTTTCGCTCGCCGCGGGACAGGCATGGCTTCCAGCTTTGCGGCGCGAGCCAGAATGCGGTCCACGTCAGGCAGCGAAAAATGGCCGATGGAGATTGCGGAACCGGGGTGCCAGGAAAACGATGAGGAAGTTTGCTGGGAAGACGCTGCGGCTGCCGGTTGGTTGGCTGAGATCTTCAAGCGCGGCTCACACCCGTTCCATCAGCAGCACCTGTTCGCTGCCGTCGGTCTCTTCCAGTTTGACCTCGACCACTTCGCGGTCTGTGGTCTGCACCGTGCGGCCGACAAAGCTGGCCTCAATCGGCAGCTCGCGGTGACCGCGGTCGATCAGCGTCAGCAACTGCACCCGGCGCGGGCGTCCGTGGGCAATCAGGGCATCGAGCGCAGCGCGGACGGTCCGGCCGGTGTAAAGCACATCGTCCACCAGCACGACGTCGCGGCCGTTGACATCAAAGCCCAGTGCGCCGGGCTTGACGACCGGCCGGGCATCGCGTGTGGAGAGATCGTCGCGGTAGAAGCTGATATCCAGCGTTCCCACGGCGATGGGCTTCTTCTCAATGGCCTCCAGCAGGCGCGCCAGCCGCTGAGCCAGCGGAACGCCCCGGCGGTGAATACCGACCAGCGCCAGATTGTCGATGCCATTGTTCTTCTCGACGATCTCATGCGCCAGCCGCACCAATGTGCGCTCAATTTCAGAGGAGGACATCAGGCGCGAGCGCTCGCGC
>JAKAUB010000170.1 GCA_021827845.1 Acidobacteriota bacterium | reverse complement strand
GTTGCTGACCGGCTGAGCAAGCTGTGGATTCTGCACAATATTCCGTCCGGGCAGGACATCACGATCATCCCGCATTTCTTCCGGCTGACGCATGTGTACAACAACGGCGCTGCGTTCAGCCTGTTTGCGGATACTACGTCGCCCGATAAGGTCCGGTGGATGCTGATTGCTTTCTCAGTGATTGCCGTGCTCATCGTGCTGGGCGCGTTGTGGCGCGTGGGCCACTCGCTCACCCTGACCAGTGTCGCGCTGGCGCTTGTCCTGGGCGGTGCACTCGGGAATCTGTACGACCGCCTGCAGCTTCGCTACGTCATCGACTTTCTTGCGTTCAACATCTTCGGCTATCACTACCCGGACTTCAACATCGCCGACTCGTGCATTGTGATCGGCGCCTGCCTGCTGCTGCTGGAGATGCTGCGCGGGCCAAAGTCACAAACGGCTCCAGAACAAGCAGCAGAAAACTAGCCCAACCCAGCGCGTCGAACCTTCAACGGGTAATGTCTTCAAACGCGAAGCGTCCCAAGTAGATGGGGTGCGAGACCGGCGGCTTGCTGGAAGAGATGTCGACCGGATAGGGCGCACTGGTCAGCGTAGGGAATCCCCAGACCGTACCGCTTTGCAGGTCCACCACCATTCTGCCGTACACCTGGGATGTGCCATCCAGGGAACGGATCGCCTGCGTACCCGGCTCAATATACAAGGGATCGGACGCTGTACCCGGCGCGGCCGCCACCTGGCCGGACTGCGCAGCCGCCGCAGGTGCCGGTGCGATGTAGGGGCGTGCGGCGATCACAACCAAGGCCACCGCAATGACGAACAAAAGAAAATTCGTAATGGAAAGATTCTTCATATCTCCTCGAAACGCGAATGTTCCGCATCATGAATAATACTTGCGCCGCATAGAGGAGAAGTTCCGCAGACTGGCAGCGCGTCAGCAATGGCCATGCGCCAGCCTGTAAACTGGGAGATGCGGCTATGTGCGAATCTGCGCCTGGCCAGCCCATCCAGGCATATATACCCGATGATGGACCGCATCACTGTTCGCGGAGCCCGCGTTCACAATCTGAAAGGCATCGACTTTGAGATTCCTCATGGGGAACTCACGGTCGTCACTGGAGTCTCCGGCTCGGGAAAATCTTCGCTTGCCTTCGACACGATCTACGCCGAAGGACAGCGGCGCTACGTGGAGTCCCTGTCCGCCTATGCGCGGCAGTTTCTTGAGCGCATGGAGAAGCCGGATGTCGAGCACATCGACGGTCTGGCGCCTGCCATCGCCATCAAGCAGAAGAACTCCACGCGCAATCCCCGCTCGACAGTGGCGACATCCACGGAGATTTACGATTACTTGCGTCTGCTGTTTGCCCGTTGCGGAACCATGTACTGCCTGAACTGCGGCAGCGTGGTGAAGCGCGACAGTGTGGATGAAGTGACCGCAACCCTGCTGGAGTTGGAAGACCGCACGCGCCTGCTGGCGCTGTTTCCGGTAGTTTTTCCTGAGGCAGGCAGCGAGCCGGCTCCCGCCAAAAAGAAGGCCGCCAAAAAATCTGCGCGCACGCCGGTTCGAAAAGACGGCCGAGCGGGCACCCGCGCCGAATCGACTGCGCCGAAAAAGCTCCCTGTCACAGCCCCCAAGCCGGACGATCCCCGCAAACAACGTCTGTTTGAGCTCCGCCAGCGCGGCTACGGTCGGCTCTACCAGGATGGCAAGACGGTTGAATTCTCTACGCCGGAGTCGCTGCTGGAACTGGACTTCGACCGGCCCGTGTTTGTCCTGCTCGATCGCATTGTGGTCAGCCCGGAATCGCGCGGCCGCATCGTCGATGCAGTGGAGACCGGCTACCGCGAAAGCGGCGAGGTGCTCTTTGAAGTTGTGCCGCGTGATGGTGCGACGGCTGCCCCGCAACGTTTTCGCTTCTCCGGCGCGTATGCCTGCAAAAACTGCGGACGGACGTACCGCGAGCCCGAGCCGCCGCTGTTCTCCTTCAACAATCCCTACGGCGCTTGCCCGCGCTGCGAAGGCTTCGGCAACACGATCGACTTCGATCTCGACCGCATCATTCCCGACAAGACGAAGACCCTGAGCGAGGGGGCCATCGACCCATGGGTGCGTCCAAAATACCGGCCCACGTTTGGCGAGCTGCGGCGCGCTGCGAAGGATAAAGGCATTCCGCTGGATGTTCCCTGGCGGGACCTGACAAAAGCGCAACAGAACTTTGTGCTGGACGGCTTCGGCTCGTTTCCCGGCGTCCATGGATTTTTTGCAGCGCTCGACCGCAAAAAGTACAAGCTGCACGTGCGTGTTTTCCTCAGCAAATATCGTGGCTATGCCACATGCCCAGAGTGCAAAGGCGAGCGGCTGCGGGCCGAGGCGCGCGCGGTGAAAATCGGTGGCCTCGACATTTGCGAAGTCTCGGCAATGACTGTGGGAGAAGCGCAGGCGTTCTTTGCACAACTTGCCATGACGCCCATGCAGCTTGAGGTCTCCGGGCGCATTCTTGAGGAGATTCGGCGGCGGCTCACATTTCTGAACGATGTCGGCCTGGAATATCTTTCGCTCAACCGGCTCTCCTCGACGCTCTCCGGCGGCGAGTCGCAGCGTGTGCAGTTGGCAACCTCGCTGGGCTCACAGCTCGTCGGGTCCATGTATGTACTGGATGAGCCCTCCATTGGCTTGCATCCGCGCGACACCGGCCGCCTGATCGGCATTCTGGAAGGTCTGCGCGATCTGGGCAATACCATCGTGGTGGTGGAGCATGATCCGGAGATCATCCGCGCAGCGGATTATCTGCTCGACCTTGGCCCCGGCGCGGGCGAACTCGGCGGCAGGCTGCTGGCGTCGGGCACCTTTCCGCAGCTCATGCAGTCGCCGGAGTCACTGACCGCCAAATATCTGCGCGGCGATCTCGCCATTCCGGTGCCGCAGCGCCGCCGCACGGCCACGGACGGCTGGCTGCAGCTTACCGGCGCGCGCGCCCACAATCTGAAAGATGTTGCGATGAAGATTCCGCTCGGGACGCTGACCTGCATCACGGGAGTTTCCGGGTCCGGAAAATCCACGCTCGTGCATGACGTGCTGTATCCCGCGCTGGCGTATGCGTTGAAGCAGGATGATGTTTCTGACCCTGAAGGTTTGTACACAAAGCTCGAAGGCGCGCAGCACTTCAGTGGCGTGGTGATGGTGGATCAGTCGCCGATCGGGCGGACGCCGCGCTCTAACCCTGTGACGTACATGAAGGCATTCGACGGCATCCGCGAGCTGTTTGCTTCGCTGCCGGATGCGAAGCGCCGCGGCTATACTCCGGGCTCATTTTCCTTCAATGTTCCGGGCGGCCGCTGCGATGTCTGCGAAGGTGACGGCACTGTCACGGTCGAAATGCAGTTTCTTGCCGATGTGGAGCTGCCGTGCGAGGAGTGCGGCGGGACGCGCTACAAGGCAGGCGTTCTCGAAGTTCGCTACAAAGGCAAGAGCATCTACGACGTTCTTTCCATGACCGTCAAAGAGGCGCTGCAGTTCTTCGCGGGGCATGTGAAGATCGTCGAGCGGCTGCGCGTGCTGGCCGATGTGGGACTTGGCTACCTGCGCCTGGGCCAGTCGGCCACGACGCTTTCCGGCGGTGAGGCGCAACGCATCAAGCTGGCGTCTCACCTGGCGAACACAAAATCTGGTGGCTCGCGCAGAGGCGCCTCGCGCATTCTCTACCTGCTCGACGAACCCACGACCGGCCTGCACTTTGACGATATTGCCAAGCTGTTGTCGGCACTGCGGCAGTTAATTGACGGAGGCGGCACGCTGCTGGTGATCGAGCATAACCTCGACGTACTGAAGGCTGCGGATTACATCATCGATATGGGACCGGAGGCCGGCGCGGCCGGCGGCCAGGTTGTGGCTGCCGGAACACCGGAGGAGATCGCGCAGACGCCCGGCTCCCACACAGGCGAGTGGCTGGCGCGCGTTCTCCACGGCGAGCCGGAGCCTGTCGCCAAGGTGGCCAGCTAGATGCGCCGATTGCTGCATGCGCTTCTCCTGCCCCTGATGCTGATGACGGCAGCCGGCGCTCTTGCGCAGGCAGCGGGACTGCCACCCGGCAGTTCCGACCCTGATCTGCGTCCGGCACAGCCAGCGCGGGACAAGGCCCCTGATCTGATCGCAAAAGCGGAAGATGCAATTCTCGGCAATCGCTATCCAGCCGCACTTACGTTGCTGTCGCAGGCGCTGGCCCTTGCTCCGGCAAAATCTGCCGCGGCAGGGCGCGCGTACTACGACCGCGGTTACATTGAAGAGCAGCAGGGCGATGCTGCCTCCGCGCAAAGCGCGTATCAGTCGGCGATTGCCGCGGATTCCAATCAATTTGAGGCGCACGCAGCGCTCGGCCGCATGCTGGAAGCGCAGCAAAAGTGGCATGAGGCGCAGACGCAGCTCACCGCAGCGCTGTTGCTGCAACCGGCCAGCGGTGACCGCAACGCGATCCTTGCCGCCACCGACCGCGCGCTGGCTCAGGTCGATGCTGCGCTGCATGATCCAGTAGGCGCGAGCGATGCACTGCTCACCGCGCTGCGGCTAAGCCCGGAGCAGCCGGACGACGACATCCTCGCAGCACAACTTGCCGCGCAGCAGGGCAACATGGATGGCGCCGTAGCGGCCTATCGCAAGGCGCTGCGGCTGGACCCGCAATCGCAGCCTGCGATGGAGGGGCTGGTCCATCTGCTGCTGCAACAGAG
>JAKAUB010000208.1 GCA_021827845.1 Acidobacteriota bacterium | reverse complement strand
GCCAGCGATGTAGTGCACTGGGGCGGGGCCGCAAGCAACTCCGCTGCCGGAAAGACGTAAGCGTGTCACTGGAACGGGCGAGCACCAAGAAACCGGAACAGCGCCCGTTCCATTCTCGCGCCAGAGGGTGCGGGTGAACCGTCGCGACGGCTACTATTCTGCGCCGCTTGCCATCCATCCGTGCATATGCAGCCAGTTCTGCAGTAGCACCGGCCACATGCGCAACTCCGGGTTGTTCTGCGCCAGCCCGGAGCCATGATGGCCGCGTTCAAACAGGTGCATCTCGGCGGGCACCCCGGCCTGCAGCAGGGCTTGATAGAACAACAGGCTGTTTTGCACGGGAACGGTCGAATCGTTCGTCGTGCTGAAGAGAAACGTAGGCGGCGTCTCTGGCGTTACCTGGGTCTCGTTCGACAGTTCATTCTGCAGCATTGGATTCGGCTGCTCCCCCAGCAGGTTATGCAGCGATCCATTGTGCGTGATGCCATTCTCCATGCTAATGACCGGATAGGCGAGCACCATAAAATCCGGCCGGCTGCTCATCCGCTCGATCGGGTCAGCGGCCTTCGGGTTTCCTTGGTCAAAATGCGTTCCTGCCGTCGAGGCAAGATGACCGCCTGCGGAGAAGCCCCAGATGCCGATGTGCGTCGGGTCGATGCCTTCCTGGCTGACATCCGCACGAACCGTGCGAATGGCCCGCTGTGCATCGAGGAGTGGAATGGGGAAGTGATTGGCCGGCCCATAGCGGTACTGCAGCACAAAGGCGGCCACGCCCCGTGCATTCAGCCAATGGGCCACATCCGTGCCTTCTTTGTCCACGGCGAGCATCTGGTATCCGCCACCCGGGCAGATGATGATTCCGGTATGCGTAGGGTTTTGCGCCGGCAGATACGTTGTCAGCGTGGGGATATCGTGAGCGTTGGCGGCGGTCGTTCCCGGTGCGCCGTTGGGCCACAAGGGAACCGGCTGTGGCGATGCGACGGTGCTGGATGATTCTGCCGGCGAGTTCGTTACAGGGCCAGATCCCGTTGCCTGCGCCAGCAGCGGGAGGGCGCACAATATTCCCGCTGCAAGCACAGACGCTCTGAAGGTTCGAGAACGGAGGTCCTTCACTGCGACGTCTTCTCCGAAAGGACTGCGACCCCATAGTGGTCAAGCTGCACCTGATGCACCGTGCCGCCGTGGAGCAGATCCGTCATCGTTGCGGGCAAAGCGACCGTCTGTTCCGTTGGCGAAAAGTTCGTCAGAACGTAGACTGTCCGGTTGGCCGCGTAGCGGGCATTCACATCCACGCCCTCCGGCACCGGCCCAAAGGCCGGCGTGACGCCGCTGATTTTTGTCATCCACTCTGCCAGCCGATGCATGCCGGCGTCATCCATCCACACGCCGACATACGTGATGCTGCCTTTGCCCACCTGACGGGTGATGATGGCCGGCTTGCCATCCAGCCAGCCATTGCTCTTGCCGTAGGTCTCCAGCACCTTTGTCTCTGGTGAGCTGACCTGCAGCATCTCCGCCCACATCTTGCTCGTGTTCGCGCCAAACTGTCCGTCGACAGGGACTGGGTTTTCGAGCGCATAATACTGCTCCACCCGTCCGCCGAGCAGCGCCGTCAGCGGTCCCGGCTGCCGTTCCGGCTGCAGTGCGTTGTCACTGTCTTTCATTCCAGAACGTTGCCCAAGAACAAGATGACCGCCATTCTTCACGTAAGCGATGAGGTTTTTGGCGGCCGCATCGGACAGGACATTCAGGCCTGGGGCGACGACCAGTTTGTAGCTCGAGAGCGGCACGGTGGGCTGTACGATATCCACCGACTGCGCGATCTGCTTCAGCGGTTTGTAGTAGCTCAGCAGCTCGGCGATGGGGTCATAGTTCTTGTTGTGACGCTGCCAGTTGATCGCCCAGAAGCTGTCGTAGGTGTGCAGAATCGCGACCTGCGACTTTGGTTGAGTCCCGGCAATCGCCGAGCCGGTCCTGGCAAACTCGCGGCCGACCTGCTGGACTTCGTAGTAGACGGGCGTGGGCGTGCCGTCAGCTCCGATCAGCGTGCCGTGGTACTCCTCCTGGCCGTTCATGGCGCTGCGCCACTGCCAATAGCTGACGGCGTCCGCGCCGTGGCCGACATTTTCCCAAGCCATCGCACGGACTTCGCCCTTATCCAGATCGTTATTGATTCCGGCCCAGTTCACGTGACCCGGCTGCGTCTCCATGATCCAGAAATTCTTCCGCTTGAAGCCACGCGTCAGATCGTCGGCGGAGCCATTCTTATAGGGGTTCAGGTGGCCCTGGCCGACATAGTCGTCCCAGGCAGCCATGTCGAGGTCCTTGGCGACGATGTAGTGGTCGTAGCCGGAGAACCAGCCCATCATATTGGTCGTGATGAACTGCCGTTGGGCGGCGTAGGGGCGGATGGCGTCGAGCTGGTTCTTCTGATAGCTGGCCCAGGTGTCACTTACGAAGCGCATCCAACTTAGCTTCAGCCCGGGGTTGCCGCGTCCGACGTCGATGGGAATCTGATTCCAGTTGCTGTAGGTCTGGCTCCAGTAGCTCGTGGTCCAGCGCGCGTTCAGGTTCTGGAGCGTGCCGTAGTGCTGTTTGAGCCATGCCTGAAAGTCTGCCCGTGTCTGCGGGTCATAGGAGACCCGGGAGTATTCGTTGTCGATCTGCCAGCCGATGACGTAGGGATTGTGGCCGAAGCGCTGCGCCAGACGGCTGGCGATATCGTGGGCCAGCTCACGGTATTTGGGATTATCCCAGTTGAACTGCTGGCGGTTGCCATGCTGGGCCTTCTGACCGTCGCGCATGGTGCGCAGCGTCTCGGGATATTTCTGCGTCAGCCAGGCGGGCGGCGCGGCCGTGGGCGTACCGATGACGGTGTAGATGCCGTGCTGGCCCGCTTCGTTGATGGCGCGCTCCAGCCAGCCGAAGTGGTAGTCGCCTTCGGAGGGTTCCATGGCGCTCCAGGCAAACTCCCCCACGCGCACAAAGCGGATGTGCGCTTTATTCATCAGCGCGATGTCTGCCGGCCAGCGCGACTCCGGCCACTGCTCCGGATACCACGCGGTGCCGAGCAGCAGCGGTGGTGGGCCCTGCGGGGCTTTACTGGCGGATTGCGCAGCGGCGGGCAGTGCAGGGACTGCCAGCGCACCGAGAACGACGAGAGAAGCGGCGCCGACGCGGCCGACCAATTGAAAAAAATTCACAAGCGTCTCCAAGGGTTGAAGTTCAGCGTGCTTATTGTATAGCGACGCGGAGTTGAAGAAGGGAAGACACCCCGAAGGCAGCAGCAGATACCCTGCATGAGAGGACACCCGCGGGTCTTCCATGCATCGAAGCCACCGCGCACTAGCTCGATGCTGTGAAAGCCCATCTTTTGCAGAGCACTTCAGACGCGGGCCGCAGATCGATGACGTATACCGGAACACCATCGTTCAATCTGGATCCTAGGCGAGCTTCGCACGCAGCCTGCCCCTCCAATCTGAAGATGAGATTCTTTGGACTCACCTCCTCGACAACTTCTCTCTACATGCGTGATTTCGATCACATCATGCCGCAACGTGCCATCTCTATATTCGCAAATGCACATATGGCCACTTATCCATATTGAGGAACAATGCCAAAGCAAAAGGTCTTTGCAAAACAGGCTAAGGTTCTCAAGCTGTTAGCCAACGAGTCGCGACTACAAATTGTAGATCGCCTCAGCCGTGGAGAGTGCACCGTGGGGGAGATTGTCGAGCTGGTGGGCAGCGATGCTTCCACTGTCTCCAAGCACCTTGCCTTGCTTCGAGCGCATGGAATCGTTGCGGACCGCAGGCAGGGAGCGTTCGTGCATTACCGGTTGCTGTTGCCATGTGTTTGCAATTTTCTCACCTGCGCGATGCAGGTATTGAAGGAAACGAAGAAAGGACTCGAAGCAAGATGAGTTCGCCAAACAGCGTTTGCAAGATCGTTCTGAACGGTATGCAGCTCCGGTCCGGCCCGGGCTGAAGTGGAACGGGCAGCATGAATCACAACGATGCGAAAACGGGGAAAGGATGATGCGTGCAGATATACAACCGACCGTGGAAGAAATCTTCGCCATGATGCTGAGCCGGTGTATAAGTCGCTGCTGGAGAAACGATAGCCGGAGGATTTCAGGGTTAGTATGTCCGCTCCGCAGTGGTTGGACATCGTGCGCCGTCCGAGAAGCGAAGTGATCGGTTCGAGGGAGAAGAGATGTTCTCCGGCAAGAAAGGCTTGGATGGAGCGATGAGAAGACACGGTGCAGGGGATTTGCGCAGAAGGTCGTTCACGCTCTATCTGGCGTTGCTTGCAATGGGAGCAGGCATGGCGATGGGTGCGGCGCAATCGCCAGCTCAGGACTTGAAGACAGCGTATGAAGAGGCGGCGGCGGCTTCACCGGTGATTGCGCAGGCCCGTGCGCAGTTGGACGCTGACCTTGCAGGCAGACCTCTGGCGCGCGCGGCTTTGATGCCGCACCTCAATGCGGCGGCCAGCGGTGGAATGAATACAGCGTACGTCACGGGATTTGGTGCAACACCGCTCTCGAAGGGCTATCACTCCGATGTCTTCAGCGCCAGTCTTACCGAGTCGATCTTCGATGGGCAGGCGTTCACTGCGATGAAGCAGGCAGATAGCCGCATTCGTGCCAGCCAGGCGGCGCTGGCGTTTGCGCAACAGTTGATTGCGCTGGAGGTGACGCAGGCATACTTTGGCGTGCTACGGGCGCAGGCGAATGAACGTGTGGCAAAGCAGCAGATGACCCTGTTGCAGAGCATCGATGATCAGACCCGAACCAATCTGAAGGTTGGCACCGGAGACATTATCTCGGTACAGGAGGTGCAGGCCCAGTTGGATGCGGCCAACGCGGACCTGGTAACGGCGAAGAATGCGGTAGGGGTTGCGAGGAGTCAGTTAGAGAGGCTGACGCATCATCCGATAAAGACCCTGCAGGATGTGACGACGCTGGAGGCTGTGGGGCCGCAGCCGGATGCGATGGAGCCGTGGGTTGATGCGGCGATGAGGAACCAGCCGCTGCTTCGGCAGGCGCAGGAGACGATGCATGTTTCACAGCGGCAGGTGCAGTTTGCGAAGCGAGCGCGGTGGCCGACGCTGACGCTGAACGGAATTGGGATACATGCGGCCGGGACGCTGATTCCGCCGGTGACCGTCGATCAGATTGGAGCTTCGCTCAATGTGGCGATTCCGATATATGAAGGCGGCCGAACGCGGGCGAGTATTCATCAGGCTGAAGCGCAGGCACGAGCGAGCAAGGCGAATATTGCGAATATCCGGGATCAGATCAGGCTGGATACAGAGACGGCATTTCTCGATCTGCAGAGCAGCGTAGCGCAGTTACAGGCGTCGCAGCAAGCGGTGACTTCGGCGCAGGTGTCGATGGCTGGAACGCGGAAGGGATTTGAGATTGGAAGCCGCTCAATCATCGATCTGCTGACGGCGACAACGGCCTATGCGACCGCCCAGCGGACGTACTACCTGGCGCTGTATACGCAACTGGTTGCGAGAACGCAATTGAAAGCTGCCGCAGGTGTGCTGACACCAGCAGACATTGACGCGATCAATGTGCTGCTGAGCAGCAAATCTGCGAAGGAGTGACGCCGGCAGTTGACTTCGGAGAAGCAGATGATCTCAGCGAAGAAACGCGTTGTGTTGGGAGTGGTGGTTCTACTGTTGGTGGGCGCTGGTGTTGAGGCCGTTTATTGGTTGAAGCACAAGCCATCGCCGAGTAACAGTATTACGCTCTACGGCAATATCGACATACGACAGGTGCAGCTTGCGTTCAACGACAGTGAGCGGATAGAGACGCTGCTGGTGGATGAAGGCAGCGCGGTACATGCCGGACAGTTGGTGGCGCAATTGGTGCAGAAGCGGTTCGCCGATGCGGTGGCACAGAGCAAGTCTTCGCTGGCGGCCCAGCAGCAGGTGGTGGCGAGATTGCTGGCGGGTAGCCGGCCGGAAGAGATTGCAGAGGCGCGCGCGGATGTGGCTGCGGCAAAAGCCGATGTGCAAGCGGCCGAGGATAATCTTGCCAATGCCGAGACGTTCTTTCATCGGCAGCAGACGCTGGCGAAGCAGCAGTATGTGTCGTTGCAGATTCGTGATGATGCAGAGCGAACGTATCTGACAGACCAGGCGACGCTGGCCGCGCGGAAGCAGGCTCTGGAAGCCAAGGAGCAGGTGCTGCGGCTGGCGGTGCTTGGTCCGCGAAAGGAGGACATTGCTGCGGCGCAGGCCAGCGAGCGCGCGGACGAGTCGGCGCTGGCGCTGTCTCAGAAGCAGTTGAATGACACGCAGCTCTATGCGCCGGCGGATGGTGTGATTCAGGACCGGATACTCGAAGTTGGCGATATGGCAACGCCGCAATCGCCGGTTTTTACGCTGGCGCTGGACAATCCGCTGTGGGTTCGGGCGTACCTGCCGGAGCCGGAGATGGGGAAGGTCGCGCTAGGAATGCGCGCGTGGATTGAGTCAGACAGTTTTCCGGGACAACGCTTTCCGGGTTGGATCGGATACATCTCGCCGGTGTCGGAGTTTACCCCAAAGAATGTGGAGACGACACAGTTGAGGACGCAACTGGTGTATCGGGTACGCGTGTATGCGTGCAACCCGGACCACAGGCTGCGATTGGGAATGCCGGCAACGGTAGTGATTCCGCTGAACGATAACCCGCCCCATGCGACCGATGCGCATCCTTGCGGGACAAACTGATATGAACGCAATCGTGGTGGATCACCTGAGCAAGTCGTTTGGCAAGGGAGCTGAACGGCGCGATGCGCTGAAAGGGATTTCGCTGCAGCTTGCGGCGGGCAGCATGACGGCCATCATCGGGCCGGATGGCGCGGGGAAGACAACGCTGCTGCGTCTGCTGGCGGGGATACTCACGCCGCTGGCGGGAGATATTCGTGTGCTCGATCATGCGATACCGCAGGAGGCACTCGCGCTGCAGAATCAGATCGGCTACATGCCGCAGCGCTTTGGTCTCTATGAAGACCTGACGGTGGAAGAAAATCTCGATTTATTTGCGAGCCTTCACAGCATCCCAGGTACGATGCGCGAGGACCGTTTCGACGAGTTGCTGACAATGACGGCGCTCGGGCCATTCCGCAAGAGGCTGGCCGGAAAGTTGTCCGGCGGTATGAAGCAAAAGCTGGGGTTGGCGTGCACGCTGATTCACTCGCCGCAGCTGTTGTTGCTGGATGAAGCCAGCGTGGGCGTCGATCCAATTTCGCGGCGGGAGCTGTGGAGCATCATTCAGCAACAGGTGGCCAGCAGGAATGTGACGGTGCTGCTCAGCACTGCATATATGAATGAGGCCGAGCGGTGCGACCACGTGGTTTTACTGCAAGAGGGCGAGATTCTCGCGCAGGGAAATCCGGCACAACTCGCAGCCCCGTTACAGGGCCATGCATTCGTGCTGGGAGATATATCGACAGCTCCCCGCAGTCTGCAAGCCAGCGTTTCTCAACTGCCGGACGTGATCGATACGGTGATTCAAGGCGATGGTCTGCGCATCGTGATGGACAAGCCGGAACCGCCTGTGTTGCCGGAGAAGCTGGCAGGTTACGGAACTCCGAAGCCGGTTCCGACACGTTTGGAAGATGCGTTTGTCAGTCTGCTGTTCCACCGGGTTGGACGCCACAGCATCACGCATCGACTACCCAGAGACACGCCAGGCGATGATGCGCCCGTCGTCGTGGTCAAGGATTTGTACCGCTATTTTGGCCAGTTCGCCGCAGCCAAAAATGTCAGCTTCTCAGTGCACAAGGGAGAGATTTTCGGCCTGCTGGGAGCCAACGGCGCGGGCAAATCGACCACGTTCCGAATGCTTTGTGGGTTGCTACCCTCTTCGTCCGGAACGCTGCGTGTCGCAGGTGTCGATCTCCGCACAGCTACGGCTGAGGCTCGCGCGCACATCGGTTATGTCTCGCAAAAGTTTGCCCTGTACGGTCCCTTAAGTGTGCAGCAGAATCTCTCGTTTTTCGCTTCCGCTTATGGTCTGGAAGGCCGACGCAGAAACGATCGCATTGCCTGGGCGCTGGATGAGATGGAACTCAAACAATATTCAGGCATGAATGCGGGCAGCCTCCCGTTGGGTTATAAGCAAAGGCTGGCGCTGGCGTGTGCGCTGATGCATGAACCGGAGATTCTCTTCCTTGACGAGCCAACCTCGGGCGTCGATCCGCTTGCGCGACGCGAGTTCTGGGCTCGCGTAAACGCACTGGCAGGGGACGGAACAACCTGCCTGGTGACGACGCACTTCATGGAGGAGGCGGAGTACTGCGATCATCTCGTGTTGATGTCACTCGGCGAGATTCTCGCGCAGGGAACACCGACGGAGATCAAGGCGAGGGTGCGCCGTCCTGAGTTGCCCAACCCAAGCATGGAAGACGCCTTTATTTCGCTCATTGAAGAACATGAAGAGGTGAGCAGGAGGGCGTCATGAAGCTGATGCGGCTCACGGGACTGATGCGAAAGGAGGCGTATGAGATCGTCCGCGATCCCTCCAGCATTGCCATCGCCTTCGTCATGCCGCTAGTACTTTTGCTGATCTTCGGATATGGTGTGTCGCTGGATGCGCGTCGTATCACGGTGGCAGAGGTCGTCGCTCATCCTACCCAGGTCACCGCGTCCTTTCTGGCGGAGATGGAACGATCTTCGTGGTTCAGACCGACTCTCTATCTGGATGAGGCGGCCGCGCAGCAGGCAGTAATGCGCGGAGATGCGGACGCGATTCTGTGGCTGAGGAGCGACTTTACACGCCTTTCGTACAGTCAGGGAAGCGCACCCATCCATCTGACAGTGAACGGCGTAGACGCCAATCAGGCGCGGTTGATCGAAAATTATGTGACGGGCACATGGCTGCTCTGGCAACAGCAAGAAGCGACTCGAAAAGGGGCGCGATTGGTCACACCCGTCATCGCCGACACGCGCGTGTGGTTCAATCCTGCGCTGCGCAGCCGCGACTATCTTATTCCAGGGTTGATTGCCCTCATCATGACGCTCATTGGAGCGTTGCTGACGGCGCTGGTCGTGGCGCGGGAGTGGGAGCGCGGCACGATGGAGGGGATCATGGTCACTCCGGTTTCAAGGACGGAGATTCTGCTTGGCAAACTGATCCCCTACTTTGTCATGGGCATGGGTGGAATGGCGATGTCCACGGCCATGGCTGTACACCTGTTCGATGTTCCGTTGCGCGGATCGCTAGCGGTGCTGTTGGCTGCCGGCGCGCTGTTTCTACTTACGGCTCTTGGCATGGGACTGGTGATCTCGGTGCTTGCGCGCAGCCAGTTTGTCGCAGCGATGGTGGCAATCATCACTACGTTTCTTCCCGCCTTCATCCTGTCCGGCTTTCTCTTCGATATTCGTTCCATGCCCAGCATCATTCAGGTCCTGACTCATATTGTTGCAGCCCGCTACTTTGTGGCCATACTCCAAAGCTCATTTCTGGCAGGGGACATCTGGCCGGTCATTCTGCCCAATGTCCTGGGACTGACCGTGCTCTGCATATTCTTCTTAAGCATTGCTTTGTTGCGGTTTCGCAAGAGGCTGGACTGATGCGTTCAAGAATCCGACGAGTATTGGCGCTTACCATTAAGGAGCTTCTCGCCCTGTTGCGCGATCCAGCCAGTCGGGCCGTACTCATTGGCCCTCCCCTCATTCAGCTTCTAGTCTTCGGCTATGCGGCGACCTTTGAACTTAAGCATGTTCCTTTCGTGGTCTACAACCAGGATCAGGGACAATTGTCGCGGGAGTTCATTGCGCGCTTTGCGGGCTCGCCCACATTCGATCTGCTGCATGTTGTGCACGATCAGCACGCACTGGAGCAGGCCATCGACGACAAATCCGTGTTGATGGCGATGGACATTGGCCCAACTTTCACTTCAGATATGGAGCGCGGCAAGCCTACACACGTTCAACTCATTCTGGACGGAAGAGACTCCAACACTGCTGGCCTTGCGACCGGCTATGCGCAATCCATTGTGACGACCTTCAATGAAGCGCAGATCGCAGCCAGCGGGGCCAGTCCACCATCGACTGTATTGATCGACCGCGCATGGTTCAATCCGAACCTCGATTCCAAGTGGTTCATCGTTCCAGGAATCTGCGGCATTCTGATGCTGCTGGTAAGCCTGCTGACAACCGGACTGTCGGTCGCGCGGGAGCGGGAGATGGGCACATTCGACCAGCTACTGGTGACTCCCATCAATCCAACCGAAATTTTGCTGGGCAAGGCAATCCCTGGATTTCTGGTTGGCATCCTCGAGGGATCGTTCATCGTTCTGGCTACCATTTTCTGGTTCCATGTGCCATTTACAGGGAGTCTGCTGGGGCTCTACCTGGGCTTTCTTTGCTTCCTGCTGGCTACGGTCGGGATTGGCCTGATGATCTCGTCCTTGGCCGTCACGCAACAACAAGGGCTGCTCGGCGTGTTTTTGTTCATGGTGCCAGCCATTGTGCTGTCCGGCTTTTCTACGCCGATTGCAAACATGCCAAAGATTGTGCAGGACATCACGCTGGTCGATCCTCTTCGGTATTTTCTGATCATTCTGCGCGGGAGCTTTCTCGAAGGGGGAAGCGCCGCCATGTTCTGGCCGCAGTATTGGCCGCTGATCGTCATTGGAGCCATCAGCATGGTGGTGGCCAGCAAGCTTTTCCGTAGCAGGCTCGGCTGACCCTGGGCCTTGCTGCAATGGCTTGCCAGCCAGGGGATCGAGATCGTTCGATATAAGCTGGCCCAGCAATCCTAGGCCTTAGTGAGCCATCCCCGGTGCAAGAAATGTTGACCGGAGGTGGTAACACCAGCCTCCCCTCGATGCACAAGGTGTCTGCGCGGTTCCTGAACAGCCAAAACAAGGCCGATTTGCCGATTTTCTGTCAATATTTCCCGAATTAACGGTACCCGCGGGGATGAAAAGAAAGGTAAGGCCCGAAGCAAGAGGCTTTTGCTGTTTCTGGTTGTCATGCCCCAAGGAATTTGCTTCTCGTTCGCCGGCGGCATCGATGGCCTCAACAAAGCCGTCTCGACAGGCCCATTACTGCGTGATAGCCTCAAAGGTTTTCTCGAGAGGATCGGATGAGCACAACAGCAACGGGACAGGCCGGGACGCAGCCTGCGGCCTACGAAGAGTACACGCCGGAGCAGCAGCAACTGCGCAGCGTGATCCGCAAGTTTGCCGCGCGCGAGATTGCGCCGCACGTGATGGAGTGGGACGAAGCCAATACCTTCCCCACAAAGCTTGTGAAAGAGCTGGGCCGCATGGGCCTTATGGGTGTCATCTTCCCGCCGGAGTACGGCGGCTCCGGCCTGGGGTACGTCGAGTACGTGCTGGCGATTGAGGAGCTGTCGCGCGTCGATGGGTCCATCGGGATCATTGTCGCATCCCACAATTCGCTGGCGACCAACCATATCTATCTGGCGGGCACGGAAGAGCAGCGCAAAAAGTACGTGACGCGGCTGGCCAGCGGCGATGCGCTGGGCGCCTGGGGCCTGACGGAGCCGGGCTCCGGTTCAGACGCAAGCAACGCCCGCACAACGGCCGTGAAGCGCGGCGACCAGTGGGTGCTGAACGGCAGCAAGACCTTCATCACCAACGGCAGCCATGCGGATATCGCCGTCGTCATCGCGGTGACCGACCGCGAAAAGGGAACGCACGGGCTGTCGGCGTTCATTGTCGAAAAGGGAACGCCCGGTTTCCGGCCTGGCCGCAAAGAGAACAAGCTGGGCCTGAGAGCCAGCGATACGTCCGAGCTGATCTTTGAAGATTGCGCGATTCCGGCTACAAATCTTCTGGGGACGCAGGGCGAGGGCTTCATCGACGCGATGCGCGTTCTGGATGGTGGCCGCATCTCCATCGCCGCGCTGTCGCTGGGCATGGCGCAGGGCGCGTTCGATGCCGCGGTGAAATATATCAAGGAGCGGCATCAGTTCGGCAAAGCGATCAGCGAGTTTCAGGGCATCCAGTGGAAGATTGCCGACATGGCCACACAGCTGGATGCGGCGCGTCTGCTGACGCTGCGTGCGGCGCGGATGAAGGACGCTGGCGCCAAGACGACGCTGGAGTCCGCGATGGCCAAGCTATACGCGAGTGAAGTTGCGGTGCGCATCTGCGAAGAGGGCGTGCAGCTGCATGGCGGCTACGGGTTTATCAAGGACTACCCGGCAGAAAAGTTCTACCGTGACGTGAAGCTGTGCACCATCGGCGAAGGCACCAGCGAGATTCAGCGCATGGTGATCGGGCGTGAAGTGCTGAAGCGGTAAAGCCAGAAATTGTCTACGTCATGCCGGGCGGCAGCCCTGCGCTATACTGCCCGTCATGTTGCCCATGAGCACATCCACGACCAGCGTGCTGATGACCGGACTCGTGGCCATTCTGGCTGGGGTTTTCCCGGTCTGGGATTATTTCTACATAAAGCGCTGGCGCCTTTCGACGGATCCAGAGAAGAGAATCCGTCTTTACCGTTTGACAATTGTGTGGCTGTGGAGCGCGACCCTGTGCGCCGCTTTTCTTTTGCCGCCCCACGCGTTGTTTTATGCGCCACAGTACAACAGCGCATGGTTCAGCAGCACCTTCCCGCGAAGCACCGTTGTGGGTCTGGTCGTGGGCGGAGTTGGCGGATTACTGGTCAGCATCATAATGTACCGCCGGGCCTTAAAGACAAGTTCGCGTGCCGGCAGTAAGCTGCAACATAAATTAGCGAAGATCAGGATCTATCTGCCGCAATCGGCTCGCGAACGGCAATGGTTTGCCGCGGTGTGTCTGTCTGCGGGCTTTTGCGAGGAACTGCTCTACCGTGGATTTCTCCTTCATTACGCCCTTGTATTTCCCTGGCAGTTGAAGGTTTGGGCAGGCTTGCTCGCCGCATCTGGAATTTTCGGCCTGGGACACGTGTATCAGGGCTTCGCTGGCATCCTGCAAACGGCTGCGGTGGGGTTGCTTCTGGGGGTTTTGTTTCTGGCAACCGGATCGTTGCTTGCACCTATGGTCCTTCATACTCTGATTGACCTGCGCATCCTGATGCTTCTCCCGAAGGCGGTGGAGAGCGGCGTACCGATTGAAACCGCTTTGGGATAGAGGTTCCTGGGAAAAGGCTCTATTCGATTGGCTCCACGGGCCGCGTCCGGAACCGGGGCTTTTTCATCAGGTATCCGACCGGAATGAGGCACGCAGTCATCAGGACCAGTACGTGTACGGTGTCGACGTAGGCCAGCGTCCGTGCCTGCTGCAGCATGATCGAGTAAATCTGCGCGCCCGCGCGGCTCGCGGCGTCCGAGGCCGAATATCCACGGTTCTGCAGCGCACTCTGGATGCCCGCGTGCAGCGTTGCATAGCGTGCCGATGCGCCGTAGACGTGGGCTACGAGAAACTCCTGATGCACCTGCGCCCGCCGCACCAGCATGGTGCTGATAAACGAAATCCCCAGGCTGCCGCCAATGTTCCGCGCCAGCGCCGTCAGGCCAGAGACCTCATTATTTTTTTGCTGCGGAATGCCCACATACGACATGACGCTGATGGGAACAAACAGGAACGGCATGCCCAGCACCATCACGACGCGCCAGCTTGCCGCGTCCCAAAAGGTGATGCCAAGGTACAGATCGCTGATCCGCCAGATGCCGAAGGTCAGCAGGCAGAACCCGAAGGTGATCATCATGCGCGGATCGAGCTTCTGGCCAAGAAATCCCACAATCGGAAACAAGATGATCAGCACCAATCCACCGGCGGACAACGCCAGGCCGGCCTCGGTTGCGGTGTAGCCGAGGATCTCCTGCAAAAACTGCGGAATCATGACGGTGGTCGCATAGAGCGCGGCGCCGATCAGCACCATGACGATCTGCGACATAGCAAAGTTGCGGCGCGTATAGAGCCGGAGGTCGATGATGGGGTGGTCGGTCGTGAGCTCCCGGTAGAGAAACGCGATGAAGCAGACAAAGGCCAACATCGCGCAGCCGACGATGAAGTGTGAGCTGAACCAGTCGTCTTCCTGACCCTTATCCAACATGATCTGCAACGAAGCGATGGCCAGCGCCAGCAGACCCAGCCCCGCGCCATCGACCGGAGTGCGGCGCTTGCGCATCTGCTTCAGGTAGGGCGGATCTTCGACGATCCGGCTGGTGAGCATCAGCGAAAGAATGCCGATGGGAATATTGAGGAAGAAGATCCAGCGCCAGGTGTAGTTGTCGGTAATCCAGCCGCCAATGGTAGGGCCGATGGCGGGCGCAATGACGACCGCCATGCCATAGATCGAGAAGGCCATGCTGCGCCGCTCCGGCGCAAAGGTGTCGGCCAGGATCGCGCGCTCACTGGGCTGCAGACCGCCGCCGCCGATTCCCTGAATGACGCGGCACACGATCAGCACGGTAAGCGACGGAGCCAGCCCGCACAAAAAAGAGGCGATCGTGAACAGGCCCACGCACGTCATGTAGAACCGTTTGCGTCCGACACGGTTGGAGATCCAACCGCTGATGGGCAACACGATGGCGTTGGACACCAGATACGAGGTGAGCACCCAGGTGGCCTCGTCGTAACTGGCGCCCACGGTGCCGGCAATGTGGGGCAGAGCGACGTTGGCGATCGAGGAGTCGAGCGCCTCCATGAACGTTGCCAGCGTTACCGTGAGAGCGATGATCCACGGGTTGAAGCGCGGCGTCCAGTGTTCGTAGTGAAATTCGCTGTCGTCGTCCCGGACGCGGGCCTGCGAGGAGACGACGGAAGACTGCGCCATGCCGGCTCCCGCCTGTAGTCCGATTCGTGTGGATCGAATGAGGTAATTCTTAGGATAGTGGATGCACCGCCGCGGCCAGGGATGCGGAATTTGTCCGGCGGACAGGTCGCACGCTCTCGCGATATCATCTCAGACGGTATGGCGACTTTGGCAAGCCTTCAGCCAACCGGCACCGGCGGCGTTCAAGCGCTGGTGGACCGGCTGCGTGGCGGCGACGTGCGGGCGCTCTCTCGAGCCGTCTCGCTGGTAGAAAACAATTCCCGGGAGGCGGCGGCTGTGCTGTCCGCATGCTTTCCGTACACCGGCGATGCCTTGCGCATCGGGCTTACCGGCGCGCCAGGCTCCGGCAAAAGCACGCTGGTCGATAAGCTGGCGCGGCTCTATCGCGCCCAAAACGATACCGTCGGCATCGTTGCTGTTGACCCGACCAGTCCTTTCACCGGCGGCGCGATTCTTGGAGATCGCATCCGCATGCAGGGTCATGACGGCGACCCGGGCCTTTACATCCGCAGCATGGCCACGCGCGGATTTCTCGGGGGCCTGGCCTCGGCGACAGCCGACGTGGCTTCTGTGCTGGAAGCCAGTGGTAAAAGCCGTCTGCTGATTGAAACCGTCGGCGTCGGCCAGGATGAGGTCGATATCGTGCGCCTGGCGGATGTGACAGTCGTCGTGCTTGTGCCGGGTCTGGGTGACGATGTGCAAAGCATCAAGGCCGGCATTTTGGAAATTGCGGACATCTTTGTCGTGAACAAGAGCGATCGCGACGGCGCCGATCGCGTCGAGCGTGAGATTCGCACCATGCAGTCTCTCGGCGCGCACCGCGAGGGCTGGGTTCCACCGGTCGTTCGTACTGTCGCGAATACAGGCGAGGGCGTTGCCGATCTGGTGGCCGCGATTGATCGCTGTGTAACGTGGCTGCGGCAGGATAACGAGTTGGAAGAGCGCCGTGTGCGTGCGTGGAACCAGCGGCTGCTGGAGATGATCCGCCAGCGGCTGACCATGGAGCTGGTGCACCGGCGCCTGGGCGGCGAAAGTTTACAGGGGCGCGCTCGCGCTGTGGCCGATCGCAGGGAAGACCCGTATCGGCTGGTGGAGCGTCTAACCGGAGAGCTATTACAACCGGAGACCGCGGCCGCCGGAATGCAGAAATAAGCAGGAGAACGTATGTTTCACATTGATCATCTGGGCATCGCGGTCAGCGATCTTCGTCAGGCGAAAAGCTTTTATCAACTGCTGGGCCTGACGCCGGGCCCGGAAGAAGTCGTCGAGCATGAGCAGGTGCGGACGGTCATGATTCCGATTGGTGAAAGCCGCATTGAGCTGCTGGAACCGATCTCGTCAGATTCCGTCATTGGCCGATTTATTGAGCGGCGCGGCCAGGGGATGCATCACGTCGCCCTGCACGTGGATGACATTGTGGAAGTGTTTGAAGAGATGAAGTGCGCCGGGATGCGGCTGGTCTCCGATGAGCTGAAGATCGGCGCCGGCGGGCATCTCTACTTCTTCGTGCATCCGTCGAGCACTGGCGGCGTTCTGGTGGAGATATGTCAGGACGCGGACGCCGATGCGGATGCGGATGTTGCGGCTGAAGCTACGGCGCGATGATCTGCCTGGCGCTCGACACCGCTGGCACTGAGGGCGGTGTTGCGCTTGCGCAGTTTGACGATGATGGCGCGCTCCAGCCCTCCCGCATTTTTTCGCGGACCTTGCCGCCGCGCGAAGTCTCCCGCCAGCTGATGCCCGCTATTGCGGAGCTGCTGGCCGAGATGGGCACGGCTGCCGCCGTCGATTGCTTTACCGCCGTCAGCGGCCCGGGCTCGTTTACTGGCATTCGTGTCGGGCTCGCTGCCGTAAAGGGCATGGCTGATGCGCGCTCCTGTCCCGTGCTGGGTATTTCGCGGCTGGCTCTGATGGCAGCGGTGGGACGTGCAGCCATAACCGGCGGAGATTCCAGGGCGTATTGCGTGCTGGATGCGGGGCGCGGGGAGTTCTACGTCGGCGAATTCCTTGACGGGGATCTTTTGGCAAAGTCGGAGAGCGTTGCGTCCCGCGCTGCGCTGGAGCAGAAGATCCACGCTGCGCCAGCGCCCGTGTTTGCCTGCGAACCCGCCGTGCTGGACGCGCTGGCGAACCGCTTTCCCCACGAGCTCATTGCGATTCCAACGCCACGCGTTACCGATCTGCTGCCATTCGCCGGGCGGGCATGGCGTGGCGAGCGCGGCCTGCGGTTTGATAGCTCAACGGCGCTCAATGCGAACTACGTGCGGCAAGCCTATCCGGCGAAGCCAGCTGTGGCGCCCGCACCGCGATGAGTTCCGCTGCCGAACGAGCGAGCCAGAGGGCCATCATCGTTCGGCGCGCCCGGCTGGGCGATGCCACCGCGATCCACGCACTCGCCAGCAACGAACCCTCGGCGGCATCCTGGCCGATCACCGCCTATCAGCAATTTGTCGCCGCTGCCGGCGAGGGGCCACAGCTCCGCGCCCTGTTTGTCGCCTGCCCGGCGACGCCCGGCGCAAGGGTGGGTTCCATCGTCGGCTTCCTCGCGGCGAGCCTCGTACCGGGTGGCCCGTGTGAGATTGAAAACATCGCCGTTCTGGCTGCGTGGCGCCGCTCGGGCGTAGCGACCCGCCTGCTACAGAGCGTCTCGCTCTGGTGTCGCGCGTGTGCCGCCAACCACCCAGCCGAGTTGTGGCTCGAAGTCCGCTCCGGAAACGCAGCGGCGCTGGCCTTTTATCAGCGCATGGGATTTGCCGTCACGGGGCGGCGCGCGGCGTACTACGGCGACGGAGAAGACGCCCTGATGCTCGCTGCGCGGCTGCGTCCCTGACGCTGCGCGGCGTCCTGCACCACCGCTGCAGCACCTGTTGAAAAGTGGCGTTGCCAGCCCCGGAAACCCCGTGCTACCGTTTCCGTCTATAGAAGCAGGAGGTGTCGCTGCATGGAGCCATCCCTCGAGCGCGCGACCAGCGCCGGGCAGAATTCTCTGATCCGCCTGGTTGAAGAACATCGCCAGTACTCCCGCAAATTGGACGTCATGCTGTCTCATCCTTATCTGAGTGAGAGCGAGCAGCAAGAAGCCGCGCGTCTGAAAAAGCTGAAGCTGAAATTGAAGGACGAGATGGAGCGGTACGCGCGTACCTCCTCCGTTAATCGCGGCATCGCGTAGCCCGGCAGGTCGGACCGCCCCTGCCACCGGTCGCGGCGGGAAAGGTCTGTGCATCTCGCAGCGCCGTCATCTAAGCTATACCCATGGTTCGCGATGGCTATTTCTACGGTGGCGGCTTTCTGGCTGTCGCTGTTCTGGCTGCAATCCTGACGCACCGGGCGTGGCCGGCGATCATTCCCGTGCTGCTTGCCGGATTTTTTCTGTGGTTCTTCCGGGATCCCGAACGCGCGATCCCGGAGGCGCCCGGTCTGGTCGTCTCCCCGGCCGATGGCAAGGTGACGGCGGTGGAGCGCATTGCCGGCCCGCATGGCACGCAGCATCGCATCAGTATCTTCCTCAACGTCTTCAACGTGCATGTCAATCGCGCGCCGATCGCCGGTACGATCCAGGCCGTTAAATATTCCAAAGGCAAATACCTCAACGCCATGAATCCCGCCTCGGCGATGGAAAATGAGCGCAACCTGGTTGAGATTGCCGGGGAATTGTGCGCCGTGTCCTTCACCCAGATCGCAGGCCTGCTGGCGCGCCGCATCGTGTTTCAAAAGAAGGTGGGAGAGTGGGTGCATCGCGGCGAGCGTGTCGGCCTCATAAAGTTTGGCTCGCGGGTGGACGTGGTTCTTCCTTCGACGTGCGAATTGCAAATCAAAGTGGGCGACACTGTGCATGGCGGCTCCTCGGTGCTCGCCACTATGCCGCTCGATTTGGATGAGGGAATGGCGGAGACCGCAGCGTGGCTGGGCGCGGCACCGGGACGGCCCGAATGAACCCGCCCCTGCCGCGCAGGCGGCGGCCCGCCCGGCGCGGAATGTACATTCTGCCGTCGCTATTCACGGCGGGTTCCATCGGCGCCGGTTTCTACGCCATTGTTCAGAGTTTGCAGGGCACGCCGGTCGACCCCCAGCACTTTGACTACGCCGCGCTGGCGATCGGCTTCGCCATTCCATTCGACGGACTGGATGGCCGCGTGGCGCGCATGACCAATACGGCAAGTGAGTTTGGCCGAGAGCTGGACTCTCTGGCCGATGTGATCACGTTTGGCGTCGCGCCGGCCATCCTCGCCTACAGCTGGGGCTTTCGCATGCTCCCGCTCAGCATGGATCCCGTTCTGCGGCACAAGCTGCTCCAGATTGGCGCGGTCATCTCATTTTTATTTCTCATCTGTGGTGCCTGTCGGCTGGCGCGCTTTAATACCAGTGCGGATGCGAAGCCAAAAAATCCCGGCCGCCCCGACCGCAAATATTTTGTCGGCATGCCCATTCCCGCGGCAGCCGGCATCATCGCAGCCACAGTACATTTTTTTGAGGGCGCACCCGTCTTTAACGGAGTCGCCGTGTGGCTGTGGGTGGCCATCATCGGTCTGACGGGCTTTCTAATGGTCAGCACCTGGCGATTCTGGAGCGGCAAAGAAATTACTCTTACCGGACGCCATCCCTTTCAGGTTCTCGTGCTGATCGGCGCAGTGGTCTGCGTGGTGATCCTGTTTCATCAATATGTGTTGGTGGTGCTGGCGTTCGGCTACATGTTTTCTGGCCTGCTGGCGCGTGCGGCGTACTCATGGCAGATGCGCCACCGCCATCGGCCCGCAGCCGCGGTGGAACCACATTCGGAATCCAGCCATCCGGGAGAACTGTAGATGCCTGATAAACCGTTGCGTGCCGCCATTGTTGGTGCGGGAACGCTCCTGGGAAAAGCGCTGGCGGATGAGCTGGCGCGCTCGCCGCTCGGGATTGCCGATCTGCGCCTGCTGGATGCGGGCGAAGAGGCCGGACGCCTGACCGCTGCCGGGGAAGAGGTCACGCTGATTCAGCCCGTCGATGCCGCGTCATTCTCTGGCTGCGAATTTGTTTTCTTTGCCGCCACGGCTGAAGTGACGCGCACCTACTGGCGCGCTGCGCTCGATGCCGGCTGCCGCCTGGTCGATCTTTCCGGCGAGTTGGAGCGCAGCGGTGGGGCACTCGTTCGCGCGGCTCTGCTGCCCGATGAGCCGGGCGCTGCCGTGCCCGATCTGCAGACGCGCGCTGTTGCCTCTGCGCACCCGATGGCGATTCTTCTGGCGCTGCTCCAGGGCCGGCTGACGCACGTAGCGGGTCTGCGCTCCGTGTGGGCAACACTGCTGCAGCCTGCTGCGGAGTACGGACAGCCCGCACTCGAGGAGCTTCATCGCCAGACAACGAATCTGCTCTCCTTTCAGCCCATGCCTGATGCGGTCTTCGGCGGTCAGATCGCATTCAGCCTGCGCGCGACGCTGGGCGAAGATCCTGCGATCAACCTGGCGGCCACCAGCGCAACCATTGCCCGGCATCTGCACCTGATCGCTCCGCAGCTTCTACCAGCCGCGCTGCAATTGATCCAGGCGCCGGTCTTCCACGGCTATGGCGTTTCGGTCGGCATTGAGCTGGAGCGTCCCCTCGACCTGGCCGCGGTTCAGGCCGCGCTTGCGGGTCCGTTGCTTAGCGTCATTGCGGACAGCGCAGATTTTCCAGGCAGCGTGCAGGCAGTGGAGGAAGCGGACGCGCAAGTGCTGGTGCGCGCCGTGCCACAGACTGCCTCCGGCAATGGCGCGCTGGAGAACACGCGCTACTGGTGCTGGGTGATTGCGGACAATCTTATGCTCGCTGTGCAAAATGCTGTTGCCTGCGCACTGGAACTCAACCGTCTGCGCCCGCGCGGCGCGGTGCAATAGCGGGGCGCGCAATTCGCAACCCGCGGGCGTTCTTGCGGACCTATCGCTTGACGCAGGGACGGTCCGCATTTAGAGTCGATCCAAGCCATGATTCCTGCCAGCCTCAAGATGCGCTGTATGTGTATGTGTTCCATGCGGACACATATTGGCGCTTTCTGAAGGCACCGGGAATCTGAAGAGCGGAAACGCTCACGAAGCAATCAAATCCCACCCACCGACGGAAAGACTGACTCGGTGGGTTTCGTGTTTTCAGTACCATCCTTCCAGTCAGTCCTTCCGAGCGGCATAAGCGAGAAGGATGATGACACCACTGGCGCCGGCCGAGCCGGCCATTCGAGAAACCAAAGCGCAGAAGATGGAGCGCCTGAAGCGCGAGAAAAATCCCTGGGATGCCTTTGCCGAGGTGAGGCAGTTTGCCCGGGAGGGCCGTGCCAGCGTGGCCCCGGAGTGGGCCTCGGCCTACTTCAAGTGGTGGGGCATCTACACGCAGGGTGACGGCGCCGGCGCCGTTGGCGGAGCCGGTGGCGAGGGCAAGGCCTCGGACTTTTTCATGCTGCGGATCGGTGTCCCCAACGGCATGATCCGCGCGTCGCAGCTCCGCGTCATCGCCGGTCTTACGCAACGCCATGCACGGAACCTTGCTGACATCACCACACGGCAGAACTTCCAGCTGCACTGGCTGACGATCGAGTCGCTGCCGGAGATTGTCGATGCGCTCGCCGCTGCAGGCCTCTCGCCCAAAGGCGCGTGTGGTGACGTTCCGCGCAATGTGACCGGCTGCCCGCTGGCCGGTTTGGCCGCGGACGAGATCACCGACGCCTCGCCGCTGGCCGTGGAACTGGCACAGACGCTGACCGCGAATGCGGATTTTTACAATCTTCCGCGCAAATTCAAGGCTTCCATCTCCGGCTGCCGCCAGTGGTGCACGTACCCCGAGATTAACGATGTGGGCCTGACGGCCGTGGAACGGTGGACCGGCGGCCGGCGCGAAGTGGGCTACACGTTGCGCGTCGGCGGTGGCCTGTCAAAGGAGCCGCATCTCGGCGTTCGGCTGGATGCGTTTGTTCCGGAAGCGCTGGTGGTTCCAGTGGTGCATGCGGTGGCGGGGTTGTTCCGCGACCAGCCGGAGCTGCGGGAAAACCGCGACCGTGCGCGGCTGAAATATCTTTTTCTCAAGCATGGCTGGGACGCGGCGCGCTTCCTGGCCGAACTCGAGGCGCGCCTCGAGTACCGCTTCGAATCTGCACCGGAAGAGACAGCGCCGGCGGATGTCTTTCGTGACCACTCCGGAATTCACCCGCAAAAGCAGCCGGGACTGGTGACCGTAGGCACTTCAGTGCTGCGCGGCCGCCTGACCGGCGAGCAATTGCACACCGTCGCGGAACTGGCGGAAGCGTTCGGCAACGGCCGGCTGCGCACCACAGTCACGCAGAATCTGCTGATCGTGAATGTTCCGCAGCAGCGGGCCCAGGCGCTGGCGCGGGAGCTGGAGCAGATTGGTCTGCGCGTCAATGGCTCATCGTTCTGGCGGGGCGCCATCGCCTGCACCGGCACGGAGTTCTGCAAGCTTGCCATCACGGAGACCAAGGGCTTTGCTCTGCGGCTGGTGGAAGAGATGGAGCGCCGCATCCCGGAATTTGATCAGTCGCTGAAGCTGAACGTTACCGGTTGTCCGAACAGTTGCGGCCAGCACTGGGTCGCGGACATCGGCCTCGAAGGCAAAAAGATCAAACACAATGGTGAGCTGGTGGACGCATATTACTTCTGTGTCGGCGGGGCTGTTGGCGAGCATGCTGCGATTGCCCGGCCCGTTGGGTTCCGTTGTCCGGCGACGGAGGTGCCTGCAGCGATGGAGCGGCTGCTGCGCCAGTATCTGTCTACACGGCAGTACGCAGAAAATCTGCGCCGCTGGTTTGCGCGGCACTCGGAGGCCGAGCTGCGGGAGTTCCTTGCCGGTGCGCCAGCCGCGCCGGTCGAACGGGATCGTCCAACCGGCCATGTTCCGCATGGCGTGGAGTAGCCAACCATGAGTCTGTTCCCGGTTTTTCTCAAGCTAGAAGGACGCCGCTGCCTGGTGGTAGGAGCGGGCAACGTTGCGGTGGAAAAAATTGAGGCGCTGCTGCAGGCCGGCGCGCAGGTGTCCGTCGTCGCCACGCGCGTTCTGCCCAGGGCTGCGGCGCTGGTGCGTGCACGCCGCATCACGCTGTCGCTGCGGCCTTTTCGTGACCGGGATGTGCGGGGATGCGCGCTGGTGGTGACCGCAACGGATTCGCACGAGGTGAATCAGGCCGTGCATCACGCTGCCCGGCGCGCAGGCGTTCTCTGCAATTCGGTGGATGATCCGCCGAACTGCGATTTTTATTTCGCATCGCTGGTGCGGCGTGGCTCGCTGCAGATCGCCATCTCCACCGCCGGGGAAAGTCCGGCGCTGGCGCAGCGGCTGCGCCGGGAGCTGGAAGCTTCTCTGCCGGAGACACTGGAGGAGTGGGTGGATCAGCTGGGGGGGCTGCGGCGCGAAGTGCTGGCCCGCCGCCCTGCCGGTGAGCCGCGCAAGCTGCTGCTGCACCGGTTGGCGCACCTGCCGCTGTGCGGCGCGGAGAGTTGCCCAACGCGCCAACTTGCAGCCAACCCGTCATCCTGCGAGGAGGCACTGTTATGACCATCGCGAAAAAGGGAACCATTTACCTGGTGGGAGCAGGGCCCGGCGATCCGGAGCTGCTCACGCTCAAGGCTGCGGACCTACTCCGCTCGGCCGATGTCATACTGCATGACGATCTGATTCCGCCTGCGATTCTCGAGCGGTGCTCCCCCGCCGCGCAGTGCATCAGCGTTGGTAAGCGCTGCGGCCACGCTCGCGTGACGCAGGCGCAGATTCACAGCCTGATGATCAGCGCAGCGCAACAGGGCTCCGCCGTGGTGCGACTGAAGAGCGGAGACCCGATGGTCTTTGGCCGTGCGGGCGAGGAGATGGATGCGCTGCGTGATGCCGGGATTCCGTTTGAGATTGTGCCCGGCATCACCGCGATGTTTGCTGCAGCTGCGGCCGCGCAGCACTCACTGACCGACCGGCGTTCCGCTTCGACCATCATTCTGACCACGGCGCATCGCGCGTCCGGCGCAGGGCCGGCCCGCGCGTCGCTTTGGAAGGGTTCTTTGCCCGCGGATGCGACGGTTGGCATTTACATGCCCGGCCGCGATCTGCGGGCACTGGCCTGGGATATGCGGGCTGCGGGTCTGGCGCCGGCGCTTCCATGCCTGGTGGTCAGCGATATTTCGCGGGCCAATCAGCGCATCGAGCATACGACGCTGGATCGAATGGAGCGCCTGGCTGAAGATGATGCGCCCGTCCTGGTGCTGGCGGGATGGCCGCTGGAAGAACGCGCGTCACCTGCGGCGGATGGTTCGCGATCCGTGCTGGCGGCATGGGACGCCGCGCCCGCGCCCGTCGGGTGAGAGCGCCGCGCCGCTAGCGGCCGGCCACGGGCAGCGCTTCCAATGTGACCACCTGCCAGGGCTTTAGTCGTATCCGGATGGCGTGGCGTGCTGTCAGTTGCTTTGCAGGCATGGCAGGATTCCAGGGATCGCGCGCCGTGTAGTTGTGTGGCGCTGAGGCAGGAAGCTCCAGCGCCTGCGCAATGTCCAGCGAATAGGTCTGCGGCTTGTCCGAGGGATTGCGCAGCACAACGATCCCTTTCGCCGGACTCCACGAGGCCCAGCCATAGACCGCAAGCTGCGCTGGGTCGCCGCCAATCCAGTGTGAATCCTTAAGTGTTGCCGCGTTGGCCAACGACCATTTCGCGCCCTGTGCCAGCAGGTCCCAGTCCTGCGCAGACAGCAGCGACGGCGTGATGTACATCTCCTGCACCTGCGTGCCAGAACCAAAGAAACTTTCAACTTCATCGCGGAAGTCATGCTGCGGATCGGCGCTAAGACCCTCGGCGAGCTTTGCGAAGATCATGCCGTGCAGCATCAGGGAATTCAGCGGAAACAGCGGGCCGGCCTGCACCACGTTTTTGTACACCTGGGAGTCGCGGTAGGTGATCCATCGCTGCCGCGAACTGCCCACTCCGGCGAAGCTGTGGTCGTCACCGCCGCGCCAGATCGCATCGGAGTCGAACAGCCAGAATGGCGACGCGTAGGTGCCGGTGGTCAGGTTGATGAAGATATCCGGTTCGGTCTGCCGCAGCCGCCGG
>JAKAUB010000002.1 GCA_021827845.1 Acidobacteriota bacterium | reverse complement strand
AAGTTGATGGTCTCTCGCAGCTCGCAGAATCATCCCGGGCCGCGGCTTGCGATCTGGACAATCAATCTGAAACTTTCCGATCCCGTGGACAGGGTGATGCGGACAGTAGTAGTACCCACTTATGGGCGCCGATTCGGCCGCAAAGCGTTCCTCCATCCAGCGCATCAATGCGTGAAAATCTTCCTCGGAATAGAGACCTCTCCCAATTCCTGCCTGATTCGTCACAATAATGATTCGATATCCCTTCTCGCAGGCGCGCCGGCAGACGTCGAAAATACCGTCTGTGAATTGCACCTCCTCTGATTGATGCAGGTAACCGATCTCGCGATGGATGACCCCATCACGATCGAGAATCAGACCGGGAGCGACGCCGATGTCCGGTGCCGGAGGGGTGGAAGTCATTCGCCGAAATACATCTGTTCCGTTAAAAGACAGAAGATATGTTCGAGCGCCAGGTGAGATTCCTGGATGTTCATTGTGACAGTTGATGGAATGCAGAGGCAGACATCACAAAGCGGCGCCATCTTGCCACCGGTCTGTCCGGTGAGGCCGACGGTGAAGATTCCCGTATTCCGCACGAGCTCGAGTGCACGCAGGATGTTGGGCGAGTTTCCTGACGTGGAGATGGCAAAGAAGACATCCCCGGGCTGGCCGAGCGCTTCCAACTGCCGCGCAAAGACGCATTCGTAGCCATAGTCATTGCCGACGGCGGTCAAGATCGACGTGTCCGTCGTGAGGGCAACTGCGCGCATGGCCGGACGGTCGGCAACCAGCCGGCTGACGAATTCCGCGACGAGGTGCTGAGCGTCCGCCGCGCTTCCGCCGTTTCCGGCCACCAGGAGTTTATGCCCGCTGCGGAGGGCGTCTGCCGTCTTCTGGGCGGCTACGACCAATTTGTCATGCAGTGCAGCGTCGGCAGCGACGGCCGAAAGCACTGCGATGGACTGCTGCAACTGCTCGGCAACCAACCCCCGCATGGATGGACCTTCCTTCATTCGCACTAAGACGCCTTTCGGGAGCGCCAGGACATCTGGCGCCGAAGTTGCGTGGTCTGTGCGGCGAATTCGGGGTCCTGCATGCGAGAGAGAAAGGCTGCCCGCAGCAGCACCCACCCTGACGCCAGAATTCCGCCAAGGAAAAATGCCAGCAGCGTCAGAATGGTCCGTGGCGGCCAGGAGCGCTTGTCGGGGACCAGGCCAGGATCGACCACTTGAATCACTGGGGCCTCCTGAGCCTCATCCACCTTTGCCAATTCATACTGCCTGGCCAGCAAATCGAATAAGGTCTGATGGTAGCGGACTTCGCGATAGCTACGCAGATACTCGAGCGATGCGGTCGGGACAGATGTCACGGTGGGGAGCACGTCCCCGGCAATGGCTTGTGCTTGTGGATGACCCTTCTCGAATTCCGACAGACGTGCACGCAATCCAGAGAGCTGCGATTCCAAGGTGATGACTTTGGGATTGTCGTTGGTGGCCGAGGAGCGCAGGGCAGACAATTCAACCTCAGTCGCCGAAATCTGCGCCTGCAGTTGCATGATCGTCAGGATGACAGCCTGCGTTTGTCCCTGCGGCTGAATGATGCCTGTTTTCTGCTCTGTTCGTACCAAAGCCTCTTCGGCATCCGCAAGCCGCTTCTTTTCTTCGTCGACTTCGTGCTCAAAGAAAACTCTGCGCTGGGCCGCCTCAGAAATTGCAAGGTGCGACATGAGGTCGTGCAAATGGCTGATATATGCATTTGCGATGGCGGCTGCACGGGTCGGGGAGTGATCTTCGATGGCGATGCTGATGAGGGAGCTTTTCTCAGAAAGTATTTTGGTATTGGATTTCAGCTTCTTGCGTGCATCGCTCAACCGCTTCTTTTTGTAAACGTGCATCAGGTCGAACTGACGGACAATGGCGTCTTCAATGGTCTCGCTCTGCAGAAGGCCGATGTAGAGATCCCCTGGTTTTTTAAGACCCAGCATGCCGGCCGCGCTTCCACCTAGTCCGCCCCCGCTCAGCGCCGCCAGACCCCCCAACTCACCCAGCAACGCCGAAGCAGAATTCTGCTTTTGTGGGGGCATGATGGCAGCTGTGGAGGTGTAGTCAACCGGAATAACAAAGACAAGGATCACCGTAATGATGGTGAAAACCAGTGCAGTCTTCAGAATGAATTCTTTCCGAGAAGCAAGCAACAGTGCGGCATCCAACAGGTTGACCGGTGGCTCCTGGTCGGAAGAAACCGCCAGTTCAGGCGCTTTCCTGACCGGTGCTGGCTGATACGCTTCGATTTGATCCGTGGGCGTCATAAGTTTGGCTGTTACAGACCAAGCAGCGTCAGACTCGCGATGCCGAGCCCGAACTGGGAGAAGACCGCAGACCAGTCGGTCAACCCGCGAAGTACGGTAGTTTTGTTGATATTATCGGGCACCACCAGGGTATCGCCGGGATACACCAGTTTGTCCGCGAAACCGCCGCCGAACACGTTGCCGCCTGCGATCTGTTTGCTGATCACAGACCCATCCGCGCGAATCACAAACTCATGCCGCTTGTCGGCGTTACGCGTTCCTCCCCCGGAGATGCGGAGGTAGTCCCCGACGTGATCGCCGCGGTGGTAGAGGAAAGAATTCTGGTCATACACTGCGCCCACGACGTTCACTGTGACGGGCGTCGGCGGTACGATGAAGCGGTCCCCATCCTGCAAGGCAATATTCGGAATCGCATCCACTCCGCGGCTGAAAGGTGTCACGCCTAGAACGATGCGGCCAGTCGCCCGCATGCGGCGAAGCGTCGTCACAAGGGCGCGCTGGGCCTGCGCGCTGGTAGCAAGGGCCGCTGTTCCGTTTGGGTTGACCAACGCGCCCGGCGCATTGGTTGCTGAGATTTGCAGGTCGCGCTCCAGCGAATTCGTATATTCATCCAGACGAGCCTGCTGCAGCCTCTGGGTAGAGAGGCGCAAAAACTCTGAACCATAGAGATAGGCATTCGGCGTCAGGCCACCGGCGCGGCGTACCAGTTCCCGCAAGGTCTCTCCGGGCTTCACGCTATAAACGCCGGCGTGCGCCACTTCGCCTTCAAGCTCTACATATTTCGTCTGCTGGCTCTGTGGAACCTTGATATCCGCGGTGGAGAAGATCGTGACAATATCACCCGGTTCGAGTGCGAGGTTCTGCGAAGGGTTATGGTCCAGCACGGCTTGCCCCAGACTGAAGGGGATGACCGAGTTGGTCAGGGTGTGCGGGTTTGTCCGCTGAATCGCCGCATAGCTCCAATCGATGCTCGGTGCGATTCGAAGAATCTCATTATGGACGGGGAAGATGGATTCTGAGAACCGGTTGCCGGCCGGGAACTCCCGCAGCAGTTGACTGTTGATCGTGGCGCTCGCCGCATTTTTGTTGGCACCGCCTGCTCCAGCCCCGGTCAGGCTATTGCCCGCACCGCCTTTCGCGGCAGTGGGAAGACCGCCCCCTTGCGTCTGCGCGGCCAGGCCCGCCGCATCCGCTGCCGCAGACGTTTCCGGACCCGCGACAGAGGCGTTCGATGCGCTCACGCCGGACTGGCTGGTTAAGCCAGCGGGCAATTGCAGCCCGTTTGGCAGAGCGGGGGTGGCGGTCGTCAGCAGCGGCGTATATTCGGGCGCCGGCAGCCCCAGCGCAATCCGGCGCTGCCAGTAGCCGCGCGTCTCCAGAGAGGCGGCGTCCGGAATCAGGTCCAGGATCCGCATACCGGGCTTCCAGCTATAGCGGCCGGGATTGGCCACGTTGCCGCGCAGCGTCACGGTATTGTCAAACCGTTGAACAATTGAAGGAATGCGCAGAATGTCTCCGTTGCGCATGACCGTTTGCAATCCTGCACCCGTCAGCGAGAGCTGTATCGTGCGGCGATTGCCGGCGCTGTCGGTGCGATCCAGCTGCGCGTCGCTCTTGGCCGCCATGGCGGTCAGGCCGCCGGCCATCGCAATCAGGTCTCCGGCTGTTTCCTGTCCCTTCAGCTCATAAATAGCCGGTGTATTCACACTGCCCGCCAGGCCCACCTGAGGCCCCACCGGCGGGATGTAGATGACGTCGCCCGGCAGCAGCGGAGCGTCGTGCGTCTTATCGCCGAAGATCAGCAGGTCGTAGAGATCCATCGTGGTGACGATTTTGCCACCGCGCTTTAACTGAATATTGCGCATCGATCCCTGCGGCGACGGACCGCCCGAAGAGAACAGCGCATTGACCAGTGTGCTGAGCGCGCTGAGCGTGTAGCTGCCGGGACGTTGTGCGCTCCCCACCACATACACCTGGATGGAGCGGATCTGGCCCACGTTCACGCTGAGATCAAAGTTGCGGTAGACGCGCCCCAGGCGCTGCTTGAGATAACCGTCGAGCTGCTGAAAGTGCAGGCCGGCGACTTCAATGTTGCCGACTTGCGGAACATAAATATCGCCCGCACGATCGACCGTCGAATGCGAGTTGAAGTTGACCTGCCCCCACACCCGGATCAGCAGTTGATCGCCCGGCCCGATAATGTAGTCGGACGTGACGGGCGTGCGATCGACAGGATTAAAGTTGCCGAAATTAGCAAAAAGGTCCGCACCGAAGATGGGCAGCATGGCGCCGGTCGCCCCCGCGACCACGCGCTGAAACTCGGTCGGCTGCAATGAACCGCGCGAGTAGGGGGAGTTTGGCGTGCGGTACGCACCGGCGGTTCCGCGTCCGTAAGGCACCTGATCGACAAAGGTGGGCACCCGCTGATTGATGCCGCTGCTGGGCGAGCCGCCCGCTC
>JAKAUB010000096.1 GCA_021827845.1 Acidobacteriota bacterium | reverse complement strand
CGGCAGCCTCGGCAAACTTGTTCTTTTCGACCGCCTGCCCCAGCACCACGGCCAGGTCGCGGCCAGTGGCGTTCAACACCGTCGCCAGACGCTGCGCCGGCGCGTTGATGAGGAACAGCAGCTTCGAATAGATCTCTTCGCGTCCCGGCATGTTCGCCAGTTGCTGAATCTCAGCCACCGACAGCACCTTGCCATCGACAATCGCCAGCTTGAACGAGAACTCAGCGTTCTCCTTCACCCAGTCCGACAGCGCCTTGGCCAGCGCTACCGGGTCGCCGCTGGTGTACGCCACCGACGAAACACCCTTCAGCCCCTTCAGGCCCTCGGCAACCTTGCTGCCCTCCGCCGCCCGCGCCGCCAGCTTGTTCTTCACCACGCGGTACCGGCCACCGGCATTGCGAACCACCGTGCGCAGCGCAAAATCCTGGGACACGGTCAGCTTGGTAAATGTACCCACAATCGCAGTGGTCGAGTCGGCCAGCTCCGCCGCCAGACGATCCACCTGCTCCTTCTTCTTTGCCCTTGAAATCGCCATAAATCGATCCTGAAAAATCCTGGTCTGCGCCGCAGCGCCTGATTCCTTTACTTGGAAGTGCTCGAGCGATGGCGCATCTGTCGCCATCATGCCGCAGGTTCTGCGCTAGGCGCGGCCTGCCGACTCCACCACTCCGCTATCGAGCGGGATGCCGGGGCCCATGGTCGAGCTCAGCGTGATGCCCTTGACATACTTCCCTTTAGCCGCTGAAGGCTTGGCCTTCACCACGCTGGTAATCAGCGCGGTGGCGTTCTCTACCAGCTTCTCCGGCGGAAACGACAGCTTGCCGACCGGCACGTGAATCAACGCCGTCTTGTCCGTCCGGTATTCGATCTTTCCGGCCTTAATTTCGCGCACTGCGCCCGCAATATCGGTCGTGACCGTTCCCGTCTTCGGGTTCGGCATCAGCCCGCGTGGGCCCAGCACCTTCCCCAGACGGCCGATCGACTTCATCATGTCCGGCGTCGCGATCAGTGCATCGAAGTCGGTCCAGCCTTCTTTCTGGATCCGCTCCACCATCTCGTCGCCGCCCACAAACTCAGCGCCCGCCGCCTCGGCCTCGCGCAGCTTCTCGCCGGAAGCCACCACGGCGACGCGCTTGGTCTTGCCCAGCCCGTGCGGCAGCACCACCGTGCCACGCACCATCTGGTCGGCATGCTTGGGATCGACGCCAAGCCGCATGGTCAGCTCAACCGTCTCATCGAACTTCGCAAACTTGATCTTTTGGAGTAGCGGAACAGCTTCCGCCAAAGGATAGGGGCGCTGCTCGATGGCGGCGCGCGCCTTCTTGATGTTCTTTCCTTCTTTCGACATAATCCCTCTTGTCTCCCACCGCGCGGACCTTGTGCAGCGCTGTTTCCCGCTGAACCGCTCCGTGTTGCTTGTATTCAACTGCCTTGTTACGGGTACTCGGAGCGGCCGTCCGGCCGTGGTGTGGTACGCCCGGCGGCGTTAGCCACCTTGGCGCATCGTCTTATTATGCGGGATTCTTACCCCGCTTTGCAAGTCCCGCGGTTTCGACAGCTGTCCGTCTTTCGTGGTAGATTTTGCGGTCGGCTCGATTCCCGCCGTTTTTGCATGCTTTCTTCTCAGGCCCCAGCGCTTCATTCCTTCGTCGTCCGTCATAAGGAACGCATCAAGCCTATCCTCCGCCAAAAAACTGTCCTCGATGTGCTGTCCTTGTTGGCTGGCGGCAACTTGGCCATGCTGGCCCGTCTGCATGGCACCGACAAACTGGCACACGGCTACATCCCGCACTACCGGTTGCTCCTGTCGGGCCTGCGGAAGCGGCGCTTCAACCTGCTTGAGATCGGGATCGGCGGCTACGCAGGGCATACCGTTGGCGGGGAATCTCTCCGCATGTGGAAGGCTTACTTCTCGCACGCCCGGATTCATGGACTGGACATCCTGGAAAAGCCCGGCGTGGCGCAAAAACGAATTAGCGTCTGGCAAGGCAGCCAGGTTGATCCTGAAATCCTGCACCGTATCCATAAAAGCGCCGGCGGTTTCGATGTGGTAATTGACGACGGCAGCCACCGCAATGAACACGTTATTGAAACCTTTCAGCTCCTCTTTCCCCTGCTGAACAGCGGCGGCATTTATTTTGTCGAGGACGTGCAAACTTCTTACTGGCCGCAATACGGGGGCCAGGCGATAGCGCATGATTCGTCCGACCACACCTCGATGGGATTTTTCAAAAATCTTGCCGATCGTCTGAACCATGAAGAATTTCAGTTCCCCGATTCCGGCTCGCCCTTCGATGACGAACTTGATTCCGTCTTCTTCTGGCATAACCTGATCGCAATTCGCAAAGCAGGCCGCACTCCGCTGCGCTAATTTCGGAGCGCAGGCCGTTGAAAGTGCAACCGGCAGCTCTTCGGCTGCGTATTTCCCGTTGGATCATCGAGGAAATTGCATGCGTTTTCCGTCTCGCTTCACCACACTCTGCCTGATTGCTTGGGTGGCCGGCTCAGCCCTCTGCGTCACCGCTCTGGCCCAGTCCAGCGCTGCCCAAAAGCCCTTCACCGCAGCCAACTGGGCCACGCTTCATAGCGCTGCCGCAGCCGCCGTCTCCCCGCAGGGAACCATCCTCTACGCCGTCAGCTTTGGCGCGCCCACCGGGCCGACGCAATATCAATGGTGGACCACCGATGCCGCCGGCAAAGCGCAGCAGCAGCTCTCCCTGCCCAAAGGGTTTTCGCCCATCGGCTTCACCCGCGATGGCTCCCGCCTCTACGGCACCTGGAAGGTGAACGGCCAGCCGCAATTCGCCATCTTCCCGCTGGCAGACGGCAAAGCGCCGTCAGTCCCCGCAGTCACGGTCCTGCTGCCACGTGGCGTAGAGGGCGCCCTTCCCTCGCCCGACGGCAAGCGCTTCGCCCTGGTGGCCGATCCGCGCCCGCCCGATCCGCTCGACGCCATCCGCCATGTGCAGCAGCCCAGTCAGGCCAGCCTCTATGTCGTCAACGCCGACGGCACCGGCGGCCAGTGGTGGTGCCCCGCGCTGCATCAGATCGCCGGCGCCCCCACGGTCGGCGGAGCCGCCGGCGCCATCGCCTGGAGCCCCGATAACGCCACCCTCGCCGTCCTGTCCTCGCTGCCCAAGATCGGCTACAAAAAGGTCGCCAGCAGCATCGACCGCTGCAGCGCCTCGGGCGTCCAGCCCGTCGCCACCATCCCCAACTCCATCAGCGGGCTGGCCTGGGCCGCCGATGGCCATACCCTCGCCTTTCTCTCCACCAAATCTGCCGTCCTGACCCCGGAGCACGTCTGGACCGTCGACACCCACGGCGGCGCGCCCACCGACCGCACGCCCTCGCTCGACGGCACGGCACTGCAAATCTCCCGCGACCCGGCCGGCCATCTCTGGGTGCTGGTGGATCGCGGCGTCCAGACCGAAGTCGACGCCTTCGCGGACAACACCCTCACGCCCCGCTACAAATGGCCGGCGGGCGTCCTCAGCGGCACGCCCGTCACCGCCGGGTATCCCGGCGCCTCCACCCAGATGGCCTTCACCGTTGGCGACCCCGGCCACAGCCGGAACGTCGCCGTGCCGCAGGGCAGCGCACTCACCCGCATCACGCATGTCGGGGACAAGGAACTCGGCGCACTGCAGCTCGCCACCGTTCGCACCGTGCATTGGAAGTCCCGCGAGGGCATCGCGCTCGAAGGCATCGCCACCTTCCCGCCCGGCTACACCGCCGGCAACAAGTATCCCTTCCTGGTGCTGCCGCACGGCGGTCCGGAGGCCAATGACGAGCTCAGCTTCGACCCGCTCTCGCAGATCATCGCCGGCTGGGGCTACGTAGTGCTGCAGCCCCAGTACCGCGGCTCCACCGGCTTTGGCGCAGACTTTCTCGCCGCCATCTATCAGCACTTTGGCGATCGCGCCTATCAGGACGTGGACAGCGCCACCGACTTCGCCATCGCGCAGGGATGGGCCGATCCGCACCGGCTGGCCATCTTTGGCTGGAGCGCCGGCGGCTTTATGACCGCCTGGACCGTCACCCAGACCAGCCGCTACCGCGCGGCGATTGAAGGCGCCGGCATCACCGACTGGAGCCCCTTTATGTGGACCAGCGACATCCAGCAGATCGACTACGACGCCCGCTGGACCGATACCGATTACGACGCCTTCCGCAAATTCTCCGCCGTGGCGTTCGCGTCCCGCGTCACCACGCCGCTACTCATCCTGCATGGGGAGGCGGACCACCGCGTGCCCACGTTTCAGGGAACGGAGTACTTTGAGATTCTCGCCGCGCGCGGCAAAACCGTGCGGATGGTGACCTACCCTGGCTCCCCACACTTTCCCACCCTGTGGGAGCAGCGCCTCAACGTCATGCACGAGATCCACGACTGGCTGAACAAATACAACACGCCGTAATGGAGGCGAGAGCGTGCAATTTTCTAACTCGTGAGGTGGCGGGTGGTCAAGGTCTGCATCAGGGCGCCCCTCGTCTCGCGTTTGAGACGTGGATTCATCCACTATCAACAGTCCGGGAACTTCACTTGGACACCTTCAGTTGTTAACGACGACAGCCGCATCGAGCGTCGCCAGCGGCGAGAGAGATTTTCTAACATTCCCTTGAGACCGGGCCGCTAATTCCCACATGTCAGAAGCGAGACCTTGATGGGATAAGGAGGAAGCGGGTAGCAAGATGCGAACACGAAAGATTCCCGAGCCAGCGCTCCCGACACTCGACCAACTGGAAAAAGCGAGGACGTGTTTTGAGGCATACGAACCGCGCGACCTCTTCTATC
>JAKAUB010000101.1:18988-25169 GCA_021827845.1 Acidobacteriota bacterium | reverse complement strand
GCATCCTCGGGCCCATCGTCAGCAATGAAGTTTTCTTCTTTGTCACAATTCTGGCGTTGGCTGCTCTGATGATCCTGTTCGAATACCGGAAGCGCATGAACCCCGCCGCGCTGCCCGCGGATGCAACCGCCGCGCAAAAGCGCAAGGCGGAGGCGACCGTGCGCCGCGAACGCTTCTGGATGTCCGCGGTCGCCGTCTGCAGCTTCGTCTTCATCTTTCTGGTGACGGCACAGTTCATCTACGCCATGAGCAGCACCGCGCTTTCGCCCGCCAAGGCTGTGACCCTTACCGGCGACCAGGTCACGCTGCCGGTCAGCCAGGTGCAGGACGATGCCCTGCATCGCTATGCGGTGAACGTGAACGGCACCAATGTCCGCTTTCTTCTGTTCAAACGGCCGGATGGAAAGATCGTCAGCGTAGCGGATGCCTGCCAGATTTGCGGACCCGTCGGCTTCTACAAAAGTGGCAATCAGATTGTGTGCAAACTCTGCGCCTCGCCGGTCAATGCCAACTCCATGGGCGTCGGCGGCGGGTGCAATCCCATTCCTCTCGCATCGGAGAATGCCGGCGGTTACATCATCATCCGCGCCGATGCGCTGCGGAAGCTGGCGCCGGTCTTCGCCAAGTGAACCGCTCGCGCTGCGCTACAGGCTGCGGTGTGGATACCCTGCATGTTTCTACGTCTGCTTATTGAGAGTTTCCGCCGGCAGCGGCGGCGCAAACTGCTGGCGGCGCTCGCGATTCTGCTGGGCACCACCGCTGTCACGGCCATGCTCGCCATCGGCACCAGCGTCGGCGACCGCATCAATCAGCAGCTCTCGGCCTATGGCGCCAACATCGTCGTCTACCCCTCGGCAGATACGCTGGAGGTTCGCGTCGGTGGCATCGACATCCGGCCCGCAGCGGCCGGCGCTTACCTTCAGGAATCGGACCTGACTCGCATCAAGACGATTTTCTGGGCCAACAGCGTGGAAGATATTTCGCCCGAACTGCCCGTAACAGTCACCGCGCAGGCAGGAGAATCGGCAAAGAGCCTTCCCGCCGTGGGCTACTGGTTTCACCACACGATGAAGGTCGGGACGGAGTCCTACACCATGGGCGCGCCCCAAATCCATCCCTGGTGGCGGCTGCGCGGCCAATGGCCGCAGGATGGCGCACTCGACCAGGTTGCCGTGGGCAGCGCTTTAGCCAGCGAACTCCACCTGCAGCCGGGCAGTACAGTCATGCTCAACGGGCAGGCGGCGCGCGTCACAGGCATCGTCAGTGCCGGCGATGCAACGGACCGCACGCTGCTCGCTCCACTGGCGCTTGCCCAGCATTGGACAGGCCATCCCGGCGCCGTGCGCCGCGTGCTGGTCAGTGCTCTGACCAAACCGGAGGACGCACTGGCGCGGAAAAATCCTGCGACGCTTTCGCCGCGAATGCGCGACCGCTGGTATTGCTCCCCCTACGCCAACTCGATTGCCTATCAAATTCGGGAAGCGATCCCGCACTCGCGCGCGGAGCAGATTCGTCGCATCGCTCAGGGTGAAGGCACAATCCTTTCGCGTATTTCGGGTCTCATGTGGCTCATCGCTGCGGCGTCGCTGGTGGCTGCAGGGCTGGCCGTCTCGGCCTCTATGATGACCTCCGTCGTCGAACGCCGGCAGGAGATCGGCCTGATGCGCGCGCTTGGGGCCACCGGCGCGACCATTGCTTCGCTGTTCTTTTCTGAAGCCGCGGTTCTGGCAATCGGCGGCGGCCTGCTCGGGTTTGCCTGCGGTTCCCTGCTTGCACGCCATATCGGCATGCAGGTCTTCGGCAGCGCCATTCCCATCGAGCCGGTCATCCTGCCGCTGACGCTCCTGCTGGCGACGGCGGTGGCTGCAGGCGGAACCGCGCCGTCGCTGTGGCGCGCCGTCCGCGTGGAGCCGGCCACGGTGCTGCGGGAGGAGGCGTGAGCCGCTCGCGACGCGGCCTGTCCGCCGCTAAGCTGCTGCTGCGCTCGCTGACCTTCAATCGCGGGCGAACGGCCGCGGAACTGGCAGCGCTTCTCGTCAGCGCAGCCGCTGCAACTGCGCTGCTGACGCTTTACTTGTCGATTGACGCCAAGCTGCATCGCGAGTTCCGGGCCTTCGGCGCCAACATTATTGTTACGGCGAAATCCGCCGCGCAGCCGCTCCCGGCCGATGCCCTGACACGCGTCCGGCATACGCTGCCCAACGGCGCGCTTGCCGTCCCCTACGCCTACGCGGTCGCGCAGACGTCAAACGGCGCTTCCATTGTCGTCGTGGGCACGGAGCTGCCGATGGCGCGCCGCATCAACTCCTGGTGGCAGATCGCCGGCAATCTTCCGCCGGGCACGCAGCCCGCCGCTGCGCTCGTCGGCGTACGCGCGCAGCGTGCGCTGGGAGCGGACCGGTTCGCATTGACTTACAACGGAGAAGTGCTCGACCTGCAAACGGCGGCCACACTTACCACCGGAGACGCCGAAGACAGCCGCGTATATCTGCCGCTGGCTGCAATGGAGGCGTGGACCGGCGTCGGTCCCTCGACGATTGAAGTCGATGGCAGCGGCGACGCGGCCTCGATTCAGGCGCTGATCAAGCGCCTGCAGGTTGCACTGCCTGACGCGCGAATCCATCCGGTACACCAGCTTGTTGAGGCGGAGGCCGGGGTGGTCACGCGCACCCGCTCGCTCATCTTCAGTTCTCTGCTGCTCATCTCCCTGACCGTCGCGATCTGCGTCTTGGCCACGCTGACGGCCGCGGTGCTGGAGCGGCGGCGCGACTTCGCCATCATGAAAGCGCTGGGCGCCAGCGGCGCACGCGTCGGCGCAATCTTCTTTCTGGAAACACTCACGCTGGCTGGGCTCGGCGCAGTGGGCGGCTATGGCATCGGCAGCGGCATCGCCAGCCTCATTGGGCGGTACAACTTTCATACCAGCATTGCGCCCATTGCATCCGTCGCCCTGCAGGTGCTGGTGCTGAACCTGACGGTCGCACTGCTCGCCGCCGCCTTCCCCCTGGAAACACTGCGCCGGATGGAACCAGCCTCGCTGCTGCGTGGAGAATAGAACCATGGATCAAGGAGCGGCCTTCGCCGCGGATCAAGAAGCGGCCATCTCCCCCGCGCCCATCATCGAGCTGCGCGACGCAACCCGCGAATATCGCGGCCGCGCCGGCTCAGTGCGCGCGCTCGATGCCATTTCATTGACCGTAACGGCCGGCGAATGGCTGGCCATCATGGGGCCGTCGGGCTCCGGCAAATCGACCCTGGTCAACATTCTGGGGTGTCTGGACCGCGCCGACTCGGGCGAGGTCCGCATCGCCGGGCGCGAAGTGAGCGCCATGACGCGCAAGGAGCTGGACCGCTTTCGCGCCGAGACCATCGGCTTCATCTTCCAGCAGTTTCATCTGATTCCGTATCTCACCGCACTCGAAAACGTAATGCTGGCGCAGTATTTTCACAGCATGACGGATGAAGCGGAGGCAAAAGCTGCGTTGGCGAAGGTGGGCCTGGGGGATCGCGTCCGCCACCTGCCCAGCGAGCTCTCCGGCGGCGAGCAGCAGCGCGTCTGCATCGCCCGCGCTCTGATCAATCAGCCGCCGGTGTTGCTGGCGGATGAGCCGACGGGCAACTTGGACGCTGCCAATCAGGAGATCGTCGCCGGACTGCTGGGCGAGCTGCACCGCGCCGGTCACACCATCCTGATGGTGACGCACGACGCCGAAATGGCCCGCATGGCCGACCGTACCATTGAGCTGCAGCACGGACACATTGTCGATGCTTCGCGCAGTCCGGCGCCCGCCCGATCCTAGCTCACTGCAGCGCGCGCCGATGCAGGTACGGATGCATCGGCAGCCCCGTCGGCTTGTACTCGTAGTGGTCGCCAGTCGCGACGCGCAGCTCTGCCAGCCGTTTTTTCAGCGTCGCCGCCAGTTCGGCGTACTGGGGTTTCCCGTATAGGTTCGTCGCCTCATCCGGATCGGTCTGCAGATCGAACATTTCATATTCGTCAGACAGAAAGTAGTGGATGAGCTTGTAGCGCTCCGTGCGCACGCCGCGGGACGGAGGGACGTTCTCAAAGCCCGGATACTCGTAATACTCGTACAGCCAGTCTTTTCGCCAGGGAACAGTCTTCCCCTCCGCCAGTGGAAGCATGCTCTTTCCCTGCATCGATGGCGGAATCGGCAGCCCAGCCAGGTCCAGCATCGTCGGCGCAATATCCAGGTTCAACACCATCTTGTCGGAGGTTTCCCCAGCCGGAATACGCTTCGGATAGCGCACCATCATGGGCACACGGATGGAAGGCTCATACATCAGCCGCTTGTCGTAAAAGTGATGCTCGCCCAGAAAAAATCCATGGTCGGAGCTGAGCACGATCGCCGTATTATCCAGTTGCTTCTGCCGCTCCAGCTCCCGCAGCACCACGCCGATGTTGGCATCGTTGTCCATAACGCCGACGTAATGATCCTTCACCACCTCTTCCAGGGAGCGGGGATCGTCGGTAAACACCTCTGACGTGCCAATTTTGTTATCAGCCTCTACCACGCTGCGCGGCCGTCCAGGATAATCTTTCAAATTTTCCCAATAGGTCGCTGGGGTCGGAATCTTCACGCCGTTCAGATCGTTATCCATGCCGGGCGGGCGATAGAACGGCTCATGCGGCGCATAGAACCATAAAAACAGGCAGAAAGGCTTCGTCCGCTCCTGCCGCATCCAGGCGAGCGTCTTACGCGTCAGCAGATCATCGACGTACTGCCCGTCATACAACTTCGGCTCGCCGTACTTTCCCTTCACGCCTTCGGTCACGACCGGGTGGTAGTAGTCGGCCTGCCCCTGGAATCCGAAGTAGTAGTCCCAGTAGCGATCAGTCAGCGCCCCGGCGATGTGAGATTTTCCAATGAACGCCGTCTCGTAGCCGGCATTGTGCAGGTAGTCGGAGATCAATGGGATTTGCGATGGAATTGTGCCCGCGACATTTGAAACAGCACCCGTCGTATGCGAGTACAGGCCGGTCATAATCGTTGCCCGGGACGGCAGACACAGCGCGTTGACGACAAACGCATTCTGGAAGCGGCAGCCCTCCCGCCCGATACGATCGATGTTTGGCGTGTGCAGGATTGGGTTGCCGGCGATCGACGACTCGTCCCAGCGCAGGCCCTCGCCCAGAATGCAAACCAGGTTGGGGCGCGTGGGGGTATCGGCCAGGCTGGGCAGCTCCGCCAGACTGGCAAACGCGGCGGCGCCCGCCGCACCAGCAACCCCTCGGAGAAATTCCCGGCGATTCTTCATGCTCTGCCTCCTATCCCGGCGGCGACGGGCGGCATTGCCCGGCGCCAGATCATCCCACGCTTACCGTTTCGAACGGTCGCAGCTTCAGCGCGGCTTTTTCTTGCTCCGCGCCGGCTGGGGACGCGGCCAGCGCGCCACAATCGTCGTCGAGATGCCACCGCGCGGACGAAATTCGCCCCGCACCTCTGCCCAGATGGGCTTGGCCGCCTTCACAATATCCTCCAGCACCTGATTGACGATGTTCTCCTGGAAGATGCCGAGCTGCCGGTAGCTGAAAAGATACTCCTTGTACGAGCGCAGCTCGAGGCATTCCTTGTCCGGCATGTAGCGAAGCGTGAGAACGCCAAAGTCGGGCAGGCCGGTCTTCGGGCACACAGAGGTGAACTCCGGACTGTCGATGACAATTTCATAAGAAGGAAATTGATTGGGCCAGGTCTCGATGTCCGGAAAATCAAAATCCAGACCAGATTCGGCGTGGTCTTCGGTATAACGGGGCGCGGGTTTACTCTTAGCGATTGCCATACAGACTGAAATTGTACGGGAGGGCGCGCGACACCCAGCCCTGCGTCCGGCTCCGCCGGGTACCCGCGGCAGTAAGCCGATATTTGTGAACCGCTTGCACGGGTCGCGCGTCTTATATACTGGCTCATTCAGCGGCGCACCACCCGAACTGTCCTATGCCCGACCAGTCCCAGCACTCCCAAGGAAAAAAGCGCAGGTTTTGGGCAATCACGGCCGCGGTCGTGCTGCTGGCAGTCATCCTGGCCCGCTACATGACGCGCAGCGTCGTCACCGTCCGCATGGCTGCCGCCGGCCCGGGTGAACTCATCAGCACCGTCAGCACCAACGGCAAGGTGGAGCCGATCCACAATTTTGCCGCCTACAGTCCCCGGCAGGGAACGGT
>JAKAUB010000101.1:0-18261 GCA_021827845.1 Acidobacteriota bacterium | reverse complement strand
GATGCCAACGAAGAGTTGCTGCCCAATACAAACGTCACCATCACGGTGACGCTGCTCGATCTTCACAATGTTCTGCTGATCCCCCGGGAAGCGCTGAAGCTGGATGACGACGGCAACTATGTCTATCAGGTGGTGAACGGCCACCTGCGGCGCACACCGGTGAAGATCGGCAGCCTGAACCTGACCGAAGTGCAGATCCTCTCCGGGCTTTCCCAGGGCGATATCGTGGCATTATCTGCGCCCGATGGCTCACCGCTGCGGGCCGGCCTCGCGGTTCGCCGCGCCGAGTAGCCGATGAGGTTTCGTCACATCTCGCACCGCCGACTTAGAGATTTCACGCGGCTCGTGTGCGCCGCTGCGCTGGCGACTTCCTCAGCGGTGAGCCTTGCTCAGCGGGCGGCGGGTCAGCGGGCGGCTCCCGTTCCGGATGCGCCGGCTCCCCAGATCCATCTCGCCGTCGCCGCGCCGCCGGCTCGACCCCTGACCGCCGGCGCATCACCCGCTGCGGAGCCGCTCCCCGCAGCCACCATTTCGCTCTACAGCGTGGTAGATCTGGCGCTGCGCAACAGTCAGGCCGTCCGCGTTGCAGAGGCTGCGCAGCAGCACGCCCGCGCCACCATGCTCGAAATGCGCGACGCCTACATTCCCAATTTCTCTCTGGGATCAGGGCTCGGCTACTCCTACGGCTTCCCTCTCGGCAACCCGACACTGTTCAATGTCAACTCCACATCCCTGCTCTTCAGCTTTTCGCAAAAGTACTACATCCGAGCCGCGGCCGATGGCCTGAAGGCGGCGACGCTTTCGCTCAAAGACGTCCGCCGGCAGATCATTCAAGACGCAGCCAGCAGCTACATCGAGTTGAATTCCACGCTGGATCAGGTGCGCGCGCTACAAGAAGCGGCCCAGGCCGGCGGCAGTATGGTGTCAGTCGTGCAGGATCGTTTAACCGCGGGTCTGGCGGCTCCCGTGGATCTCACCCGTGCCCGGCTGACGCTGGCGGAGTTGCAATTGAAGGCGATGCAGATGGAAGATCACGCGAATGAACTGCGCGTCCATCTCGGAAATCTGACCGGTCTCCCGCCAGAGACCATCGATCCCTCTTCGGCCTCGGTGCCCCCTATGCCGACACTCGATCTGGGCACGCTGCAGCAGCACAACGGAGACTCGCCCGCCATCCAGGCCTCTTTTGCCACGGCAAAGTCTCGCTTCGACACCGCCATCGGCGACAAAAATCAAAACTACCGCCCGACCGTGAACATGGCCTTCCAGTACGCTCGGTTCGCCCCGTTTAACGGATACAGTCTGTACTACCAGCACTTCACCTACAACAACATCGGGCTGGGCATCCAGGCGGTGTGGCCGCTTTTCGACCCGATCCGTCGCGATAAGGCCAAAGAATCCCAAACGGAAGCTGCCCGTGCGCAACATCAGGCGGAGCTCGACAAGATTCGGAACAGCGAAGCCAACCTGTCTCTGTGGCACAGCCTGCAGGAGCTGAAGCTGCAGCAGCAGGTGGCCACGCTCCAACAGCAACTGGCGCAAGACTCGCTGCAGGCCGTCCTTACCCGGATGAACAGCGCCCCAGGTGCAGCTGCGGCACCCGTGACGCCGCAGCAGGCGGATCAGGATCGCATTGAGGAGCGGACCCGATTTGTCGATATGAAAGCCGCAGAATTCAACGTGATAAAAACACAACTCGATCTACTGGCGGCTGTTGGCGGCCTTGAGGATTGGGCAAAAAGCGCCGGAAACCCACCCGACTCTGCGACCACCACGATCCAGACGCATCCCTGATAACAGATCCTTGCATCGCGTGAAAGACCGCGAAAGCCCGGAAATGCACTGTTCTGAGTGATAAAATGAGGGATAGTCCAATGCCTCTAAAGACGATTTTTCTCAACCCGCCCTCTTTTGAAAACTTCGATGGTGGCGCCAGTTCCCGCTGGCCCGCAACGCGCGAGATCGAATCCTACTGGTATCCCGTATGGCTGGCATACCCGGCCGGAATGCTGGAAGGCTCCCGTCTCCTCGATGCTCCGCCGCACCACGTGTCGGCCACCGAGACCATCGAAATATGCAAGGACTATGAGTTCCTGGTTCTGTTCACCAGCACTCCCGGATGGCAGGGCGATCAGAAGCTGGCCGAGGCAATCAAGGCCGTCAATCCGACGATGAAGATCGCGTTTGTCGGGCCGCCGGTGACCACCTCCCCGGATCGCGCGCTGAACGAGTGCCCGGCGATTGATTTTGTCTGCCGCCGCGAGTTTGACTTCTCCACGGTGGAGTTTGCCAACGGAAAGCCGCTCGATGAGATTCTCGGCATCAGCTACCGCCGCGACGGCAAGGTGGTCCACAATCCCGACCGCCCGCAGGTAGATAACCTGGACGCGCTGCCGTGGGTGACCGACGTCTATGCGCGCAATATGGACGTCACCAAATACAACGTGCCGTTCCTGCTGCATCCTTACGTGTCGCTCTACTCCACGCGGGGCTGCCCGGCGCAATGCACGTTCTGCCTCTGGCCCCAGACGCTGAGCGGCCATGCGTGGCGCAAGCGCTCCACGGACGATGTCGCCGCAGAAATGGCGCATGCCAAGGAACTCTTCCCGCATGTGAAAGAGTTTTTCTTCGACGACGACACATTCAACATTCAAAAGGCTCGCACCATTGAGCTGTGCGCCAAGTTAAAGCCGCTGGGTCTCACCTGGTCCTGCACGTCGCGTGTTACCACTGACCGGGAAACCCTGAAGGCCATGCGCGAAGCCGGCTGCCGCCTGCTGATTGTCGGCTACGAATCGGGCGATCCGCAGATTCTGAAGAACATCAAAAAAGGCGCCACGGTTGAACGCGCGCGCGACTTTACCCGCGACTGCCACGATCTTGGCCTGACGATCCATGGCGACTTCATCCTCGGGCTGCCCGGCGAGACGAAGGAATCCATTCGCAACACGATCAACTTTGCCAAGACTTTGGATGTGGAGACGATTCAGGTCTCGATCGCCCACGCATATCCCGGGACTGAGTTCTACGACTTCGCCAAGGCAAATGGCTTCATCATCAACAATGGCGCCATGGTCGACGACGAGGGTCACCAGCTCGCGCACATCGAGTATCCGAATCTGCCGACCGAGTATGTGCTGGAGATGGTCCACCGCTTCTATGACGAGTATTATTTCCGGCCCAAAGCCGCCTGGCGCGTCATCAGCAAGGCCATCGTCAACCGCGATCTGCCCCGGCTGTACACGGAAGCAAAGTCATTCATGAAACTTCGCGCCCAGCGGAATCGCGTCGTTGCCAAAAGCAAGAAAGACAAGGCAGCGGCCGGAGCGACCGAAGTCCAGCGGGCAGGCGTTTAAGAGGCACTCCCGGGCTCTGTTTTTCATACTGCGCAGAATTCGCTGCTCCCGATGCGGGCGGGTTCTGCGCCTTTATTTCGAAGATCCGCACCTGCCGCCCCCACCTGCAGAAGGAGCCATCCATCACTCTTCGGCGATATCTCGTGCTCATCGCTGTCATGGTGACAGCATCGCTGGGTGACACCTTCCTCAGCGTGGGCATGCGCCAGGTAGGCCCGGTATCGCCGCACCATCTTGGCCTGCTGCTCACGGCGCTGCGCGTTCCGTGGATTCTTGCCGGCATCGCGCTGCTGCTGGCATTTTTTGCCTCGTACCTCACGGCGCTCTCTTGGGCCGACCTCACCTTTGTTTTGCCCGCTACGTCGTTCGGCTACGTCATCATCGCGCTGCTGTCACGCTTCTGGCTGCATGAGGCGATCAGCCCGTGGCGCTGGGCCGGCATTCTGCTCATCACTGCGGGCGTTGGCTTCGTCACGCGTGGACCCGCTTACACACCCACCCCTGAAACGCCCGTTGATTCCTCGAAATCCGTCTCGCTCAGCGGCACGGAGCCTTTATGACGCTGCATGCAAACTCCGGCAGCGTCTGGATGATGATTGGCGCCATCGTTGTGCTGGCCACGTTCGGCGATGTGATGATTGCAAGCGCGCTGCGGCAGATCGGCGATCTGGATGATGTCCGCGCGAAGAGCGGCATATTCGGCGCAATCCGTGCAGTCTTGTCGAACGTCCGCTTCTTCTTCGGCGTCGTGGGCATGTCCCTCAGCTTCTTTGCGCTGCTGTTTGCCCTCAGTTGGGCCGATGTCAGCCTGGTGGCTCCCGCATCAGCGGCACTGACCTTTGTGACGAACGCTGTGGCTGCGAAGTGGATTCTGAAAGAGAATGTTGATCGGCGTCGATGGCTGGCCGCACTCTGCGTCGGCGGCGGCATTTTCCTGCTGACACGCTAGCTAGAGCAATTTCCCTGTTGCTGCAGAGCAAGCTTCGTCATTCTGAGCGAAGCGAAGAATTCGGGTATTGGCTTTTCTCTCCCATACAGCGGCGCTTCGCTACGCTCAGGATGACATGAGGTGATGCACAAACACTTTCTACCAATGGGAAAAATTCTCGTGGAATTGGCTGCGATACATCCATGGAATAAACACTACTGAAACTTATAGAGTACGGCCCGCTCAATGGACATCGTACGCGAGTCGAACCGCCAATGATTGCCTTGATCGGACTCATCACCGTTCAGCCGCCGCCCCGCGATCCATCTGCCGTCTTCAAAATGTCCTTTCACGACAGACGCGAGACCGATGTAGGGAGCCTTGTCGTCGCGCGGTGTGAAGGAAACATCAAAGCCTCTGCCGGCGCCAAGAAAGTGGTCCGGGCTCTCCTCGATGATGAGCCCATACCCATTGCTCGCAGAGTAGCCAAAGATGCTATCCAGCCGCACATGGACGATCATGCCGCTCATCGTAAAATCCACCACCGGGTGGCTCTTGTCGAGCACAAACCCACGCACTCTCCCCGCGGCCTGCGCCGTCGCCAGCAACGGCATAATTTGATCCAGAGCGTGGTAGCTCTCGGACAATGCAGCACGTCCTTTCGCAGCTTCTGCGCTCATCGGCACTGTGTCGCCATGAAGTCCGGCATCGATCCCGAAAGGAGAAAAGCCCAGTGCGGCCTGTTGTCCGAGCGCATAGAAAATATTTGCAGCGCCTGCGGCTCCGCCTCTCGTTTCGGGAATGAATAGCGGGTTGTCAGGCCGACGATAGCGTTTACACCAACTCTCGAAACCAGACGCGTAAAGATCCGGCGACTCCATGTCGAGACCGCCATCGAAAGCAGCCCCGGCAGCCTTCCAGATGTCGAGAACGCGCGGCTGGGGGCCGCCGCTCGGGTAGTCGCCCGGTGGGGTGTCTTCACCGCCCAGCCAGGTATTCGCATACATAGGTAACGGATAGGCTGCTTTACCCGCAGCCGCGACTGCCTGCACATATTGGGCATATTGCCAGGCCATGAAGATTTCGTCGGACCGCTCTGTGTCGCCAAATACTTCCGTCCAGGTGCCGTGCGTCTTCATGCCATTGGCTTTCCAAAGTGTGCGGAACTCGTCGTTCAGCGACTCACGGTGCGCCACAAGATATTGCATGAGAGCCGATGGAACATCGCCGGCAAACGCCTTGTCGGCTGCCGCGGAGTGATCGCGGGCGGCCCCGAGCACTCCCACCTCATTCTCTACCTGCATCATCAAGACAGTGTGGTCCGCTGCGTCGGCTTTGCGCAGGTGCTCCATCAGTGCCTTGAATGCGGCTGAATCAGCCGCACGCAATGCGGGGGAGAATGTGCTGAGTATCGGTGTCGGATTGCCGTTTTCCATCACGCGAGGAAAGCGCGTTGTGTCCTCCTTGACCCAAACCGGTGCATACCCAGACATGCCGTTCTTCCACGCAGCCAACCACAGAAACACAATATGCATTTGGTGCGAGCGCGCCTGCGCCAGCAAGCCGTCCACTAATGAGAAATCGAAGTGTCCCTCGGTGGGTTCAATCTGTTCCCACGACAGGGGTGTCAGAACTGTGTTGAGTCCCATCGCGGAAAGCTTGGCCCACTCCGGCTGCATGTACGTCAGGTTGGAGGAGCTGGAATTGAACAGCTCACCGGCAAGCATCAGATAAGGTTTGCCATCCACCATCAGCTGGGTCGCGTGGCCGTTCTTTGAAAGATGCGGTGTGACAGTCGACTGGGCGGCCAGGGAGCACGGTATTAGGAGCAGGAGAGCCAGAGTGCGAAGATTGCATCGATTGGGCATGGACTCCACGCGGAATTTGGGGATGTCTTCCTATTCCTTCAGGGTTGGGCAGTACCCGTAACGAAGTTGCAGTCAACCGCAACAGGAAGCACCGGAACCTTACCATGCGTGTATAAATCGAGTCAAACCCCACCAGAGCTTTCGCTCGCGCTTACGGGAGAATTCCCTCCAAAGCATCGATCCGCCTGCTGGGCCGAGGCTGCTTTCGAAAGTCCCCCGGCTCACTCAGGCGGAGTTTCCAGGCGCGCCGGTAGCTAGCCGAACAGCCGCATCAGGCCCTGCGACGGCAGGTCGGGCTGTAGGAATCGCCGGCGCTCGCCGGCGGCAGCGCTGATTGCCTCCGCCGCAAGAAAGCCGCTGCGCACCGCACCCTCCATCGTGGAAGGCCAGCCCGTCGCCGTCCAGTCACCCGCAAGATAGATCCCCTGCCAGCCAGTCACGGGCCCCGGCCGGAATGCCTCCAGCCCCGGCGTTACGGAGAACGTTGCGCGAATCTCCTTGACCACGGCGGCCTTTAACAGTTGCGCGCGGCGCACCTCAGGAAAAAACTGCGCCAGCTCCGCGAGCGCCAGGTCGATCACTTCCTGCCGCGACTTTGCCACCAGCGACCGCGATGCGCTCACCACCAGCTCCAGATAAAATCCCTCGCCCGTCCTGCGAATCTCCGGCTGCAGCAGCGTCTTGTTGTACATCCACTGGATAGTCGTATCAAGCAGCACGGCGTGCGGAAGATTCGTCACCGCGCGGTCGAACCAGAGATGAATGCCTGTTATCGGCGAATGCTCAAACCGGCGCAGGCTGGCCGCGACTCGGTCCTTCGCCGCATCGTCGGGAAGTCCGGGCAACAGCTTCTGCATGGCCTCAAACGGCAGCGCAAAGACGACTGCGTCGCTCGCTACGGTTTCGTCGCCCGCAAACAACTGCCATCCGCCGGTCGACGGATCCCGCGCGACACGATCAACGCTGGTGCGCAGCGAAACCGTCCCGCCGCGCTCTGTAATGTAATTCAGAGCGTATCCATACAACTGGCTGAGCGGAATCTGCGGAATGCCCATCGCGCCGCCCTGCGCCGACTGCAAAAACGCCATGCGAAACACTATTCCGGCATAATGCACGGACACGCGGTCCAGATCATCGTTCAACGCACTGACAAGAACGGGATTCCAGAAGCGATCGATCGCGCGGCGCGTTTGGCCATGCCGCCGCAGCCAGCCGGCGAAGTTTTCCTCGCTGTCGGGCGGCACGCCGCGAAGAAAGGCAGGCATCGCCCGCGCAATCGCCAGCTTGTCCGCCATTGACAGAGCGGAAGCACGCAGAAACGCCAGAGAGGCATGAAACGGCGCCGGCAATGCGCCGGGCTGCAGGACGCTGCTGCGTCCGCCGGGCTCGAGAAACGTTATGCGGTCGAACCACCCAATGCGATCCTCGACGCCAAGCTGACGATACAGCGCGATAAGGTTTGTGCAGCAGCCAAGCAGGATGTGCTGGCAATTATCGACGACTTCGCCCGTGCCCGGATGTTCGTAAGAAGACGCGCGCCCGCCAACATACGGGCGGCGCTCCAGCAGTCGCACGGGATATCCGGCATCAGCAAGCGAACATGCCGCAGCCAGGCCGGCCAGCCCGGCACCAACCACAGCAACCGTTGGCCGTTTCGCCGCTGGAGACATCGTACTCAAAGTGTTTCCGCGGAATGGTTGGAATCTTCGTGTCGCGTGGACCGCGCGGCAAACAGCCGCAGCCGCAAGGCCATCAGCAGGCCCCGCAGCAGAATCCCGAGCTTCTGCAATGTGGAAACGCGCACGCGTTGCCGGTACACCTCGTACCGCGCGGCAATAATACGCTGCAGCAGCCGGCGATAGATACGCACCAGAACCCACAGCGCAGCGCGACTGTCAGCGTCGATGAGAGGCAGCAACTCATCGGCAGCAGCATAATAGTCCAGCGCGCGGCGCGCTTCCATCTCAAACAGAGCGCGCTCATTCAGCGTAATCGCGCGGCCGGAGATACCACCGGCAAGCTGATCGGCAGTCACTCCATGCGAAGCCAGGTCCTCGATGGGCAGATAGATTCGCCCGCGCGCTGCATCTTCGCGCACATCGCGCAGAATATTGGTCAACTGAAACGCAATGCCCGTCTGCTCGGCCAGCGCCTCCGCGCGTGGGTCGCTGTAGCCAAAGATTCGTATGCAAACCAACCCAACGACCGACGCCACCAGGTAGCAGTAGCGGTAGAGGTCGCCAAATGTCTCGTAGGTGACGGCTGCCCCGCTCACATCCATCAGCGTGCCCTCGACCAGTTGGTCAAGCAGCAGGAGCGGAATCCTGAACCGCTGCTGCACATCCCGCATGGCGATAAAGATGGGGTCGTCCGTCTGCTCGCCGTCCGCCGCTCGATGCCATGCAGCCAGCCACGCCTCTGTGCGTGCCAGCCGTTCGGGCTGCGGAAGGCTTTCATCATCCGACAGGTCATCGGCATGACGCATGAAGGCGTACACCGCACTCATCGCCAGACGCTTCTCGCGCGGCAGCACGCGGAAGGAGTAGTAAAAGTTTTTGGCTTCGCGGCGCGCTATGGCGTCACAGGCGGCATACGCGTCGCGAAGAGCGACGCTCACGTGCGCGACCTCGCGCTCAGGCGGCTGACAAAGGCACGCAGCAGCAGGGCCACCTTGCGACGCCTTGAGATCACCGGACGAGCGCGCAGCACATCGTACCCCTGCCGGACAATGGCGCGCAGGATTTCACGGCCGCCTGCGCTGAACAGCGAAATGTCGACAGCCAGCTCCGGATCGACCCGCTGCAGCAACGGCAGCCCATCGACGAACATGCGATCGGCCAACGCTACTTCATGGGTCATCAGCGCGCGGAACTCCGGCGTGAAGCGCCGCTCCGCAATCTGCTGTTCCGTCACGCCGAACCGCTCCATATCTTCCAGCGGAAGATAGATGCGGCCGCGCCCGTAATCCGGGACGACGTCCTGCCAGAAGTTTGCAAGCTGCAGCGCCGAACACGTAAAGTCCGAGAGCGCAAACAACGCCTCGTCGCGATAGCCACAGGCGTACAGCACCAAACGTCCCACAGGATTCGCCGAGTAGCGGCAGTACTCAAGCACCTGCGGCATCGACGCATAGCGCGTCACCGTCTGATCCTGGCGAAACGCTACCAGCAAATCTGCAAACGGCTCTTTTGGAATGCTGCAGATCCGGATCGTCTCCGCCAGCGCAACAAACACCGGATGGCGCGCTTCACCGCGATAGCAGGCATCCAGTTCTTCGCCCCAGGCGTCGAGCAATGCCAGCGAAGCCGCCGGATCGCCGACCTCATCCCCAAGATCGTCCGAGATGCGGCAGTAGGCGTAAATGCTCTGAAAGTGAGGGCGCAGCCGCTTGGGTAAAAACCACGTGGCCACGTGGAAGTTCTCGTAATGCGACTCTGCGAGCGCGCGGCAATATGCCTGCGCCTGCTCCAGCGATGGCGCACGCTCGGGAATGCGATAGGTCTCCGGCAGCTTACTCCATCCTGCAAGCAGAAGGGCTTCGCGCTGGGGATCGGCGGCGGCGGTGACACTCACGGCAGGCCTCCTGGAAACAGCGCCGTTTTGATCTCTCCACGGCGGTTCATCAGGCGGCGAAAGACGGGCACCAGATCGTCCAGCGGCGCACGGCCGGTAAGAAAACGCGCCGCATCGAAACGGCCGCTTGCAATCCACGCAAAGGCGCGGCGGCAGACGGATGGCCGGTGATGAAAGCTGGCGCGCAGCGTCACGCTGCCATAGTGCAGCCGGTTGGTATCGAGCGAAATCGCGGTGCCCGCCGGGCATCCTCCAAACAGATTCACCACGCCGCCTTTGCGAACCAGCTCGACGGCGAGGTGCCACGTCTCCGGAGTCGCCACTGCTTCGACCACCGCATCCGCGCCGCGTCCTCCGGTTAGTTCCCGCACCGCACCAATCGTGCTTTCGCCCTTCCCCACCGTCACGACGTGCGACGCACCCAGCGTCCGCGCCTGCTCGGCCTGCTGCGGCCGCTTCACCAGGGCGATTACCTCCGCGCCCATCTGCGAAGCCAGATGAATAAACATCAGCCCGATGGAGCCGGCGCCGATCACCGCCAGGCTGTCACCGGGCTTGATTCCCATCTCATCCAGTCCCATCAGTACACACGCCAGCGGCTCAGTCATCGCGGCATGCTCCAGGGGAATCTCCGCCGGTACGTGCAATGTATTCTTCGCCACAATGCGCGCCGGGATGCGGATGTATTCCGCATAAGCGCCGTTGTTGAATAGCAGATCCTCGCAGAGATTTTCCTGCTCGCGCTGGCAAAAGAAGCACTGCCCGCAGGGCGCGGAGTTGAGCGCAACCACCCGGTCGCCCACGTGGAACTGCTCGACACCTTCCCCCGCTTCGGCGACCACGCCGGCCAGTTCATGCCCAAACAGCACAGGCGGCTTCAGCATCTTTGCGTGGTATCCCCGGCGGTACACTTTCAGATCGGTGCCGCAGGTCAGCGCCGCGTGCACGCGGACCACCAGCTCTCCCGGGCCAGCGTGTGGCACCGGGAGCTGCTCGATGCGGACATCTTCTCGGCCGTGCAGTACCGCGGCCTTCATCTCTGCCATAACCCTCTATTTTCTCAAAAACACTCAGGCGCCTGCGGCTGCCGTCTCAATCATGACTTTCATGGAATCAGGCTTCGGCACGCTCGCGAAGGCCACGCCCTCAGCAGCCTGTTCCAGCGGAAAACGGTGGGAGATCAGCGTCGTCAGGTCGAACCCATTGCGGTATCCGTCCAGCACCAGCTTTGCAGCCTCATCCTGTATATCCGCCGATGAGCTGTAAGACCCCAGCAGCGTAATCTCATCCATGCACACCATGGCCGGATCGATCACCGCTTCACCATGCTGGGTCGCGGCGAAGAGCAGCACCCGCCCGCCGGGTCGCGCGGCCGCCATCGCAGGACGAATCAACCCATTGCCTGCGACCGCGACGATGACGACATCGGCGCCGCGCCCATCCGTCGCCTGGCGCAGCACTTCACCGGCATCCTGCTGGCCGGCGTCGATGAAATGCGTAAGCCCAAAGCGCCGCGCATACTGGTGACGCGAGGCGTACAGGTCCGACGTGTACACAGTTGCCCCTTCACGCTGCGCCAGTGCAGCCAGCAAAATGCCAATCGGCCCTTGCCCCATCACCAGCACCGTCTCGTCCGCCGCCAGCTTCAAATTACGCACCGCTTTGAAGCAGGTATTGACGGGCTCAATCCACGCGGCTTGATCGAGCGGAACATCATCGGGAATCCGCACCAGCCCGCGCTCTACGATCCAGTCCATCACGCGAATGTACTCCGCAAACCCGCCGCCCGCCGGCGTAAACCCGGCCGTACACCCCACGTGCTTGTAGGTCTCGCACTGCGCAAAGGTCTTTTTCCGGCAGTAATAACAATGGCCGCACGGAATATGATGAAACGCCATGACGCGGTCGCCAGGACGCCACTGGGTCACACCTGCGCCGACGGCGGCAATCGTCCCGGCCATCTCATGCCCAAAGATGCGCGGCGGCGTGTGCGAGCCGGTGTGGATCTTCTTGAGGTCGGTCCCGCAGACGCCGCAGACGCCGATCCGCAGCAAAACCTCGCCCGGTCCGATCTCAGGAACAGGGACCGTTTCGACACGCACATCATTCACGCCGCGATAGACCGCGGCGCGCATCGTCGCTGGTACAGCAGGCGTACTCACTGGGCTCATTCCGTTCATTTTACGTTGGAGCGACAGGACAGACACGACCGGCGCTACGGCTGCGCAGCACGAATCGCCTTCTCAAGCTCCTGCGCCAGCAGCCGCGAGCAAACAGCGGAGCGTCGTCCCATCTGGATGGCTTGCGGCAGCAGCCATGGCCGCACAAGCAGATGGAACACATAGGCACGCTCCAGGAACTGTCCCTGCGCGCCGACAAAGGCGGAGATATCCGGCAGCCCATCGCCCACGGCATCGGTGATTGCCTTGACAGCGCGAAACGGCACATTCAGCCCACGCGCCGCGCCCGCCACCGCCGCCGCCTCCATGTCCACCATCTCAGCGCCGCAGGTTCGCCCCGCTGCGGCCTTGGCGTCCGCCGACAGCACTCGATCCACGGTCAGCAGTCCGGGACCGGCATCTGCCGTGTCGTATCGATCGCCGGTTTCGCCGTCGAGTACATACGCCGCCCAATGTACCGTGCCGCGCGCCACCAAGCGATCGAGCGCGCCGGCGTATCCCGCGGAGATCATCATCGAGAGCGGACCGGCATCTGCCGCCACTTGCGCCGCATACCGCGCCCGCGATGCACCCATTCCGGCGCATACCGCAATGGCGTGCTCGCTCTCGAAGATGTCGCATCCATCGGAAGCGCTAGGCCGGTGGGCCGGCCAGCCCGCTACCAGCGTCCGCAGTTCTCGCGGCAGCGCGGCGATGATCGCGATGCGAGGTTTCATGCGGGCGGGGCGTAGCCGTTTGCGCGAAACCATGCAATGGCGGCGCGGAGTGCGTCATCGATTGGCACCGCAGCGTAGCCTAGTTCCAGTTCGGCTTTGGCCGAGCTGGCAAACATCTTCTTCCGGCCCATGCGAACGGCCTCCACGGTGGCGCGTGGCTCTTTGCCCCGCAGTTTTCCGGTGATCCATTCATCGAAGAACGCAAACGTCATCGCGACGGAATGCGGCACCTGCAGGGATGGCGAGGGCAGGCCGGTAATCGCCGCCATGCGATCCAGAAATTGCTTGAGCGTTAGATTCTCGCCTCCCAGAATGTACCGTTCGCCGGGCCTTCCCGCGCTGAGCGCCGAAACGTGGGCCGCTGCGACCGCCGTAACGTCGGCGAAGTTCAGTCCGGTATCGACATACGCAGGAAAATTACGGTTGAGAAAATCGACCACGATGCGACCCGTGGGAGTTGGCTTCGCATCGTCGGCGCCAATCGGCGTGGTTGGATTCAGGATCATCACCGGTTGGCCGGCGCGTGCGGCGGCAATCGCCTCCTGTTCGGCAAGAAACTTTGAGCGCTTGTAGTGACCCACCATGTCAGCAAGAGACACGGGGGTGTCTTCATCGACGATGGTGCCATCGGTGCGAAAGCCCATGGTCGCCACGCTCGATGTGTAGACGACGCGGCGAACGCCGCACTCCCGGGCCAGTCGAAGCAGCTCCCGGGTGCCCGCAACATTTGCCGCGTACATGCTCTGCGGATCGCGCACCCACAGGCGATAGTCTGCGGCGACATGCACCAGCGCTTCGCAGCCAGCCATCGCGGTGCGCAGGCCTTCGGGCGTGCGCAGGTCGCCCTGCACCAGCTCGGCGTGCAGCGGCTCCAGATGCTGTGTCCGGCTTCCAGGGCGCGTCAGCAGGCGCAGCGACGCACCGTTGCGCGATAGCGCACGCGCAACATGGCTGCCCACAAAGCCGGTAGCTCCTGTGACAAAGACTGCCGGTAGCTCCTGTGACAAAAACTCGCATGGCACGCTCACTGCGTTACGGGGAGGATGCACGAATGACTCGCTGAAACGACGCCGGAGAGAGAAGGACCTCGCGCGTTAGTCCAGCGATTCGGCGTGGATGCCGATGTTCGTTTCGCCGGCTGACTTCTTCTCCCAGTACTTCCGCACCCAGGCTTCCCAGCTCTTTCCGGCAGCCGTGTCGCGGCCAGAAAAGACCAGGCCAGCAATCTCAGAGTATGGAATCGCCACGCGCTCCGAGCTGTTTTTTGGCAGAAGGCGGACCACGGACCGATAGAGCTCCGGTGCCGGCTTGCGATCGAAGATGTAGCCTTCAATCCGCAAGCCTGTCTTCAGCGTGATGGTGACATCCCCGCGATAATCGAACGCCTGCTCCAGCGCCTGCCGAATCTCTTCCTCCGTCGCCAGCGATGGAATCCAGCCTTCCAGAATCGCGCGCTCGGCTCCAGGCGCGACCTCCATCGCGTCCGCCTGAGCAGCCGCCGCGTTTTCCGGATGACTCATGCCCGCGTCTCCTCCATCGCATCGACCCGGGTGGTGGTCTGAATCTGAACAAACGGGTTCTTCGCGTGGACGGGAGCCACCGGCTGGTTCAGCAGATCCAGCGCGCCACGATCTGCATACTTGTTGAAGAGCGTCGCCCGCGCCATCGCCAGCAGGCCGGATAGGCTGCCGAATCCATCGTTGACGGCCGAAGGCTCATACCCGCAGCTCACCATGCAGTTTGCGCATTTAGGATTGCCAGACTCCGTGCCATAGTTCTGCCATTCCGTCGTCTCCAGCAGTTCGGCAAAAGAGTCAACATAGCCATCCTGCAGCAGGTAGCAGGGCTTTTGCCAGCCGAAAATGTTGTACGCCGGCGAACCCCACGGCGTGCACTGGTAGTCGCGCTTGCCCATCAGGAATTCCAGAAACAGGGGCGACATGTTGAACTTCCAGCTCTTCTTGCGGTTCGAAAGGATCGCGCGAAACAGACGGCGCGAGCGGGCGCGGCCCATAAAGTGCTTCTGGTCTGGCGCCTTGTCGTACGTATAGCCGGGCGAAATGACCATCCCTTCCACCCCAAGAGACATGACCTCATCGAAAAACGCCCGCACGCTGTTCGGATCGGCACCGTCAAACAGCGTTGTGTTGGTGGTTACGCGGAAGCCGCGGCGCAACGCCTCCTTGACGCCTTCCATGGCTGCATCGTACCCGCCTTCGCGGCAGACCGAAAAATCATGGTGCTCGCGCTGGCCGTCTAGATGGACGGAAAACGTCAGATACTTGCTGGGCTGGAAGAGATCGATCTTTTCCTTCAGCAGCAGCGCATTGGTGCACAGGTAGATGTACTTTTTCCGCGCCACCAGTCCGGCGACAATTTCTCCAATGCGCGGATGCATGAGCGGTTCGCCGCCGGGGATGGAGACCATCGGCGCGCCACACTCCTCCACCGCCCGAAAGCACTCTTCCGGAGACAGTTCTTTCTTCAGAATGTGCGCGGGGTACTGGATTTTGCCGCAGCCGGCGCACGCCAGGTTGCAGCGGAACAGGGGCTCCAGCATCAGAACTAGCGGATACCGTTTCCGTCCGCTCCAGCGCTGCCGCAGCACATAGGTCGCCACCGTCCACATCTGAGAAATTGGTACTGCCATTGCAATCGTCCCTTTCCCGCAGAAAGGCGGCTTAGCGCGCCGTTCCTGAGGTTTCCGTCTGCATGGCGCGATTGTATGTCGTCAACGCCAGCAGCGGAAAGTAGTTGCGGTACATGTGATACGAAAGATAAAACACGCGCGGAAAGCCTGTGCCGGTATATTCGTCCTCCTGCCAGCTGCCGTCCGCCTGCTGATGTTGCAGCAACCACCGGACGCCCTTCGCGACTGAGTCGCTGCGGGTATCCCCGGCTGCCAGTAGTCCAAGAACTGCCCAGGCCGTCTGCGATGCGGTGCTTACGCCCACTCCGCGCAGCGTCGGATCGTCGTAGCTGTCGCAGCTTTCGCCCCAGCCTCCGTCGGTGTTCTGCACCATGCGCAGCCATTCCGCCGCCTGTTGGATCTGGGGCTCGTGGTTCCACACCCCCATCGCCTCCAGGCCGCGCAGCACCAGAAACGTGCCGTAAATGTAATTGACGCCCCAGCGGCCAAACCAGCTGCCATCCGGCTCCTGGCTGCGATACAAAAAATCAATCGCCTTTTTCACGCGAGGATCTTCGCGCGTCACGCCGTAGTTCGCCAGCATCTCCAGAATGCGGCCGGTAATGTCCACCGTCGGCGGATCCAGCATCGCATTGTGGTCAGCGAATGGAATGTGCTGGAAGATCATCTTCGTGTTGTCGCGGTCGAAGCTGGCCCACCCGCCATTGCTGCACTGCATGGCCCAAATCCACTTCAGAGCGCGCTGCGCCACGTCATACTGATACCGCTCACGCGGGTTCTCCACCTTGTTGAGCGCCAGCAACACCTGGGCGGAGTCGTCGACATCCGGATAAAACTCGTTGTTGAATTCGAAGTACCATCCGCCCGGCTCGACGTCGCGAACTTTGACCGCCCAGTCGCCTTTAGCGCGTACTTCCTTCGACAGCAGCCAGTCAGCCGCCTTCAGCATGCGTGGGTCACTGGCCGGCACGCCCGCCTCAGCCAGCGCAAACACAGCGTAAGCGGTGTCCCATACCGGGGAGACGCACGGCTGCATGCGGAAGGTCGGCCCAATCACGTCCGGGATTTCCGGCTCCTCGATCCCCAGCTTTTCAAACTCATCCAGGGCCCGGATCACCTGCGGATCGTCGAGCGAATATCCCTGACACCGCAACGCGATCACGCTATTCAGAATGCTGGGATAGATGGCGCCCAGACCATCGGACTTCTCCATGCGCTCCAGCATCCAGCGCTCTGCGCGCTTCAGGGCAATCGCACGCAGCGGCCGCACGTGGATGCGCTCGGCCCAATGCGTCATGCGATCGAAGAATAGAAAAAAGTTTCTCCAGGTGAACGGCTTCTTTGTCCACCGCAGGTGCAGGTTTGCCTTGTCACGGCCGCCGACAAACAGCTCGTCAATTCCCTGCTCCGGACGAATCTTCTTGAACGGCTTTTTCGCGTAAGCGATCGATAGTGGAACCAGAATCGCCCGCGACCATGAAGAAATCTCGTAGATGTTGAAGTAGAACCACTTCGGAAACAGGACGATCTCCGGAGGGATGGCCGGAACCGCGTCATAGTCATACTGTCCGAAGAAGCACAGGTAGAGCTTGGTATAGGTGTTGACCTCGACCGCCCCGCCGTGCGCCAGCACCCAGGCACGCGCCTTCTGCAGCACAGGATGGTCCGCCGGCCAGCCCATCAGCTTGAAGGCGAAATACGCCTTCACCGTTGCACTGATGTTCGAAGGACCGCCGCGATAGATCGGCCAGCCGCCATCGTCCTGCTGGTGCCGCTCAATTTCGCGCAATGCGCGCTCCATGCGCCCTGGATCCCCAGTCCCCAGCAGCGTATGCAGCATGATGTAGTCGGACTCGAGCGTGCTATCCGCCTCGAGTTCGCCACACCAGTACCCCTCAGGATGCTGCCTGGAGAGCAGGAATCCACACGCTGCCTCCACCGCCTGGCGGACAGACTCCAGAGCGACATCCAGGCGGCCAAAGCGCACCGAAGTGGCGGATTCAACACCTGACAGGGGGATGGACGGGCCAGCGGATGATGTCATGGGCAGCGTGGATTCAGGTTCCAACCAGTCCCCCTCAGCGCGCGGGATCAGCGTCGTTCCGTTCCTGGTTTCAGCGGACAAGCTGCCCATCGTAAGGGTCGCATCTCCGGGTTCCCCTGCGAACACCACGAACTAGGCGCCAGCCGTGGCCGGTTGTGCGGGAGCTACGGCAATGGCCCGCACGATCTCCGGCGGAAGGCCGAAACGAACGTTTTCCGGCATCACCTCTACCTCTTCGACGGAGCCGAATCCATTTCGATGCAGATAATTGATCACATCCTGCACCAAAATCTCCGGCGCCGAGGCTCCCGCCGTCACTGCCACCGTTTGCGCCTGCTCCAGCCACTCCGGGCGAATCTTCTCGGAGTCGTCGATAAGGTACGCCACCGTGTTCAGATTGCGCGACACCTCAACCAGACGGTTGGAGTTGGAGCTGTTGTTCGAACCCACCACCAGCACCAGATCTGCCTGATGCGCGACATTCTTTACGGCAACCTGGCGGTTCTCTGTGGCGTAGCAGATGTCCTGAGAGTGCGGGCCCACGATCTTCGGGAACTTGGCCTTCAGGGCGTGGATAATGTCCCGCGCCTCGTCCAGGCTCAGCGTGGTCTGGGTCAGATACGCCACGCGGTCAGGATCCGGAACCTGCAGCGTCTCTACCTCTTCGACCGTTGAAACCACCTGCGTGGCGTCCGGCGCTTCGCCCAGCGTGCCTTCAATCTCATCATGGTCGCGATGGCCAATCAGCACCAGGGAGTATCCCTGCCGGGCAAACTTGACCGCTTCCACATGCACCTTCGTCACCAGAGGACAGGTGGCGTCGATGACGCGCAGCTTGCGCTCCTTGCTCTTTTCGCGGACGGCCGGCGAGACGCCGTGCGCGCTGTAGATGACCCGCGCGCCCTCCGGCACCTCATCGATGTCATGGACGAAGATCGCGCCCTTC
>JAKAUB010000084.1 GCA_021827845.1 Acidobacteriota bacterium | reverse complement strand
CTTGCGCCAACATGATCGCAGCCGCCAGTCCGTTCGGACCAGCGCCGATAACGTGAGCGCGAGCATCAGACACAGAGCGAGTCACCATCGCGCAGCTTTCCGTATACGGGCAAAGGAGGGTTCAGTTCGGGGCTCCGTCGGGCAGCGTTGGCGAAGCAATGAACGCGATGCGCCCGTTGGGCTCCATGGCCAGCGTGGGCGCGTAAGTACCGAGGAACTTTCGGCGCCACCAGCGGCCGGTCTCACGCTTCTCTTTCATGCTGGTGAACCAATACTGCCAAAGCACCGCCCGCACCTGGTGTGGCGGCGAGTTGTGAAAAGGATTCCCCGCAAAAAGCTTCAGCACCTCCGGATCATCGCGCAGCAGCAACACCTCCGTCGCCGGAACAAACGAGTACTGCGTCCAGCTTCCGAGAGAGGCGAACCATAGGTTCCAGTCAAAGCGCGGCTGATAGGGCGCGTAGATACCCGGTGCCTTGTATGGATCCTGCGGCTTATAGCGGAAGGGATACGGCGTCCACGTCTTGCCGTCGTCGGAGCCTTGAAACTCAATTTCGTAGCGATGCGGCGTCATCACGGCAAACAGTCCGTACTGGTTGGCGATACGAAACGGCTGCAGCGCCGCGATAGGCGCAGACGGCAGCGGAAGATTGCGCCAGAACATGGCCAGCATCGGAATCGTGGTAGCGTATGCGATCCACAACAGCATGACTGCGGTAAACGCAACGGCAAAGGCACGCAGATGGCCGCGAAGACCGGCGCGATCCGGCGGCGGTGGTGCGTTGAGGATGGATGGCGGACCCTGTTCTGGGGGCAACACTGCGCCCTCTTCTTCGTCGAGCGGCACTGCGGGCGCGGCTGGCTTCCAGCGTGCGGGGACAAAGCGCAGCAGCAGCCGGTCATCCAGCAGCAGAAATCCCAGAGCGAGGACCAGATAATTGAGGAATGCGTAGTTGGCGGTCAGGATCACGCCGATCTGCCACGGCGTGACGATACAGAAGCATACAATCCGCCAGCGGCGCGGCAGAAAGAGCATCCACACCAGACCAAGCTCCATCACCAGCGTGCCGACCACAGTGGCCGCCTGAAACCAGTGCGGCAGATGCTGCACATACCAGCCGACCCAGGTGGGCAGCGGGCCGTTCTGATAGTACTGATCCATTGCGGTCAGGTGGCGCCACTGGGGATCCCCGCTCGCCAGCTTGACTACGCCCGATTCAAAGTAAATGCGGAACCACTCCCACAGCAGCAGCCACAGCGCAAAGCGCGGCGGGGGCGTCGCCTGCCACCCGGGTAAAAAGCCGGACGGCGCGAAAAACAGCGTCAGAAAGCCGGCCTCCAGCAGCATGCCATCGGACTGATAGCTGGAGAAGTCCCCGGCAGCGGCGATGAGCGAGAGATAGCAGACAAAGCAGACAAAGAACGTAATGCGGGGCCACACGTCGCAGATTGCGAGTAACGCGAACAGCAGACCGATGGCGGTGATCGCCAGCAGCATGCCGTTCGAAGCGCTGAACCAGAGCAGCGTGGGAGCCAGCCAGAAACGCAGCGGCCCCAGACTGTGCGCAACGGCGTTGAGATACTGTGCCGCAGGAAGGATGCCATCCGGCCCGATCAGACCCCGCACCTGAAAGAACCAGGAATAGAACGCCGAAAAATAAATCAGGCCAAGACAGCGCAGGAAGATCCAGCGCGGAATCTGCCGGTCGCGGGGTCCATACCGTCCGTCAAACAGATACGAGATCGCGCGACCGGGCGACAGACTCATCAGCGCATTATATGCGGAGGATCAGGCAGCCTGCGGCCGAACTGCAGGCCGCGCCTTGCGGGCAAAATACACCACGCCCGCCGTGGCCACCGCGGTCCCCATGCACCAGGTGCAAATCTTCCCCATCTTCGTCACTTGCTTGCGAACGTTCTTGGCGGCCATGCCGGCATCGACCGCGAGCTTGGCGCGCAGTAGCCGCTGCAACACGGGGCGCTCCGGATTCGCCGTCAGCAGCAGCGTAAGAGTGGCTGCATAGCTGGCGATTCCGAGAAGACCGTCTGGGATGCCGAGCGGATAGGCAACGTCGGACTTTACGATCTGCTTTGAGTCAAACAGCGATCCTGGAGGGTCGGGCAGATTATGGATCACTCCCAACTGAGTGAGCGCCACCGGAACGAGCGTAGCGATGGCCACTGCGCAGCATGCGATGGCAGCTTTATTTTCAAGGTCGCCGATGTCGCCGTCGGACAAGTACGGCGCGCTGCTGGGACTAAAGGGTGTTCTCATTGCGTTCTCCTTAAGCAAACTTCCATCGGTAACTGAGACCGATTGCTATGGCAGCGAGCGCCGCAGCGCCACCGAGAAACCAGCCGCGGTTAAGATCGGCAAATAGCTGCGGGCTGAAGTTGCACGAGCGATCATCGAACGGGCCGTGGGCGCTATGCGTGCCCGGCACGGGATGCCATAAGTTGTCCTGGCGTTCCGGGCTCACGGGATCTTTCGTCTGCTGCGCTTTGTACCCCGTCTTTCCCAGGTAGCGATCCAGCAGGCCGGGAATAAACATCTGCCCGACGATGGCCTCCACCGTGGGAAGACCGACCCAGTATTCGCGGCGCGGCCGCGCTGCGTATGCCGCCCGGACCACAGCCTTTGCCGCCACTTCGGGTTGAAAGATCGGCGGCACGGGCTGCGGCTGATTGGGCATGCGGCTCTTCACCCACGTGAACTGGACGGTATTCATCGCCGGCATCTGCACGACAGACAGTTGAACATTACTGTTGTCGTGGTAAAGTTCGCAGCGCAGCGAATCGGTGAATCCGACAATTGCGTGCTTGCAAGCGCAGTAAGCCGACTGCAGCGGGATGCTGCGTACCGACAATGCCGATCCAATCTGGACGATGGTTCCACGATCCCGCGGCAGCATGCGGCGAAGCGCTGCCAGGGTGCCATACACGTAGCCCAGGTAGGTCACTTCGGTGACACGTTTATACTCCTCGGCCTTCATCTCTTTGACGGGCGAAAAGACCGACAGCATCGCATCGTTGATCCACACATCAATCGGGCCAAACTTCTCCTCCAGCGAGGACGCCGCGTGCTCCACAGCTTCAGCATCGCTTACGTCGAGGGGTAGCACCAGCGCCTCACCGCCCAGCTCGCGAACCTCATCCGCGCAGGCGTGCAGTGCTTCTTCATTGCGGGCAATCAAGCCGAGCTTGGCGCCCTTGCGTGCCAGCTCGTGGGCGATTGCGCGGCCTAGTCCGGCAGAGGCGCCGGTGACCATGATTACCTTGCTTGTTTTCATGTCACTCTCTTTCGAGTTATCGCCCGACGCCCGCCAATGAGGCATTTGCCAGGCGCGGAATGCCGCGGCCATAGGTACCCGGCGGTGCCAGGTCCGGACGCAACGGCGGAGGATTCAGGTCGCGCCGATTGCTCGTAAAAATCGCGTCTCCCTGCTGGATTAAATAGTCTGCGGTGCGAGCAGCCAGTGCCTGAATCGTGAGCCCAGGATTGGCGGAGCCCTGCGTGGGCAGAATGCTGCCATCGCACACAAAGAGATTTGCGATGTCGTGCGTGCGGCCGAATTTGTCGACGACGGACGAGCGGGGATCTGCGCCCATCCGCGCGGCGCCCACCAGGTGCGCGTAGCGGGATTCCTGGACAACTTCTTCAGCGCCGGCGGCCTGCATAACCTCCATCACTTTCTTTTTCCCGAAGCTGATCAGCTTGTGATCGTTGTCATGGAGATTGAATGTGACCTTGGCAACCGGCAGACCAAACCGATCCTTCTCCTCCGCCAGCTCCACGCGATTATCCGCCCAGGGAAGAATCTCTCCCAGCAGCCCAAAGGCGGCCCAGTGGTTGTAGTCCATCATGATGCGGCGCATACCCCAGCCCCACGCACCCTTCGCTGTCATCATCTGCTTGGCAAACGCGATGGGCAGCGGACCGACGGTCTGGATCGCAAAGCCACGCGCAAAGTCACGTTTGGGGTCGGTCTCGTAGAACTCCTCGGTCAGACAATGTGCGGGCGGCGCCTTATACATTCGTACAGGCTGGTCAAACCGGCCGAGAATCACGTTGCCGGCCTGCGCCATCAGATAGCGGCCTACCGTACCGCTTGAATTTGCTAAACCATTTTCATAGCCGGGACACGCCGAATTCAGCAGCAGACGTGGCGTCTCAATCGCATAGCCAGAAACAATCACGGCACGCGCCTTCTGGAAGCGCTGCCGGCCCTCTTTGTCGAAGTAGCTGACGCCCGTCACGCGGTTTTCCCGCCCCATGTGCACGCGGCTCACCATGCAGTGATCGCGAATCTCCGCTCCGTTCGCCAGCGCATCCGGCACGTGCGTGATCAGCGTGCTGGCCTTCGCACCCACTTTGCACGCCTGAATGCAAAAGCCGCGGTAGATGCAGTGCTGCCGGTCTCCATGCGAACCAGAGAGGATGGCCACCGGCCCGCCGATGCTCACGCCAATTCCCAAGGCGGTGCAGCCTTTGATCAGCGCATTGCCGACACCTCCCATCGGGTGAGGCCCATACGCGTAGCCGTGCGGGTGGCCCCAGGGAAAGTACGCGGGGCCCGCGACCGGCATCTCAAGCTCGAGCTGCTCGTAGTAAGGCTTCAGCTCCTCATAGCTCATCGGCCAATCGAAGCCGACGCCATCCTCGGAGTAGATACGAAAATCTGACGGGTGAAGCCGCGGTGTGAATGCCGCCCAGTGCACGGATCCACCACCGACGCCTTTGCCGGAGTTGTTGGCGCCGAGCGCTAGCGGGTTCTTCCCGCCGGTGATCCGCAGGTCTTCCCAATACAGATTGTGCGAACCTGCTTCATCGCTGACCCAATCCCGCTCCGTATCCCAGAACGG
>JAKAUB010000095.1 GCA_021827845.1 Acidobacteriota bacterium | reverse complement strand
GTTTTCCCGTGGGTTATTATTCCTTCCACCCGAATGTCTCGCTGAACTTCCAAATAAATCGATTCTGGAACTGGGTTGGCGGCAAGGAGATGCTGGAGGAGTTGGAGACCGTAGGAAACCGGATCAAGAATTACGATGATTGGGCGCGTGAGATGTTTGCACTCAGCGACAGCGCTCTGGCGGCAAACCGTCGCCTGCCCGCCGCCTACTACGCCAAGATGGCGATCTTTTTTCTACCGCCCGACGATCCGCGGGTGAAGCCTGCCTTCCAACGATTCCACGACATCGTTCTCGAGCAGAACGGCGTCACACCGCAGAATCATCAACTCGTTCCATACCAGGGAAAACAGATTTCAGCGTACAGGTTTACGCCGCCTGTCCCGCGAGGCAAGATTGTCGTCTTCGGTGGCTACGACAGCTACATCATCGAATGGCTGCCTGCGGCGCTGGCTCTGCGCGATGCCGGTCTCGATACGATAATCTTCGATGGCCCCGGCCAGGGCACGGCGTTGGACGAGGGCATTCCCATGACCAAGGATTGGCATCTGCCAGTCGCCGCGGTCGCGGATCATTTCGGCATTTCGGATTTCACCTTGATGGGTTTCTCCCTCGGCGGGTGCCTCGTCATGCGCGCCGCTGCTCGTGAACCGAGGGTCAGCCGCGTGATCGCAATGGACATCTGCACCAGCCTCTTTGCTGCGGCCACCAGGGGCTTTGCAACTTCCGGGCTGTCCGTTATCGCAGACAATTCCGATAAGATGCCGGCTGCGCTGGTGAACGCCGCAGTCGCCTCGGTCCGCAAGGCGGATTTATTGACCGACTGGGTCATCTCGCAAGGTGAACGCGTCACGGGTACCTCCGCCCCGGCAGACGTATTTGCAGCCTGGCGAGAATATCGCACAGACGACGTGTCCTCGCTGGTCACACAAGATGTTCTGCTTATGGCCGGGAGCAAAGACCACTACATGCCATTGGGCATGCTTCCGGAGCAGCTTATGGCATTGACGGCTGCGCATTCTGTCAGCGCAAGGGTATTCACTGAAGCTGAATCGGCCCAGAATCACTGCCAGATCGGTAACATGGGCCTCGCCTTAAAAGTCATTCTTGACTGGCTGGACGAGACCGGAGGGCGTGCGGCCAGCCCGATCAATTCAGGCAAAGATGCCGCCTGACCAAAGTGTTTGTCTATGCCCGGCAGGGCAAGATCATCATGCAGGTCAAGGGCGGTGCGCAACGGGAGCTCGGCTCAGGTCAAACATTTTATGAGGGGCCAACGATGTATACCCGGTTGGCCGTAACGGCGGGTGGCCCACATCTAGCTTGCACCGTCATTCAGACCTGGGCCACCCGCCCACCCTAATCCAGACTTGGGCCACCCGCCGACACCGACTTCACGTTACGAATAGGCAAGGCCGTGAGTCATTGCCCTTTGATCCGGGCGATTAATTTCGCCAGTCGACTGGGAGGGGGCAGGTAAATGACTTCATCATATGGTGTAGACCCGTCGAACAGGGGCGGCCACAATTCACCATCGGGCGGCGGGAAAGTCAGCTCTCTTCGAAGGGACAGGTGCCGCCGCGGCTGGCTTTCGATCAAAGCGGCGAACGTCTCATCAATCAAATCGGGAGCCAAACTAGATAATGATAGTGGCGGCGAAAAGATTAGTCGCCATTCGCGGTCGCGATAGAAGTTTTTACGTTTGAAGGACGCAACAATCGTCAGTAAGCAAAGACCCAAATCCCTACGAGGAATCGACGCCATCCAGTCCAAACGCCCCCGCTGGAATGATCCCTTGGAATGTTTCACGAGTAGCTTCGAAGCGGCTGGTAGGTAATGTTCAATGGCTCGCCGCTGATCTCTCTCCCCATAAATAACTGGACTGAACCAACGTTCTCCCCCTGTACATTTCATCGTGAGAGGCGGCGGGCCGCCGCGGGGTTGAGTGAAGCGAAAACATACCGATCCATATTTCTCAATGTGAAATGGCGATGGGGCGCCGTCGCAGAAGCAGGTGATGAACAACGTGGAGCGGCGGCTTTGCATAAAGTCGGCTAATCCGGACAGTACTTCTTGAACAAAAGGATTGCTCTCCTTATCAAGGAGTTCCATCGCAACCTCTTCCACCAATGCAATTCCATGTTTCAATTCCGTAGTATCGCTTTGCTCGGTCAAACAGGTTGCCCATAGTGTTCGAGTGGAGATTATTTTCTCGGAAGATTCTTCGTGGGTGTAATGACAGAGCATTCGGGGCCCAGGGCCTTTGAACGTCGCTTCTGCAACCTCGCGCGTCAAACGAGACAGGTCCTGGTCGAACTCCATGTTCCGGAAGCCGAAATCCATACGAACCGCAGTTTATCGATTACCCCTCCAACGTGGCTAAAGCTGAGGGTCGGCTGTTTAGTAACTAGAAACGCTGTTCCCGTAACGGAAGGCAACTGCGTTCACGGCAATCTCGCAAAGATGTTCATTGGGCCGCGATCGCGTATGGCAGCTCTGTCTGTTGAGCGAAATTTTGGCGGACACCCAAAGGCCGACCCGTTGGGGCCGGCCTTTGGGTTGAGAAGCAGATCCTCTGCGGGAATGACAGCAAGCAGAAAAAAAGCAACAGCAGATTCCCTGCGGGAATGACAGCAAAAAAGCGAAGACAGAACTACCGGTGGGCGGTTGCTGTTTCTTTCGCTCCCTTAGCCTGCTCGCGGAGAGCGTCGGCCTTATCCGTCTGCTCCCACGAAAAGTCGCTGTCGTTGCGGCCGAAGTGTCCATAGGCCGCGGTCTTGCGGTAGATGGGCCGGCGCAGCTTCAGGGTCTCGATGATGTCCTTGGGCGTCAGCTTGAAGTTGTCGCGTACCAGCTTTTCCAGTTGCGCGGCGGGGATGGTTCCGGTGCCGAAGGTCTCCACCAGCACGCTGACCGGCTGGGCCACGCCGATGGCGTAGGCCAGTTGCACCTCGCAGCGCGACGCCAGACCGGCGGCCACAATGTTCTTGGCAATGTACCGCGCCATGTAGGCGGCCGAGCGGTCCACCTTTGTCGGATCCTTGCCGCTGAAGGCGCCGCCGCCGTGACGGCCCGCGCCACCGTAGGTGTCCACGATGATCTTGCGGCCGGTCAGGCCGCTGTCGCCCATGGGGCCACCGATGACGAAGCGGCCGGTCGGGTTGATGTGATATTTGGTGTCGGCGTCCAGCAGGTGCGCGGGGATGGTCTTCTGAATGACGTGCTTCAGGATATCGGCGCGCAATTCTTCATTCGAAACTGTCTCGGCATGCTGCGTGGAGATCACGACCGCATCGACGCGGACCGGACGGCCGTCGGCGTCATACTCTACAGTGACCTGGCTTTTGCCGTCGGGCCGCAGGTAGGAGAGCTGGCCGCTCTTGCGGACCTCCGACAGGCGGCGTGTCAACTGGTGCGCCAGCGAGATGGGCATGGGCATCAGCTCCGGCGTCTCGTTGGTGGCGTAGCCGAACATCATGCCCTGGTCGCCGGCGCCGCCGGTGTCCACACCCAGGGCGATGTCGCCAGACTGCTTGTTGATCGACGAGATGACGGCGCAGGTGTTGCAGTCGAAGCCGTAGGCGGCATTGTCGTAACCGATGGCGCCGACGACGCCACGCACCACGGACTGAAAGTCAACGTAAGCGCGCGTCGTGATCTCTCCGGCGATGACGACCAGGCCGGTTGCCGTCAGCGTTTCGCAGGCGACGCGGCTGTTGGGATCCTGCTCCAGGCAGGCGTCCAGAATGGCATCGGAAATCTGGTCGGCAATCTTGTCCGGATGTCCTTCGGTGACGGACTCGGATGTAAACAAGTGACGGTCGCGCGTTGGCAAAGCTTCCCTCCAATGGGTGCTGCGTTCGGGTCGCCAGGCAACAGCGACAGCGAATGTACAGGTCGCGGGCGAACGGAAATCGCCCAGAAAACCCTGCTTATCAGGCTAACAAACGCGCAATTTCGCCCCTACGCGTTCCCAGCCAATGGCAGGATTCGGGCGATGGAAGGCGATGCTTCAGGACTGAATGGAGAGTTGCCGCGGAGGCAGCAAAACCCGAAGCGTGGCCGGAAGGACCGGCACCGGCGCCAGGGTTGAGATGGAGGATGTGTTGGTGTGGCGCATGGCGGCGGAGACGGCGCGCTGGTGGACATAGCCCCAGACCAGCCAGCCAAACCCGGCGAGCAGCAGCAGCAAGCCGAAAACTCCGGCCCAGCGCAGCTTGATATCGGGCGTCTCCTTAATACGATGGCTGGAGACGTTGATGGCGAAAGAGGCGACCTCCGCGCTGTTGACGGACACGCCGTCGCCGGTGCGGCCGCTGGCGGTCAGAAAGCGCGTGACCCACTCGCCTTCGTCCAGGCCCAGGAAGCGAACATAGCTGCGGACCATGCCCTTACCGAGGATGCCGCCCGGGATGCGATCGAACTCCTCGGACTCGAGCGCTTCCAGATTGCGGACGGTTACCTTTGTGGTCTGCGCGATGTCATCGAGCGACACAGACCGCCGCTGGCGCTCGGATCGAAGCGCGGCGCCGAAACCACCCGGGGATGAAGGATTCGCGACCAATGCAGTTGCCAGGGCTAAGGAACGTTGATTTTGAAGTATTTCGAGCCTAATCCCGTCTCCCCTGCCCGTCAAATCATAAAAGTGCCCATTTGCATCCATCGTAATCCGTTTGGTACCCGCTTAGTAACCGGTGGAGAAGTGGAAAACTCGCCAGTTTTCGGGGATCGGCAGGCTGTTCGGAGGCCGCTCGGTATACTGAACCAGACACCTAACTGGAAGATTTTGGGGTACTTCTCATGAATCGGCTCGTTGTCGGCAACCTGGTCCACCGGCCCTTGCGCTCCCTGCTCAGCCTCACTGCGGTAGCGATTGAAGTTCTTATGATCCTGTCGGTTACGGCCATCATGCTGGGGATGCTGAACGACTCGCGGCAGCGCACCAGCGGCATTGGGGCGGACCTGATCGTACGG
>JAKAUB010000246.1 GCA_021827845.1 Acidobacteriota bacterium | reverse complement strand
TGGGAGGATGGCAACGAATATGACGGCACGCACGGCGGCCTGTTCAAGTCCACCGATGGCGGCAGCACCTGGAAGCGCCTGACCAAGGGCCTGCCCGCCAACCTGGTGCAGATCAACGTAACCGTCTCGCCTGCCGATACCAACCGGCTGTACGCGACGATCTCGACGACCGAACAAAGCGGATACGCGTCCGACAAAGGACTGGGCTTCTACCGCTCCGACGACGCTGGTGCCTCGTGGCGACGCATCACGGAAGATCCCCGCCCAGCAATGAAAATCGGCGGCGGCGACCTGCCGGTGCCTTTGGCTGACCCTAAAAATCCTGACGTCGTCTACAGCACCAGCATCGTCACCTGCAAGTCCACCGATGGCGGCAAAACCTGGATCAGCCTGCGCGGCGCACCCGGCGGCGATGATTATCAGAACCTCTGGATCAATCCCAGCAATCCGAAGGTCATTCTGCTGGTCAGCGATCAAGGCGCGGCCATCTCACAGAACGGCGGCGTTACGTGGAGCTCCTGGTACAACCAGCCGACGGCGCAGATTTATCACGTCGCGGCAACCAACACATTTCCGTATCAAGTCTGCGGCGGCCAGCAGGAGAGCGGCTCGGTCTGCATCTCGACGCGCGGCAACGACGGCGAGATCACCTTCCGCAACTGGCACCCCGCGGGCATCATCGAGTACGGTTATGCCGCGCCCGATCCGCTGCATCCCAACATCGTCTACGGCGCCGGGCGTACGGAGGTCTCGCGCTACGACGCCGTCACCGGTCAGGTGCAGAACGTAACGCCGATCCCTGCCATGCAGGCGGGCTACCGCGCCGACCGCACGGAGCCGGTCCTGTTCTCTCCGGTCGATCCGCACCTGATGTACTACGCCGCCAACCGTCTGTTTGCCACCCGCGATGGCGGCCAGACATGGCAGACGATCAGCCCCGACCTTTCCCAGAAGCAGACCGGCCAGCCCGCCTCCCTGCAGCCCCTGCCCGCAGCACAGCAGGCACGCCGCCGCGGCGCAATCTACGCCGTCGCCGCCTCTTACAAAACCACGCAGACCCTCTGGGCCGGCACCGACGATGGGCTGGTCTGGATTACGCGCGATGGTGGCACGCACTGGGCAAACATCACGCCGCCGGGGATTTCCCCGTGGAGCAAGATCGCGCAGATCGATGCCTCGCGCTTCGACGACAACACGGCCTATGTTGCCGTCAGCCGCATGCGCCTCGATGACATGCGTCCTTACGCCTACCGCACCCACGATGGCGGCAAGACGTGGCAGTCGATCGCCGCCAATCTTCCCGCAGATGCGCCCGTAAACGCCATCCGCGCCGATTCCAAACAGCCCGGCCTGCTCTACGCCGCCACGGAAACCGCGGTGTGGGTTTCGATGGATGACGGCGATCACTGGCAGCCGCTCGAGTACAACCTGCCGCATACCTCCATGCGCGACCTTCTGGTGCACGGCGACGATCTGGTCGTCGCGACGCACGGGCGTTCCTTCTGGGTGCTTGACGGCATCAGCCCGCTGCGCCAGATGGCGGCTTATAAAGATCACAGCCAGCCCTATCTCTTTACGCCCGGTGCAGCCGTGCGCGTCCGCCGCGACACCAACACGGACACGCCATATCCGGCCGACGAACCTGCGGGAGAAAATCCGCCGGATGGCGCCGTCATTGACTATGCGCTGCCCGCGCAGACCTCCGGCACCGTGCGCGTTGACATTCTGGACGCGGCCGGACACGTTGTCCGCAGCTACACCAGCGAAGGGCATACCGAGCCGACGCCGGAAGAGTTGCGCACAAATCTGATTCCGCCCTACTGGCCGCGCATCACGCATCCGCTGGCTGCGACGCCCGGCATGCATCGGGTCGTGTGGGATCTGCACTACACCAAGCCCGCAGCCATCCGCTATGCGTATCCCATCGCGGCTGTTCCCCACCGCACGCCAGAAACGCCACAAGGCCCCCTGGCGCTGCCGGGCCACTACACCGTACGGCTCACCGCCGACGGCGTTACACGCACTGCGCCCTTAACGGTGACGCTTGATCCCCGCGTGCACGTCGCACCTGCCGCCTTGTCTGCAATGTTTACCGCACAGCAAAAGATGGCCGGCGCACTCACGCAGATCTCACAGGCAACGCTCGAAGCTCACGGTGCGCAGCAGCAGCTGGAGCAGGCGGTGAAGTCCACGAATGGCTCACCAGCAGCCGTCACCCAGGCCTACGCGGCCGTGCAGCAACTGCTGGACGGTACCAAAAAGCCCGCACCCGGCACAGCACCCGGTATGGACGCGCTGGCGGAGGGAAGCATCGCTCTCTATCAGCAACTCGGCCAGGCCGATGCGGCACCGACGGCTGCGCAGCAGCAAGCGCTGCAGCAATTGACGCCGCAGATTGCAGCCGCCGTACAGCATTGGGAGCAATTCAAAACGGGTGCCCTGCATGCTGCCAACCAGGCACTTCGCGCCGCGCACCAGCCGGCGATCAATCCCAGCCAGCATCCGGCAGACCTGCCCGGCGGAGGCGACGAGGATTAGCCCATTTTGTCGGCTCGTAGAAAGTGGCCTGTGCATCACCGGATGTCATTCTGAGCGTAGCGAATTGCATTCGAATTGCGAAGAAAAGCCAACACTCGGATTCTTCGCTTCGCTCGGAATGACGAGATTGCCTATCCCGCTTTAAGGGCCGCGCAGACGCGCTCCACCTGCTGCTTCAGCTCATCCGCCGACCCGGAGTTTTCAATCACGAAGTCGCAGAACGGGATCTTCTGCGCATCGGGAATCTGCGCGGCAATCCGGCGCCTGGCGTCCTGCTCTAGCAGCGTGCGCTCTTCTCCAGTCAACACGCGCCCGCCGCTCACCCGCGCGAGGAATCGCCCGATGCGCGTCTCCTCCGGCGCCGTCACCAGAATCAGCCGGTCGAACCGCTCGTGAAAGCCCGGCACGCTGCCTTCCTGCTCCGCCTCAAAGATCAGCGCGGACTCCACCACCACCAGCGCGTCAGGATCGGCGGCCGCAATCGCCGCCATGCGCCGCTGCTGCTCGGCAACCACTGCTGGATGAACGATGCGATTCAGTGCGCCGATGCGGCCGGTCGCAAACACATAGCGGGCCAGCGCCGCCCGGTCTAAGCCGCCGCCCGGCAACGTGAGCGGAGGCGCATCCGGCTCGCCGGCAAACGCTTCCAGAATCGCCGCATACACTGGCTGGCCTGGCTGCATCATCTCGCGGCCAATAGCGTCGGCGCTCAGCACATAGGCGCCGCACGCAGCAAACAACGCGGCGACAGTGCTCTTGCCGCTGCCCAGCCCGCCGGTCAGTCCTACGCGCAGCATTCTGTTATCTGTCCTTGTCAGGCGACGGGCAGTCCGCGGCGCAGCCTGGCGGCGCGCACGGTGTTGGCCATCAACATCGCAATGGTCAGCGGCCCCACGCCGCCAGGCACCGGCGTGTAATAGCTGGCCTTGGCAAACGCGTGTGGGTCGATGTCGCCCATCAGCACTGAACCGTTCTTCGCAAATGCCGCCTCGCGTTTTACATCCCCGGCAAAAAACTGCACAAACTGCTCCGGGCTGGTCACACGGTTCATCCCCACATCCACCAGCACCGCGCCCTCCCGCACCATATCGGGGCCAATCATCCCTGGCCTGCCGATAGCAGCCACTAGGATGTCCGCCGTCCGGCACACCTCGCCAAGGTTCCGCGTGCGGCTATGACAGATCGTGACCGTGGCGTTCTCGCGCAGCAGCAGCGCAGCCATCGGCTTGCCCACAATATCGCTGCGCCCCACCACCACCGCGTTGGCCCCGGCCATCGCAATGCCGGAACGGCGCAGTATCTCAATCACGCCCGCCGGGGTGCACGGCGCCAGCGCCGGCGCTCCAATCTGCAGCCGACCCACATTCAGCGGATGAAAGCCGTCCACGTCTTTTTCCGGCGATACCGCCTCCAGCAGCCGCCGCGCATCCACCTGCCGCGGCAAAGGCAGCTGCACCAGAATGCCGTCGATGTCCTCGCGCGCGTTCAGCCCGTGCACAATCTCAAGCAGTCCCTCGGTCGCAATCGCCGGGTCGGGCGTGATCTGCTCACTGGCAATCCCCAGCGCCGCGCTCGTCTTCACCTTGTTGCGCACATAGACCTGCGAGGCTGGATTGTCGCCCACCAGCACCACGGCCAGTCCGGGGCGGATGCCCCGCGTAGCCAGTGCCTGAATGTCGGCAGCCACTTCCGCCTGGATCGCAGCGCCGATGCGCACACCGTCAAGAATTCTGGATGAGGTCTCGTCGCTCATAAGTCTTCTTTATGGTACTGAATCGGTACGTTCGCCCATTGGTACCCTGCCACGGATCACTAAAGTTCCTCGAAGACTCCGACGCAACCGCCGAAAAACAATCCGGGGATCAATGTCCTGCGTACAGTGAGAAGATGGAATATTTTCGCCGTGGCATAAAGGGATGGAATCTCTGAAACCTCGCAGCAACAAATCCGTCCTATATGGTGTCTCACTCCATAGCGGGCCGGATCTCTACAGAAGTACGGAAAGGAAAATATCGAATGGAACTGCGGAATCAGGTCGAGAAGTTTCCTGCCGTGGAGTTGCAGGAGCTCCGCGAAAGTCTGCTGCAGAATGGCGTCGACAGCTGGCAGGCGGCGGACCTCATCAGCAGTTTTCTGGCTGGCCGCGGGTATGGCGTCTCCCGGCAGAGCGCACGCGACGCCGTGGTTCGCTTTGACAAGACCGGCCACTCCATTGATTCCATGCAGCAGGAGCTGGAAAAACTCGCGCTCGTGATGTAACGCGTCCTGTTGCCGCGATCCGCTCACACCCGCGCCGCGGCGCGCGAGACCTCCTGGGTGAGCGAACCGCTGGACATAAACCGCTCCAGCGCCTTGGTCGCGCAGCTCTCCCCACAGATGTGAAACACGCCCTCGTTCCGCGAGGCGCCTGCATCCCATGGCACCA
>JAKAUB010000257.1:2835-4969 GCA_021827845.1 Acidobacteriota bacterium | reverse complement strand
AAGAATAATGCCTTGTTTCCCAACCTGTTTGTGAACGCGCGGCTGCTGCTAAAGACGCTGACCAATAGGACGCTGGTGGCCAATGACGCCATTCAGCAGAACGGCGATACATCGTTTGTCTATGTGATCCGAAACGGCGTCGCCCACCAGCAAAACGTGAAGACTGTCGTTACGGACAACGGCATTACCGTGGTCGATGGGCTGAATCCCGGCGATGTGGTGGCCGACAGCAGCTTTGAAAAACTGCAGGACGGCGCAAAGGTTCGCGTCGTTCCGCACCGCAGCCTGCGACCGTCGAGCACGCCGGAGTCGAACGCTCCGTGAATCCGTCGCGGCCATTTATCCTGCGGCCCGTCGCCACGTCCCTGTTGATGGCCGCAATTCTGCTGGTGGGGTTTGTTGCGTTTACGCAGCTTCCCATCTCCGCCCTGCCGCAGGTGGACTATCCGACAATCCAGGTGGTCACCTTCTATCCCGGCGCCAGCCCGGACGTAATGGCGACCACCGTTGGTCACGGCGCCGCTCGAACGTCAGTTTGGGCAGATGCAGGGGCTGAGTCAGATGACCTCCACCAGCTCCGGCGGAACGTCGGTGGTCGTGCTGCAGTTTGACCTTAGCCTGGGCATCGACATTGCAGAAGAGGAAGTGCAGTCTGCCATCAACGCGGCGCAGACGTTTCTGCCCTCTGACCTGCCCGCGCCCCCGATCTACAACAAGACCAATCCTGCCGATGCCCCCGTGCTGACGCTGGCCATTACGTCCGACTCCATTCCGCTGCCGCAGGTGGAGGACATGGTGGACACGCGGCTGGCGCCGAAGATTTCTCAGCTCAGCGGGGTCGGCCTCGTCAGCATCAGTGGCGGGCAGAAGCCGGCCGTCCGCATCCAGGCCAACCCGGCAGCGCTTTCCTCCTACGGCATCGACATGGAGGCGCTGCGCACAGCCCTGACGGCGGCCAGCGTGAATGCGGCCAAGGGGAACTTCGACGGGCCCAGCAAGGATTATCAGATCGACGCCAACGATCAGTTAGTCACGGCGGGGGATTACAAGGACATCGTCGTCGCCTATCGGAACAACGCACCCGTGTTCCTCTCCGACGTTGCCAAAGTCTTCAATGGCGTTGAAGACGCGCATCAGGCCGCGTGGATGAACGAAACGCCCGCGGTCATCCTGAATGTGCAGCGCCAGCCCGGCGCCAACACCATCACCGTTGTGCGCAGCATCCAAAAGCTGCTGCCTCAGCTCAGTGCATCGCTGCCCGCCAGCATCCGCATCACCACGCTTACGGATTTAACGACCAGCATCCAGGCGTCGGTCGATGACGTTGAATTCGAACTGATCCTAACCATCGTCCTCGTCGTCCTGGTTATCTTTCTGTTTCTGCGCAGCCTGTCGGCAACCATTATCCCGAGCGTCGCGGTGCCGCTCTCTATCGTGGGCACGTTCGCCGCGATGTATGCGCTCGGGTACAGCCTGGACAATCTTTCGCTTATGGCGCTTACCATCTCGACCGGCTTCGTCGTAGACGACGCAATCGTGATGATCGAGAACATTTCGCGCTATATCGAAGAGGGCATGTCCCCGATGCAGGCCGCGCTCGTGGGCGCGGAGCAGATCGGCTTCACGATTCTCTCGCTGACCGTTTCGCTGATTGCGGTGCTGATCCCACTGCTGTTTATGGGCGGCGTCGTGGGCCGGCTGTTCCGCGAGTTTGCCGTCACGCTTGCCGTCACCATCATTATTTCGGCAGTCGTATCCCTCACCCTGACGCCGATGATGTCCTCGCGCATTCTCAAGCACACGCCTGAATCGCAGCAGGGACGCTTTTATCGCGCCTCCGAGCGCGTCTTTGAGCAGATGATTGCGTTCTACGGGCGCACACTGCGCTTCGTGCTCCGGTTTCAGACGGCAACGCTGCTCATCGCGGCCGGTACTTTTGTCCTGACGATCCTGCTATACATCGCGATCCCAAAAGAATTTTTCCCGGTGCAGGATACCGGCGTCATCCAGGGCATTTCGCAGGCCTCGGAGAGCGTCTCCTTTGCTGCGATGAAGAAAAAGCAGGAGGCGCTGGCGCGCGAGATTCTCAAAGACCCGGCTGTCGAAAGCCTGTCCTCGTTTATCGGTGCGGACG
>JAKAUB010000257.1:0-2550 GCA_021827845.1 Acidobacteriota bacterium | reverse complement strand
CCACCGATCAGCAGACGAACGGGCTGGCGGTCAGCCTCGCCATCGATCGCGTAACCGCTTCGCGGTTCGGCATCGCGCCGGCAACCATCGACAACGCGCTCTATGACAACTTTGGCCAGCGCCAGATTAATACGATGTACACGCAGCTCAACCAGTATCACGTTGTACTGGAAGCGCAGCCGCAGTTCGCGCTGGATCCGAACAAGCTGAACAAAATCTATATTCAGTCAAGTGCGTCGGCCTCAGCCTCCGGCCCCGGCGCCGCAGCCTCCTACGCTGCAACAGCCTCTGCCTCCGCAGGCTCCAACGCAATCACCACCGGCGTCCTTTACACGCCGTCGTCCGGCGTTCTCACGGCGCCGACCAACGTATTGAACGCGCAGCCGATCACGGCGCCCGCCACCAGCTCGCCCAACACGACGACGGTCACCACTCTCAGCAACGCAGTCCCGCTCAGCGCATTCACACACTTCTCGGAGACGACCGCGCCGCTCTCGATCAATCACCAGGGTCAGTTTCCGGCGGTGACGATCTCCTTCAACCTGGCTCCTGACGCGGCACTGGGCGGAGCCATCACGGCCATCCAGAAGGCCGCTGCTCAGATGAACTTTCCTCCCTCGCTGCGGGGTGAGTTTGAAGGCACGGCGGCAGCGTTTGAAGGCTCCCTCTCCAACGAAGCGCTGCTGATTCTCGGGGCCTTGATCACCGTGTACATCGTGTTGGGCGTGCTCTATGAGAGCTTTATCCATCCCATCACCATTCTTTCCACGCTGCCCTCTGCGGGTGTCGGCGCTCTGCTGGCGCTGATGCTGTTTCACCAGGCGCTGAGTGTTGTCGCTATCATCGGCATCATTCTGCTGATCGGCATTGTGAAGAAGAACGGCATCATGATGGTGGACTTTGCCCTGGAAGCCGAGCGGGAACGCGGCAAAACCGCGACCGACGCCATCTACGAGGCGTCGCTGCTGCGTTTTCGGCCGATCATGATGACGACGATGGCGGCGCTTCTCGGCGGCATTCCGCTGGCGTTCGGCACCGGCATCGGTTCGGAGCTGCGCCGCCCGCTCGGCATTGCGATGGTCGGCGGCCTGCTGCTCAGCCAGGTGCTCACGCTCTACACCACGCCGGTCATCTACATCTTCTTTGACAATCTCGCGCGGCGCTTTCACCGCAAGCCCAGCCTGCCGAATACGGGCAACAGTCCGCAGCCCGAGGCCACGGCGTGAATATCGCTCGGCCCTTTATTCTGCGCCCGGTCGCCACTACGCTGCTGACGATTGCGATCGCACTGGCAGGCGCGGTTGCGTTCGTCATGCTTCCGGTTTCGCCGCTGCCGCAGGTGGACTTTCCCACCATCTCCGTTTCCGCGGCACTCCCGGGCGCCAGCGCTGAAATCATGGCAGCGACCGTGGCCACGCCGCTCGAGCGCCAGCTTGGCCACATTGCTGGAGTCACGGAGATGACCTCGACCAGCTCCCTGGGCCAGTCCGCCGTTACGCTTCAGTTTGACCTCAACCGCAACATTTATGGCGCAGCGCGCGACGTAGAAGCAGCCATAAATGCCGCCCGCACCTATCTACCCGCAAACCTGCCGGGGAACCCGACCTATCGTTTGCTGAACCCCGCCGACGCGCCGATTCTGGTGCTGAGCCTTACATCCGACAAGTACCCGCGCGGCAAGTTATACGACGAAGCGTCCACAATTCTCGCGCAGAAGCTCTCGCAGATTCAGGGCGTAGGTCAGGTGTACGTCAGCGGCGCCTCTCTGCCCGCAGTCCGTGTGGATGTACGCCCCGCACAACTGAATAGCTACGGTATTACGCTGTCGCACATCAGTGCCGTATTGAGCCTCCAGAACTCCGACCTGGCGCGGGGACAGATCGCCGGGAACACCATCACGGCCGACATTCTGGACAACGATCAAATCTCTCATGCCGCGTCGTACCGGCCGCTGATCGTCGGATATCACAATGGGCTGGCGGTGCGGCTGGAGGATGTAGCGTCGGTCACCGATTCGGTCCAGAACATTCGCTCTGCCGGATATATGAACGGGACTCCCTCGGTCACGATCATCATCTTCCGCCAGCCGGGCGCGAACATCATTCAGACCAACGATGCGATTCGCAGCCAGATTCCATTTCTGCGCTCCATTCTGCCGAGCGGCATCAACATCAATCTGGTGCTGGATCGCACGACGACGATTCGCGCCTCGCTCAATAATGTCGAGCAGACACTCATCATCTCGGTCATCCTCGTCATTCTGGTCGTCTTCCTTTTCCTGCGCAATGTGCGCGCGACGCTGATTCCCAGCGTGGCGGTGCCAGTCTCGCTGATCGGGACCTTTGCCGTGATGTACCTCTTCGGCTACAGCCTGGACAATCTGTCGCTCATGGCCCTCACCATCGCCACCGGCTTTGTGGTGGACGACGCAATCGTGGTGATGGAAAACATCTCCCGCTATCTGGAGATGGGCATGGCACCGATTGCCGCCGCGTTACGCGGAGCGGGCGAGATCGGCCCAACGGTCTTCACCATCAGCATCTCGCTGAT
>JAKAUB010000085.1 GCA_021827845.1 Acidobacteriota bacterium | reverse complement strand
CCGCCCGGGCAAAGTCTGCGGCCATCGGGCCGGCCAGCCGGTCGGCCAGCGCATGCAGCGCCTCGGCCTCAATGCGCACCAGCGCCGCCGGGTCTACGGTCTTTTGCGTCATCGCAGACTGCTCATTTCCGTTTCAAGGATAGACAGATCCATGCCAACCGTACGCTGCCCAACCGGCAGCGCCCTCGCCATCGACAATATCGCATTCTGCGCCCGCGCCAGCAAAGCAGGTGCGGACCCCCGGCAGGATTTCCTTGGCTTCTCTTGTTGTCATCTCTGCAGGGAATCTGCTGCCGCTTATTCGTTCCCGAGCCCGGTTGCACCCCGACGATAGAAACCGCCGTGCCACACCGCCTGCTGGGCATCGCCATCCACGACGCTCTGGGTCTGGTCGCTGCGCTTATTCTTCTGCCCGGCCGCATGCTTCGCGCGCTCTAAGTCCGTTTTTCCATCGCACTGTCGTGGAGGTGCATCCGTGTCACCACGAAACCCCAAGACTCAACGGCACAATCTGGACATGTTTGAACGGAGGATAACTGGAGTCCGCAAACAAATCTTCATAGCGGGCCTCTGCATACAGCTTGTAACGATGCTTCGGTGAAATCTGCATGGTGAATCCTGGACCAATGTCCACCATCGGCTGGTTGCTGGAGTAGTGGTAAAGCGTAAACCCTTTTTGCGCCGTGGCGGTGTTGCAGTTGTTGTAGCAAGTGCATAGCAGATAACACTGTCCGTTCTGCCCGGGTCCGTTGTAGGTGGTGAGGATGCGGGAAAATCCTCCCCCGCCTGTCGCATAGCCGCTGAACCTGCCGTGGTGCCAGTAGGTGTAGGTTGGGTTTGCGGTCACCGTCCACAAGTGATATGACCCGCTGGACAGCAGGTCGTACTGCAGTACGTTGTTTCCAATTTCGGCGCGGCTGAACTGCCAATCCAGAAAAATGCCGAACTTTCGGTTCCACTGATACCCGGGCCCCAGCCCCACGTTCCATCCTTGATTCATGATGCCGCCAGTCCTGCCCACGGGCGTGGTGAGCCCTCCGCTCCCGCGGAAGGTCAGATGTTGTAAAAGTCCCTGGCCTGCGGAACCGGAAGTTTGGGCGGGCATCGGCCCGCAAGACAGCAACAGCATGAACGCAAGGGCAATGCCCATGGCTGTCGTGCGAAAGACGGTTGCATGGGTAAACCGCGGATCGAACATGGTTTTCGATGACTCCTCTATGCCGGCGAATCCGTAGAAATGCGGAGAGACGGGCTTATTGAATTCGATCTTTCGGGGCTAATGCTCTTCAATCCGTATCGGGGGGCCGGTTTGATGGCTTCTCGTAGATAAAGTGTTCTGTCGGGAATTTCTGGTAAAAGGGCGTGAACGGGCTGGGCTGCTGGGTGAAATCGAAGCAATCGTCCAGATTGTTGGCGCGCGCATCCGCAACGCCCAATGTCGGCAAGCCAAATATGGACTCTATGAATTTCGCCACGCTCGTGCTCTCGTACTGGACATGCGAGATGTAGCCGCGCTTCGCATAGGGAGAGATCACCATCATCGGCACGCGAACGCCCAAGCCCCATGTATCCAGTTGCGGCGGAGGTACGTGGTCATAAAACCCTCCCCAATCGTCCCAGTAAATGATGATTGCCGTGGAGTTCCAAAAAGGACTCTGACCGATCGTATTCACGATCGACGTGACCCAGGACGGCCCCGTTGCGCTTCCATTTCCCGGATGATCGGAGTTGGCGAGATCTGGAACTACCCAGGTCACAGGGGCGAGGTATCCTCTCTCCACATCCGTCAGCACCTGCGTTTCTGGGGACACAACCTTGGACGTCCAGTCGCTGCCATATCGAATCTTCGAATAAGAATCGTAGGACGACCAGATTTCCCCCAGGTCGCCCCCGATGGCTGGTGCATAAAATCTCCAGTCCAGCCCCTTGGCGTCCAGTTCATCACCCAGAGTTGCATCGTCGTAGCAGGGAAAGATTCCCGGACCAACGATGCGGTTCGGCAGCATTGTCGATACGGTAGTTCCCGAGGGAGCATCGCAGCCCCACGGAAAGTTTGTTGGATTATTGACGATGTGCGATTTGGCTGCAACCAGAAACAGATGCGCGTCGTAGCTTGAGTCGATCTGAGAAGTGAAAAAATTATCTGCAAGCACATAATTGCTAGCCATGGCAAAATAAGGCGCCGTCTCGGAGTGTTCGACATAGCTGAATTCCGCGTTTACGGGAATACTGGCAGGGCACGACCCAATAGGTCCGTAGCACTCAGCGTTCGGACCGCCATCGATATCAAAACCGTTCATCTTGCCAGAGTTCCAGTCTGTAAGGAAATCTTGCATACCGTGGCCTAGATCGTAGCCGCTTTCAAAGGGCAGCGGCTGTAGGGCAAGGGTACTGCCGTTGGAAAGCTGCGCGACTGTGGCCGTGTTTGCACCGGGGAAACCGTAAAAGAGGTTGTCGAAGCTCCGGTTTTCCTGCACGATCACCACGATGTGCTGGACCTTGCTGGATGCTTGCGGAGGAAGAGTGTTTTGCAAACTTTGGCTGGCAGAGCCTCCAGTGCTGCTGCATCCCATGACTCCAGACAACAATCCCCAGGCGCTGAAAAGAGACAGTAAGACCTTCCAGCGAGAACGCCGGCGAGATGAGCAAGACATTTATGAAGCCCGCTTGGTTTGGATTTTTTAATGCTTGTTCCGCAGGTTGCTAACGGTGGCAGTGTGAAGAAGTTGCGGATAGCAGCGAAAATAAGTTGCGGTCATCGGGAAGCCAGCGTCAGAACCAAACATTTGCCTCGAACCAGAAGGGCTCGAACCAAGGAGAGCCCGTGTGGATCCGCGCAGAATTTCCTTGGCTTTTTGAGTTGTCATTCCCGCAGGGAATCTGCTGTTGTTGTTCGATCCTGAGCCCGGCCGCACCCCGATGATTGGAACCGTGCCGCGCCAAAGTTCGTACTCCGTCCATGTGGAATACCACGGTCCGTGCGAAACTGATCGGCGGACAAAGGGAGCGGCCGTGCTCAAATTTCTTCTCTGGTGTCTTCTCTTCGTGCTGTGCTGGCCGCTCGCCTTGCTGGCGCTGATTTTGTATCCCCTGGTCTGGCTGATCCTGCTGCCGTTCCGCCTGCTGGGCATCGCCGTCCACGGCGCTCTGGGTCTGGTGGCTGCGCTTATTCTTTTGCCCACCCGTCTGCTGCGCGCGCGATAGGCGCGCTGCTCCGCTGCTGCTCGCCCTGCCGCTACAATAGAAGGTTATGTACGGCCTACAGGAGCTTGCATGAAGCGCAGTGCACTCGTCGTCATCGCCATGATCGCAGCCGTCACCGCCATGCTCTGGGCGGGTATTATGGCGTACAAGATTCGCCGGTCGATGCACGCTCCGCCGGTCTCGCAGGCGACGCTCGCCGAGGAAGGCGCCACCAAGCCCGCGCCGCTGCCTGGAGGCGCCGATCCCAACTCCCCGGACGCGCAGGGCCTGAAGGATTTGCGCGGCAAGCCAGCGCCGGACTTCACGCTGAAAACCACCGACGGCAAAACAGTCACCCTCGCCGACTACAAAGGCAAGGCGATTCTTCTCAACTTCTGGGCCACATGGTGCGGCCCCTGCAAGCTGGAGATGCCTTGGCTGATTGACCTGCAGAAGCAGTATGCCCCGCAGGGCTTTACGGTGTTGGGCGTGTCGGAAGATGACGGCTCGCCGAAAGACGTCGCCAGCTTTGCGCAGAAGATGGGCGTGGACTACCCCATTCTGATGGGCAATACCGCCATCGCCCATGCGTACGGCGGCATCGATTATTTACCGACCACCTTCTACATTGACCGCAGCGGTAAGGTGGCCATTGAGGTCGGCGGCATCGTCTCGAAAGCGGAGATTGAAGCGAACATTCAGAAGATTCTTGCGAGCAAAGGAGCCTGAGATGCGACGCATGGAATGGGCCGTGCTGGCCCTCGCTTTTGTTCTTCCTGCGGCCGCGCAGTCAAACTGGCAGCCGGGCCATGCAGGTCTGGGCTTCGGCCAACCGGCCGGTAAGCAGTCCGTGCAGATGGCATCGCCGGGAAATCTCTCACTGACTGCGCATCAGCCGCTGGCGCTCCGTTTTTCCGTCGATCCGGGGATGCACATCAACTCCCACGATCCGCGTTCTTCATTTTTGATTCCCACTTCGTTGACCTTTGCGTCCGCACCGGGCGTGACGGTCGGCGCCATCGACTACCCGCCGGGCAAGGAGTTTCACCTTCCCGTGGCGCCGCAGGAGGCATTGAATGTCTACACAGGAGACTTTTCGATCCTGGCACACATCAAGGCGCAGCCGGGTACGCATGTTCTGCATGGAACGCTGCACTATCAGGCCTGCGATAACCGTGCCTGCAATCCGCCCCGCACGCTGCCCATCACGCTGACGCTGCACACGCAATAAATTTCTGAAGGAGAATCGTTTGACGACCGCAACCATCCCTCTCGCGCCCGCGACGCAATCGGAATTTGAAACAAAGCTTGACCGACTGGCCCAGATCGCCGTCCGCATCGGCCTGGGGCTGGGTGAGCCCGGTGCTCCGCGGCAGGAGCTGGTGATGTCCGCCTCCATCGATGCGCTGCCACTGGTGCGTCGCATCACGGAGCACGCCTATCGCGCGGGCGCGGTTCTGGTGACGACGCTTTACTCCGATGAGCAGTCTGCGTTGCTGCGTTTTCAGCATGCGCCCGACGCCAGTTTCGACACGGTAGCAACGTGGCTGCAGGATGGCATTGCCGATGCCTATCGCAGCGGCGCGGCGCGGCTGGCCATTGCTGGCGGCGACCCAGTACTGCTCGCCGGCCAGGATGCGGGGAAGGTGGGCCGCGCGAACGCCGCCATGTCTCGCGCCAGCAAACCCGCGATTGAGCTGATTACGAAGCACGCCATCAACTGGACCATTGTTGCAGCCGCCACTCCAGCCTGGGCGCGCGCCGTATTTCCGCATGAGGACGAGACGGC
>JAKAUB010000041.1 GCA_021827845.1 Acidobacteriota bacterium | reverse complement strand
AACATCGTCTCGAGCTGGTGGCAACGATCGGTGGCGTCGAGTTTTATAACGACTCCAAAGCCACGAATGTTGACGCCGCCATCAAGGCCATTGCCGCCTTTTCGGGTGGGGTCCATCTGATTCTCGGCGGCAAGGATAAAAACTCCGACTATACCGAGCTGATCCCATCCCTGCGGGAGCGCGCTGCCGCCGTTTACACCATCGGCGCAGCCGCCGATAAAATTGCCGCTCAAATCTCCGCCGCTGTGCAGCTGATTCCGTGCGGCACTCTCGATGCCGCCGTGGCGCGTGCGGCCGAGGCAGCACGTCCCGGCGAGGTGGTGCTGCTGGCGCCTGCCTGCTCCAGCTTCGATCAGTTTGAAAACTACGAGCATCGCGGCCGTCACTTCAAGCAGCTGGTACAGGCCCGTCAGGGTATGGAGTCATGGCAAAGCGCGTCGGTATAGACAAATGGCTGTTCATCATCACAGTGTTGCTGGTGCTGCTGGGTCTTGTGATGGTGTTCTCCGCCTCTGCCGTAATGGCCAGCCAGCGCTACCACTCCCCCTATACCTTCGTTCTGCGCCAGGCGGGGTGGGCGCTCTGCGGGTTGATTGGCATGGTCCTGCTGATGCGCGTCAACTACCGCCGCTTCAATAATCCTGCGTTCGTCTTTTCTCAGGTCGCTGTGACGATCCTGCTCTTGCTCAGCGCCTTTTTCATGCATGACTCACACCATACGCACCGCTGGATCCGCTTTGGGCCGCTGAGCTTTCAACCGTCGGAGATCGCCAAGCCGACTCTGGTGCTGTTTCTGGCCTGGTTTCTGCAGGATCGCGTGAATCAACTGGGCGACTGGCGGCGTGCGTTGCTGCCGGCGGCGCTGCCGAGTCTGCTCTTCATCGCGCTCATTTTGAAGGAGCCCGATCTGGGGACGGCCATGGTCTGCGCGGCTGTTACGGCGCTGATGCTGTATCTTGCCGGCGCTAAAGCGCGTTATTTGTTTCTGGCGCTGCTGGCGGCGTCGCCCGTGCTCTATTACATGCTGTTTCACGTGGCGTGGCGCCGGGCGCGGCTCATCGCGTTCCTCAATCCAGAAAAAGACCCGCGTGGCACGGGTTTCCACATTCTGCAGTCGTTGATCGCGGTGGGCGCCGGGGGAATCCATGGCGTTGGCCTGATGGAAGGCCGCCAGAAGCTCTTCTATTTGCCGGAGCCGCAGACAGACTTCATCTTCGCCAACCTTGCCGAGGAGTTGGGCCTGATCGGCACGCTGCTGGTGCTGGCGCTGTTTCTGGCACTGGCGTGGCGCGGCCTTCGGGCGGCGCTGCGCTCGACGGACCCCTTTGCCCGCTTCCTCGCCTTCGGCATCACGGCAACGATCCTCATTCAGGCGTTCTTCAATATCAGCGTGGTGCTGGCGCTGGTGCCCACCAAGGGAATTGCGCTGCCGTTCATCTCGGCCGGGGGCACGTCGCTGTTTGTCACCCTGCTCAGCATGGGCGTGCTGCTCAACATCACCCGCGAGACTGACTAACCGCATGAGCGATTCACTCCGCGTAGTCATTGCCGGCGGTGGCTCCGGGGGGCATGTGATTCCGGCGCTGGCCGTGGCGCGCGTGTTGCGCGAGCAGTCCAACGCATCGCTTCGCTTCATCGGTACCGCGCGCGGGATGGAAACGCGTCTGGTGCCCGCTGCCGGGTATCCGCTGGACCTGGTGCAGGTGGGCCAGTTGAATCAGGCGGGTCTGCGCCGCCAGATCGCGACGCTCGCCCGGCTCCCGATCGGCATCCTGCAGTGTGTCGGGATTCTGCGTCAGTTCCGGCCGCATGCCGTCTTCAGCGTGGGCGGCTACGCTTCCGGGCCTGCAATGGCGGCTGCGATTCTGACCCGCACGCCACTGATCACCTATGAGCCCAACGCAATTCCGGGGCTGGCCAATCGCTGGGCCGGCCGCCGAGTGACTGCGGCCGCCATCAATTTCGCCGAGAGCGCCCACTATTTCCGCAATCCCCAGGTAACCGGCGTCCCGGTGCGGCCGGAGTTTTTCGCGCTGCCGGAGCTCTCGCCGGATGCGCCGCCGAATCTTTTAATCTTTGGCGGCAGCCAGGGCAGCCGCGCGCTAAATCGCTCCATGCCACAGATCGCGGGGGCGCTGCTGGATGCGATTCCCGGACTGACGATTCTGCATCAGGCCGGCGCCGGCAATTTCGAAGAGACCCAGCGCGCGTATGCGGAAAGCGTCGGCGGAGATGCGGCGCTGGCTGGCCGCTGGCAGGTGGCTCCATTTCTCGACGACATGCCGGCTGCCTTTGCGGCGGCGTCCGTCATCCTGTGCCGCAGCGGGGCCACCACAGTGGCGGAGCTGGCCGCAGCCGGCAAGCCCTCCGTGCTGATCCCGTTCCCGCGCGCCGCCGACGACCATCAGACAAAAAATGCGGAGGCGTTTGTCCGCGCCGGCGCTGCCATCCTGCTGCGGGAGGCCGAGCTGAATGCAGAGAACCTGTTGCACGCTCTCACTGGCCTGCTTGGAGATCGCTCCCGGTTACAGGAGATGGCCCGGCGGGCGCGAACCATGGCGCACCCGCTTGCCGCTGAAACCATTGCGGCCATGATTCAAAAAGAACAGCCCGGCCGATGAGCCGGGCTGTTGTGCATCGTTCGAAGGACTAACGGCGTCCACCACCGCCGCCGTGGAATCCACCGCCGCCGCCGTGGAAGCCTCCGCCACCGAAGCCGCCACCGTGGAATCCACCACCGCCACCGTGGAACCCGCCGAAGCTACCACCGCGCGATCCGCCGAAGCCTCCGCCGCGGTATCCACCGCCGCCGAAGCTGCCGCGTGAACCACCGTAGCTGCCGCCCCGGTTATATCCACCATAGCTGCCACCAAAGCCACGGCTGGAGACCGAGTTGCGTGGCAGGTCATAGGCGCGGGTGATACCGGAGCCACCGTAGCTGCGGCCGCTGTAGTTGCCGCCAAATCCGCGGTTGGCTGTGGTCGTGCGCGGAACGTTATAGGAGCGCGTAATCCCGGAGTTGTAGCTGCTACGGTTTGTGGCGCCCACGCCGCGATTGCCCGTGTTTCCAAAGCTGCCGGTCCGATTCGTGTTCATCGTACCGCGGTTGGCCATGGTATTCCGATTGGCCATGGTGTTCCGATTGCTGAAGGCATGGTTAGCCGCTACGCTCCGCATGCCATTGCCAACGCGGCTGGGGTTCACCCGTCCGCCATGGTATGCCTGCGCCCGTGCCACACTCTCATTCATCAGGCCATGGTTTGCACGGCCGGTCGCTCCGACGCGGTTCAAGCCAACCCCGTGGGTGTAGCTTGCATTGCGGAACTGGTTGGGGCCGTAGCCGTTCGGGCCACGCTGGCCGTTATAGGTATTGCGGATATTCACGTTGTTGATGTTCACGACGTTGCGGTTATTCCAGTAGGCACCACGGTTCCAGTAGCCGCCGCAGAAGCCGCGCCCAAAGTAGCCGCCGCCGTAGAAGATGCCACCATACCAGCCCACGCTGAAGCCCCAGTAGCCGGGGTACCATCCCCAGAAGCCGCCGCCCCAGCCCCAATATCCAGGGGTCCAAAGGGCGCCCACATACGGGGGATAAACCCACGTTCCAGGAACCCAGACCCAGCCGCCATCCCACGCCCAGTAGCCCGGCGTCCACTCGTAGCCATCACCGGGGATTGGAGGCTCTTCATACGCATCCACTGGAAACGGCGGCGGTGCGTCATCGCTCGTCACCGTAGGATTGCGCTGCTCCTGCTGCTGATTGTTCTGATCTGCATACCCCTGATTGTTCTGGTTATCGTATCCCTGATTATTCTGATCGGCGTAACCCTGGTTGTTCTGGTTGTACGACGGATCGTTGGTATACGGCTGCTGCTCGGAGGTTCCCGGCTGGTTGGAATAGCCCTGCTGCGAGCCGTCGTTCGGCACCGTCTGCACCGGCTGGTCTGTGGGTGGAATCTGATCCTGCTGATTCTGTGCAAATGCGGGCGCAAGCATGATCGAACCGGCGAGTCCCGCTACGATCAGGGAGCGAAGGGTACGCATTGGGTACCTTCCTTAAACCCTGTCCTCGTCGCTATCCACGGTGGTCTGTGGCTTGGGAGGACAGGTTCCCGGAGAGTTCCAGGTGCGCCGCTGGTGTCCTGCGGACTGCATCTCCAGACTCTCACATGAGTAGAACGGCTTTGGCCGGGGAAAGTTGCGCGTTCCCGCCAGCTTTCGTGTCCGATTTTCGCCTGGGATTTGCCGCATTCCAGCCACAATTTCCACCGTTCTGCCACTGCTAGTCTAAAGATTAGAAACCAATTCACCGGCAAGGTCACTCTATCGATGTTTATCCGCTCGCAACGCGTCCATTTTATTGGCATCGGCGGTATCGGTATGAGCGGGATCGCAGAGATTCTATTGACCTTAGGGCACCGCGTGTCGGGTTCCGACCTGAAACTATCCCCTGTCACGCGACGCCTGGCCGGTCTGGGCGCGGTCATCTTTGAGGGCCACGCCGCGGAGAACGTGCAGGATGCGGATGTCGTCGTGACCACGTCTGCGCTTTCCTCGCAGAATCCTGAGGTGGCTGCCGCCCGCGCGCGTGGCATCCCTGTGATCCAGCGCGCGGAGATGCTGGCCGAGCTGATGCGCCTGAAGTACGGTGTGGCCATCGCCGGCATGCATGGTAAAACCACCACCACATCGATGGTCGCCTCCGTCCTGGCAGCCGGTGGCCTCGATCCGACCGTCGTCGTCGGCGGCCGAGTGGAGGCCATGGGCTCCAGCGCACGGCTGGGGCGCTCGCAGTACCTGGTGGCCGAGGCCGATGAGAGCGACCGATCCTTTCTCAAGCTCTCGCCGATCCTTGCCATCGTTACGAACATTGACCGGGAGCATATGGACTGCTACCGCGATATGGAGGACGTCGAGCAGGCATTTGTCGACTTTATGGATCGCGTGCCGTTCTATGGCGCCTCCATTGCCTGCCTG